>JAKQJH010000044.1 GCA_029561255.1 Bacteroidota bacterium | reverse complement strand
TTATAGCCTCATTCTCTTTGTCTCCGCAGGAAAAAACTGCACTGATTATCCATGGCCTGTACTTTGAAGTGTATGTATTGAACGGCTTTGTATTGTGTTCTTCAAGTCGCCTCCACGGATCTGAAGAATAGCCGACATAATGTTTATCATGCACCCTAGAAAAAAGGATATAGAGATAGAATTGGTTTGTCATATTGCAAACCTCATAAAACAAGATTGCCCTGAAAAGAGAAAAACCTCAGCAAATGCTGAGGTTTTTCTCTTTCGCTCCCCCTGTTGGATCCCGAATTGCTTCGCGCTCGGGACAGGCTTTGAACCAACGACCCTCTGATTAATCCCGCACTTGCGGGACTCTAACCAACTGAGCTAAAGGCATTAAAAAACCCCGGCGTTAGCCGAGGTTTCATTCGCTCCCCCTGTTGGACTTGAACCAACGACCCTCTGATTAACAGTCAGATGCTCTAACCAACTGAGCTAAAGGGGAATCCCGTTTGGGGTTGCAAAAATAGGGGATTTTGGCTTTTTAACAAGTTGTACACCCTCATTTTTAGTGAAAAATATTCCAGAAACCGCTCTCCTCCATACCTACAAACACTCCCTCCTCCCGGATCTCCACGGGCCAGTGCTTGAGGTAATAGCCCTCCCCGCTTACATTCCGGCCGTTTTGCAGGCTGAATTTGTACCGGTGCAGGGGGCAAACCACATTTCCCAGGGCATCAATATACCCATCGGCCATGATGCCGCCGGCATGGGGACATTTATAGGCAAAAGCGAAAATTTCGTCTTTAAATCGCCCAAGACAAATCTTTTTGCCCTTCAGTTCGGCCACTGCAATGCCGTTTTCGGCCCAGGAGAGCTCGTTGGGGTGGTCGGCGAGTTTGTGGAAGGAAATTTTCCCTGACATGGTAGTGCGTGATGGAGGATGAGTAATCAGTAATGAGTAATGAGTAGCCCCGGGAAACACATTAAAGATTAGAAAGCGGTTAAAAGTTGAAAAATAATATCTCTGCTATCAGACTCTGGCTATTCTGTAGTGAAATTTCCCGAGCTACTCATTACTCATTATTCATTACTCATTACTGCTGTCAGCATCTTCCCCATAGAAGAAGTCAGTCTTATACGGATACCTGATCCTATACAGCTTCCGCACTTTGTCGAGGATTGTCTTGCGCAGTCCATCCAGGTTGCGGCGCTCCACGGCGGCTACAAAGACGGCATTGCCACCGGTCTCGTGCTGCCAGCGGTCATATAAATCATGGAGTATTTCTTTCTTAGTATCCTCTTCCAGCCACTCGTCAAAAGTCTGCTTCTCGTAGAGGTCCATTTTATTGAAAATGGTCAGCGAAGGTTTCTCCGCGGCATTAAGCTCCTGCAAAGTCTTGCTGACCACCGCAATCTGCTCTTCATAATTGGGATGAGAAATATCTACCACATGCAATAAAATATCCGCCTCCCTTACTTCATCGAGCGTGCTCTTGAAACTCTCCACAAGATGGTGGGGCAACTTGCGGATAAAACCAACCGTATCACTTAATAAGAAAGGTGTATTCTCATATACCACTTTACTGGTCGTCGTATCGAGGGTGGCAAATAATTTATTCTCGGCAAACACATCCCGCTTGCTGAGCAGGTTCATCAGCGTACTCTTGCCCACATTGGTATAACCGACGAGCGCTACGCGGATAAATTCACCGCGATCCTTGCGTTGCGTAAACGCCTGTTTGTCGATCTCTGCCAGCCGCTTCTTTAATAAAGTGATCTTATCCCTTACTATACGACGGTCAGTTTCAATTTCCGTTTCACCCGGCCCCCTCGTTCCAATACCACCACCAAGACGCTCAAGGTGTTTCCACATCCCACGCAGACGAGGTAAGATATACTGGTACTGGGCGAGTTCCACCTGCGCCCTTGCCTGGGCAGTCTTGGCCCGGCGGGCAAAAATGTCGAGGATCAGGTCACTGCGGTCGATGGTCTTTACCTCCAGCTCCTTTTCAATATTATTGATCTGAGCACCACTGAGTTCATCATCAAAAATGACCACGCCGATATCCTTGCCCTTTAAATAGTTTTTGATTTCCTCGAGCTTTCCCTTGCCGACAAAATGCCGGCTGTCGGGATGCGCCAGTTTCTGGGTAAACCGCTTTACCGTTATGGCCCCGGCCGTCTCGGCAAGGAAAGCCAATTCATCCAGGTATTCAACCACCTGGGTCTCGGTCTGATCTTTTTGAATCACCGCCACCAGTACGGCTTTCTCTTCCTGCTGTATCTTATTCTTCTTGTCAATCATAATAAAAATTCCCCCGGCGAACGAGGGAAAAGCAAAGGTAAAAATAAAGCACGAGAAGGGCAGTTCCGGTGTTTTACGGGATTATCAGCAGTTTTTATACAAACGGACTGGTTGCTCTTCCAACCGGGCTTCAATTTTTTTAGCCGTATCGGTAATGGACAATCCACCCAGATTGGTACAACGAAGTGTATGATGGATCTGATCGCCAACCGCCTTCATTGTTGCAATCACTTCATCCAACGGGATCAGGTGCTGGTAATCAGCTAAAGCCATATTGGCACTGGAAATGGCATTCCCGGCCGCCATCACATTTCTTCCCAGGCAGGGTGCTTCCACCCGGTTGCCAATGGGATCGCAGATAATACCCAATGAATTCTGCAGGGCCATTGAGGCAGCAGCCAGGGATTGCTCCAGTGTACCTCCTTTGAGTTGTACGATGGCGGCGGCGGCCATTCCCCCACCCGAACCAGTCTCGGCCATACAACCGCCCACTTCCGCAGCAAATGTGGCATGAGCGGCAATGAACACCCCAATCAGTCCGGCAGATAACATGGCTTTTACTAACTCGTCTTCCGATAATTTCAACGCATGGGCCACCCCAAACAAAGCGCCAGGCAAGGCCCCGCAACTGCCGGCCGTAGGCGCTGCCACAATCACGCCCATCGAACTCTTTACTTCCATAATGGCGGAGACATATAGGATCATTAGATTGCCGGCATCGCCTTCTACCAACGCACCGGCTTTCATTTTCTCGCGGAACCGGGGCGACTGACTGCCCAGTATCCGGTCTTTGTACTCCGTGCCCTTCAAGCCCGTTTCAATGGCATGACCCATGATTCGTACAATAGCCCGCATTTTCTCCATCACTTCCTCCGCTGAAATATTGCCCCGGGCCATTTCATAATCAATGGCTAGTTCCCAGAGTGATTTATCTTTCCCGTTATTATACGCCAGCATCTCATTACAGGAAATAAACGGAACTTCCAGGTCTTTGCGGGCCATGACCGGCATCACCGGTTTTATTTTCTTAATGAAAAGAACGGACTCCATCGCCTGCAATTCACTTAAGATTACAGCGTCCGGGAATGACTGCGCTTTGAGTATAATAAAAGGATGCTCTCCCTGATGTAACGTGATGGAATCATGCAACACAGTTGCTTCGAGGTAGCGGACTATACGATCCGGCTCCGTACAACCGATAATCGTTTCATAATAATCACCGGCCATGGATACCGATGCTCCTTCAATACTGATCACTTCAATCATCCCCCCGCCAGTTGAAATAGCCGTCAGTCGTCGTACTTCCTTTTCACTACTGAGCGTGAGCTGATATGTATTGGGATGATCCGCCCCCATATCGCGAACCACAAACTCTACGGTAATTCCGGCTTCCGCCAGGTAACGTTCTGATGCTGGCAGCCGTTCATCATCGGCTTCCCAACCAAGGAAACCGCCAAACAATCCCATATCCGAACCCTGGCTTTTATGCGTGGTGGCCAATGATCCGTTTGGATCAAATTCAATCAGGATATGACGGATCTCCCCATCCATCAGGTCGCGGCATATACGGGCAATGCGTAAAGAGGCCGCACAATGCGAACTGGAAGGGCCCCGCATCACAGGACCGATCACATCATTGAATATACTGGGATAGACCGCCATACGATTGATTGAAGATTATAAATTCAGTTTCCAGAACTGTTCCATCGTTCTCCGCAGGTGCAAGGTGGTATTCACGCCCTGCCAGATGCCATGGTCCCGGTTGGGGTACGACATCATACTGAACAACTTGTTATTCTTTATCAGTTCATTCACCATCATTTCAAAATTTTGATAATGCACATTATCATCACCAGTGCCATGAATGATCATCAGTTTTCCATGTAATTTACCCGCATGGGTCAGGGGTGAACCTTCTTTATACCCGTATTTATTGTCCTCCGGTAAACCCATATAGCGTTCCTGATATACATTATCATACAAGGTTTGCAGGGCCACAAAGGAAACAGCAATACCGGTTTTGAACACATTGCCATGCCGGAACAATCCATGCAGGGTCATTTGTCCGCCACCACTCCAGCCCCACATACCCACATGGGCGGAATCGATAAAGGTATAAGTCTGCATGATCTTCTTGGCAGCAGCTGCCTGGTCATCGGCAGCGAGTAAACCGATCTGCCGGTAAATACATTTACGGAAATCACGACCCCTCGGCACTTTGGTACCTCTGTTGTCTACACTAATTACAATACAACCAAGTTCATTGGCCAGGTACTGATGCCACATATTGTCGCCGGTACCCCAATTATCCTGAACGGTCGAGCCTGCGGGTTCTCCATATACATGAAAAATGACGGGATATTTTTTTTGCGGATCAAAGCTGATTGGTTTGATCATCCAGCCATCCAGTACCACAGGACCTATATCCACTTTAAAAAATTCCTTGGGACGAAGACCGAGTTCACTGATACGGCTTTTCAGTTCCTGGTTATCGGCCATTAGTTTGATTTCTTTATGGGTGCCCAGGTTGATCAGTGAAATACGTCTGGGCGTCACGGCATTTTCAAAACTGTGAATGGCATATTTCGCATCGGCGGAGATCTGGTAACTGTGTTGTCCGGCCATTCCCGCTGGCGACACCCGTTCCGCATCGCCCTTTCCATCCAGCCGGCTGCGGTAGAGATAACGCTGGGTGAAGTTCTCCGGTGAAGCGATATAATACACATACCCACCGGCCGGATCAATGCAGTTGATATTCACCACATCAAAACTCCCTTTGGTGATCGGCTTCATCTCCTTCCCGTCACGGGATACTTTATATAAATGCACCCAGCCATCTTTTTCGCTGGTCCAGGTAAAATACTTGTTGTTATCGAGCCACACAATATCATCGTGCAGATCCACCCAGGCGCTGTCACTTTCAGTGAATAATAATTTCAATTGCATATTCGCTGTATTGCCGATCCATACCTTATTACTGTTCTGCAGACGGTTAAGTTGCTGGATCATCACTTCACCGGAACCGGGAATAAAATCCATCCGCGCCAGGTAATTATTCCGCGGATCGCCGGGCACATCAAACCATTTGCTCGGGCCACCGGTGGCCGCTACTACCCCCACTTTCACTGCTGAATTAGCCGTACCCACTTTGGGATAAGGAAATGGAAGGGGTTTGGAATAATTGGAATCTGTGTTATTGATCAGGTAAAAAGTGCCTACTCCTTTAGTATCTGATTGCCAATAAGCAATGGTAGTTCCATCCGGGCTCCAGCGGAAACCATCGCGGTCATCCAGTTCTTCTTCATAGACCCAGTCAAAGGTTCCGTTGATAATATCGCCACCGCCATCTTTGGTCAGTTGGGTGATCACCCCGGTGCTGATATCTTCCACATAAATATTCTGCTGACTCACATAGCCTACGCGGCTGCCATCCGGAGAAAATTTGGCAAACATCAGGGAGGAAACAGGCAGGCTTTTTCCTAATTGTGTCAGTTTACCGGTTTTCAGATCGAGCACCCAGTAATCGCCCCGGGTATTGTAACGCCATACCTTTTTTGTATTGGTAAATAGTAAAAGTTTACTGTTATCCCCCGACCACTCATAATCATCCATGGACAAGGGTTTACTTCCGGAGGCCGGCACCAGTTGTGCAGCGCTGATCAGGACTGTCTTTGTTCCGGTTTCCACCTCATACCGCACTATATCCGATCCGCCGGCAGCTGCATTGTACTCCAGGGTGGAATAACTTTTATTATCCTTCATCCAGCGTAAAGGGCCTACCCCCCGGGAACCATACCTGTTTTTGGAATAGATGTCTTCCAAAGTCAGTTTTTTCGTTTGTGCTATACTGTTGCCTGCAATCAGGACAAACACGATGAACAGAAAGGAAGAAAAGCGAATCATATTTTTAATTTAAATGAATGTACGATTATTGAATCCGATAAACACTATCCTTGCTGGTCTGAAAAGCCACTACCCCGTTGTTTTCCTTTTTGAACGGTACAGTTTTTCCGTTGCAGGTGATCTTCATGCCCGGTTTCCACTCAATGCGGCAGGTTTCCCCGGCTTTTGATTTAATGTTCAGTTGTGTGACCTTGCCGTCCTTCCAGCTATAGTCCAGTTCGAAAGCGCCACGGGTACAAACCCCGGTGAAGCTGCCTTCACTCCATTCAACAGGTAAAGCCGGCAACAAACGGATCCATCCGTCCTGTGATTGCAGCAGCATCTCCGTAACCGCAGCGGTTACCCCAAAATTACCATCCACTTGTAAGGACCGGCCGCATAAGGCAAACATCGACGTGCAGGTTTGTTCCTGCAGGTAGCCTTTGAAAATTTTATTGGCGCGGTTTCCATCACCCAGTCTTGCCCAGAGCGCCATTTTCCAGGCCCTGGAGAAACCGGTGGAAGCATCCCCTCTTTCTTCCAGCACTTTTTTATACGCTTCGATCAGGGCCGGTGTTCTTTTTTCATACAATACTTTACCGGGATACAATCCATACATATGAGAAAAATGTCGATGGTTTTCTTCCAGTGATTTCCAGTCATCCGCCCATTCCTGCAGCGAGCCATCTTTACCGATCTGTGGCGGCACCAGTTTTTCACGGGCCGCTTTCACCTGCTGCGTCAATGAATCTGAAATGTGTAAAACAGCAGCTGCCTCTGTAAAATAACCAAAGAGATCATAGAGAATCTGCATGTCAATCGAAGAACCGGCACAGATGGTAGTGCCTTCCCTGAATCCGGCCGTTACTTCATCAAAATAAGGTTTGTTGCCTCCTCCATCCGGAAAGTTCTCCGGTGACGTGGAAGGATTGGTGACCAGCCATTTTCCATTGGGATGGGGCACCAGGAAGTCCATGAAGAACTGCACGGATCCTTCGAGCAAAGGGTAAACCTCCTTTAAATAGTTTTTATCTTTTGTATACGCATAATGTTCCCATAACTGCGTGCAGAGCCAGGCACCGCCTACGGTGAAAGTGCCCCAGGTAGGACCATCCATGGGAGCGGCCACCCGCCAGAGATCGGTGTTCTGGTGGAGGACCCATCCGCGGGCTCCGTAATGTTCGCGGGCCACCTGTGTCCCCTGATCGGTAATATCCTGCATCATGCGTAAAAGCGGTTCGGCGCATTCAGAAAGATTGCCGCTTTCCACCGGCCAGTAATTCATTTCCGTATTGATATTAGTCGTGTACTTCGAATCCCAGGACGGGTTCATATTATCATTCCAGATACCCTGCAGGTTGGCGGGTTGTGTACCCGGACGGGAAGAAGCGATCATCAGGTAACGGCCAAACTGGTAACTCAGGGCAGTCATGGCCGGATCGGGGGCAGACTGTATCCGCTTTATTCTTTCTGTTACCGGCAAAAAAGACTGGGAGTTGACCGGCAGTTTCAATGACACCCGGTTGAAATAACTACTGTGATCAATAACCGCCTCATTCAGGATAGAAGTAAATGATTGATTGCCCAGTTTATTAAAACAGTCTTCCACCCGTTTGTGCGGATCACCGCTTACATCTTTGTAGTTGACAAAATTGGTAGCCGCTGCAAAATACAAGGTCACGGCATCAGCCTTGCTGACATTAAGATCCACTCCATTGGTAGTAATCGTACCCCCTTCATTCACCGCTTTGATCCGGGCTTCATAACGGAGCTTGCCTTCCACACCCATGTAATCAGCCGACTTGCCTGTGAGGATCAATCCATCCTGTCCGTAAGGATCCATCCGGAAATAATCGGTGGCATAATTGGAATGGGCCTGGTTGCGTTCACCCCGCAGATTCGCAGTAAAGGAAATACTGCCGGGTTTGCTGGCCGTAAGACGAACCACGATCACCTGTCCGGGAGCGGAAGCAAATGTCTCGCGTTGGTAGCGTACACCAGCTGCTTCATAACTAACCCCCGCTATACCTGTTGCCAGATCCAGCCAGCGCTTATAGGCGGTTACACTATCCTGGTTGTTGAAAAACAAATGAAGGTTGCCGAGCGACTGGTATTTCTGTTGTTCCACCGGGTAGCCCATCAGTTCCCGGCCAAAGAGATTATGTGCTTCCAGGAATTTACCGTCAAAAACTTTCTGTTGAATTTCTTTCAGGTAATTATGCCCGCCTTTGACTACAGTGGAATAAGGTCCGCCCGACCAATAGGTCTCTTCATTTAATTGAATCCGCTCTTCCTTATTCTTCCCAAACACCATGGCCCCCAGCCGGCCATTGCCCACGGGCAGGGCCTCCTCCCATTTCCGGGCGGGCTGATCGTACCATAATAAAGTGGAAGGGTTGAAGGAGTTTGCAGGGATCTGATCCGCTGTACTAAGCGGCTGTGCCGGTAAAATCAGGGAACAATGCAGGGAGAACAACAATAATAAACCTGAACGACAAATCATAAGCAGGGCCTTTGAGGGTTTGATTCAATGACACCCGAAATGACGGGTTGATAGCTAAATATACCCCTTTTTGTGTACTAAAAACAGTCCCCCACTGTTCGAAAAACCAATTACCCGAAACTGCTGAAATCATTCCTGATTAAACAGAGCCCATGTAGATTCAGCCAACAAGCCTCATACATTAAATTATACGTCTGACCAGGGGTATCTTCCTCAGGAGTCGAGAAAGCATGAATGAAACGAACACCCCCAATACAACCACCAGGGGAAATTTGAATTCTGCAGCTGCCGGCCAATTTACGAGCAACTGTTGTAATGCAATTACAATCAACAAATGAAAAAGATAAATACCGTAAGAGTTCTGTGAAAAGGATAGAGTTATTGCCGACTCCTGGTTATAATAATTCCGAAAAATCACCAGCAGGATAATGGACAAACCCACACAAAGTCCGGATTCTTCGAACGATGCTATCCATGTGGTATCCAACAAATCGGTTCCGGGTAAAACTGGAATGGCGGCTGTTATAATCAATACCAGAAACCCATACCGGAGTTTAAGTTGTTCGAGCCAGCAAAACTGATTAAATAAAATTCCCAGCAAAAACAGGCTCAGGTATTGTGGCACATGCGCTATTTCCAGCGGTATCAGCCAGGTTCTCCACTGATCAATGGGATAATACGAGCGTACAAACACAGTCACCAAACCGAGTAAAAAGATATATACCGCGATGTAATATGGTCTGAAAATAAACCCGCGGGCTGGCACCGGACGGACCATTCTTCTTATTGCCAGGTAAAGAAAAGTATATAGAAGCAATGAAGCGATAAACCATAAATGTCCAGTAGCTAAAGGAGGCTGGTGTAAATAAGTATCAGCCAGGACAAAGAAAATATTCCCTTCTCCACCGGAAACTACATAGTTAAAAGGAAGAAAAACCAGGAATGTGAAGAACAATAATGGGATACCAAGTCGTTTCAGCCGGTCTTTTATAAACCGGCCGGTTGTTTTCTTTTCAAGACTGACCACCATAAAATATCCGGAAATAAAAAAATACAAACCCATCATAAACGATGCGTTCACATAGAAAAAAATCCTGAGCCAGGGAAGGGCATCTGCTTCTTTCACCACCCAGACTCCGCCCGATGGCCCATACGCCTGCCCGGCATGATGTGCTACTACCAGGCAGGTAAGCATAACTTTCAGATTATCCATATAGCGCATTCGTTGCTTATGCATCACCGGTAATCTTTATGTGATTAGTGGCTCTTATCTCTTTCATTTCAGCCCGCTTCTTTAATTCCCTGTTCATCCGATCAAAATTCACCGCCGTACTGGCACCGATCTTATGAAATATCATCCGGCTGAATATTCCTGAAAACCGTTCTCCCTGGACCAGTTTTACCTGATTACTGCTGTTTTGTATGATTTTAAAAAAATGATACCCGTCAAAAAGTCCTTTGAAAAACAAACGCCCCTCCCACGAAAATGAAAAGCCGGGGATAACAGAACGCACAGCAGGACTGAAAGTCATGGTGCTGCTGCCGTTCTGAAGTTGAATTTTCAACCTTTGCCCTTTAGCTAATTTGCCGGATGCCGAAACCATAAATGGATTCCATAACGCATAGCTGCTGAAGTCCGTTAATACTTCCCATACTTTTTCACGGGAGGCATGAATAATAATTTCTGTTTGAATGCTTTTTTCCATAATCCCTGATTGTAGATAAATGAATTAAAATCCGGGGTAACTGATCCCGGTTGATGATCGGTTATCCCCGCCGGTATATTTTGATGACGTTTTACCACCACTAGAAAGAGCCAAAAACCAGTGCCGCACCGGCACCGGCTCCATCTAAATTCCGGGGCGTGAAGTACCGGCTCTTTGTATTTCCGGTAAAGCGGTAGTTGCCATACAATTTCCCCTGCATAAATGAAGTGATACGAAGTTCCAGTGCCAGACGGGGTTGGATCACATATACATAATCGCCATCCATGCGCTTTTTTTTGTCAGCGGTCAGGATATCATTCTCCAGCCATCCAAGCGCGGATGTCAGTCCGGCTGAGAAATGCACGAAACTCCCCGGAAAGAATTTATACTCCGTGATCAGTCCGTAATAATTGAACTGAAAATCCGTCTTAGAACCATTGATGGTTTTTGAGAATAAAATATTATTCCCGGAGGCCCCGAGCAGGAAACGATGATTGATCAATACACCCCCATATCCTCCCAGGTTCAGGGCAGCTTTTTTGTCGATGCTGGTCAGTTCTGCTACAGCAGCCCCATAGCCTGCCACAGAAGGTTGACGTTTTTGCGCTTGGCCACTTACTGAAAATACGGTCAGTAGCAGCAGGAAAATTGTTTTTTTCATTTTGTTGTCTTTTGATTTTAAATTATTGGACTGAGTGGTTACAGTCAGGTTTTTGTTATCGTTTGCATACAGCTCCGCCATTCAGCACATTTTCATGTCCTGCCAGTTCGATTCAGCTTATTGGTAATGAATCAGGGAGCGAACAGGTAGGGATCAGCCTGTATGCTCCGGTTGAAAGCGGGCGAATGTATATAGACAGGCATGGCTCTTGCCGGAGTATCCGTTGGATACCAATTTCTGTTCTTCTGTACAACAATTAGTAACCCCTCTTCATCGCCCATTGCAATAAAGTCATTGCCGGCCATTTTCCAGACGGGCAGGCTGGACTGTTCAGTGATATAACTGGAAAAAGCCTGCGGATCGTCGGCCACAATTCCTATTTCACTGACCTGAATTATATCTGAGGGGGAAAAATGTACGGAGCCGTTCTTTAGCCCCAGGTTAAAACGAACGATCAGTTCAAGTATATTTTCATCCGGGTCCCTGAAATATAAGGATGTGGCATTCCAGCTCTCAAATTGGAAAATAGTCTGATTCCCCATTTTCACCAGGTTTATGCCTTTAGCAGCCAGATAATCCGCTGCTTTGATCAGCTGGCCTGCAGGTATGGTGAACGCCAGGTGATATGGGAAAATATCCTTGCCTGAATAAGCCCTGAACTCCACGAGCGAAGCGCCGGCACTGAAACTAAAATGGTCCTGGTCCGCTGTTACAACCTGGAAGTTGAATTTTTCAATATAAAACGAATACTGTCTTTGCAGATCCGTGGTTTGTAGTACCAGTTTTTGTATACGCATAGCATTCACGGTTTATATACACCATTAAAAAATACTACTCTCCATCCATCGGGATCTTCAAAAGTTTCACTTTTCCCCTTCCAGTAACTATTCTCCGGTTCAACCGGCTGGTGACCCAATTGTAAGGCCCGTTCAACCGCACGGTTATACTTCAAAGGCGTGTCAAAATACAGCACCAGCAGGTTATCCTTTGTTGGCGCCGGACAAGGACTGCCATCCGTGTGTTGGGTAAATTCCAGGTGATAATCAAAACCAGGAAGACCCAGCATCACCCCATCATATCCTTCATGCTGTTTAAATGCCCCGATCTCTTCCAGACCCAGCACCGTTTTGTAAAAATCAACCACCTCTTCCAGTTTATCTGTTGGCCGGGCAATTCTGAATTGCACCGCTCCGGTTCCGTTATTTTCATTCATAATTTTATTAATTTTAAATGAGCCTGAGAGGATTGCGATCCCGCAAACCACCATCACAAATCCGATCTTCATAGACCAAAATTGCAACTAATTGATGTAACGGGAAGGGTCAGATTTATATTTTTAATTAGGTCAGTTTATGCATATCCCATCGCTGATAAAAATCAATAAGAATAAACCCGAACCGATCTACCTGCAGGTAGCAGAATGCCTGTCCGATGCCATCAGGAATGGCATTTTACCAGGGGGATTAAAACTGCCCGGTGTTAAAAAAATGGCACAACAAACCGGATTGCACAGCCGGACCATCGAGCAGGTGTATGAAGAGCTTGATGCACAAGGCTGGGTAACGGTAAAACCCCATTCCGGTACGTATATTACAGATAAACCTCCCGTTCTCTCCGCTACAGGCAAAAAGGAAGTATTGTCAGCAGCTGAACATAAGGCTACGTTCCCATTCAGGAAGATCGGACTTCCTCCCCGCCAAACAGGGTATAGCAAGGAGGGGAAAAAAATCTATGACATCATCCTGAATGACGGGCAGCCGGATATTGGCTATATGCCCGCCGTGGAACTGGAGAAAAACCATCGCCTGCTCATCCGGAAAAAAGAACATAGCCGTCTTTTTAATAAAGAAAATGCGTGGGGGTCCTTTGAATTGAGAAAAGCACTTTCCCGGTTCCTGAACGACACGCGGGGCCTGAATACCGGCACGTCAAACCTGCTTATATCAAAGGGTAACCAGTTCAGTATATTCCTGGTCCTTTCACTTACAATGACAGAACAGGACAGCATTGTATTTGCTGAGCATAATTATTCCGGCGTGTATAGTATTTGCCGGTACCTGAACCTGAACATTGAAACCGTTAAGACTGATCAGGATGGAATCAGTCTTGGTGAACTCGGAAAAATCTGTAAACGCAAAAAAATAAAAGCAGTTTATATCACTCCTCATATCCATTATCCTACCTGTGTAAAACTATCGGAAGAAAGAAGGAAACAATTGCTGCAACTGGCAGAACAATACAATTTCATGATCCTTGAGGACGATTACGATTTCGATTTTCATTATACGAATGCACCGGGGTTCCCGGTGGCCGCTTATGATAACCAGAAAAGGGTGGTTTATATTGGCGGATTGAACCGCCTGATATCGCCGACTCTTCGCATATCATATATTGCGGGACCAGAAGATTTTTTATCCGAACTGGCCAAACTGAAAGTCTCTATAGATAAATTTTCGGATAGCTTACTGGAAGAAGCCCTGGCGCTGACATTAAAAGAAGCGGTCATCCGCCGTTACCGGAACAAAGCAGTAAAATACTATATGCATAAAAGAGATTTTCTGCTGCGTTTACTGGATAAAAATCTGGCCGGGTGTTGCACTTACCATGCACCTGAAGGTGGGATGGCGGTCTGGATTGAGTTTAACAGGGAGTTTCCAGTCAGCGATATTCACCGGTTATGTATGAAAAAAGGACTGCTTTTGCCTGAAAGGGATGATTTATATACCTATCCTCCTGAAAGCAATGGCATCAGGATCGGATTTGGGAATAGCACGAAAGCTGAACTGAGCAATGCAATTCAGATTATACGGGAAGTAATAGCAGTGGTGAAATAAAGGCATTTGTTACCATTCCAGCACCAGGGTCTTCTCCCCGCGTACATTCCGTCCATTCTGTATACCGGGTTTCCAGCCGGTAATATTGCCGAGCAATTTCTTAGACGCTTCTGTGAGCAGGGGATCAGGCGAAGAAACGACGATGGTACTGCTGATTTTTCCATCTTTTTCCACCACCAATTTCAGCTGCACGGTTCCAGTTGTTTTTATCTGGAATTCTTTTTTATAAGCATCCACCAGCTGTCGGAGCACCGTCTTCTCCACCTCACCTGTTTTGGTGAACGCCGGATCCACTTCCATTTTTACAAAAATATGGTCCTCGTTTTCTTCGTGCCGGACCGGAGCAGGTATATTCATCATTTCAATCACTTCTTTGGGTTCTTCCCGTACCCAAACGGCCTGATCCGGATAGGCAGCTGTTACTTCTTCGGTGTTTAGCTGACGAATACCTGTCAGGACTTTCTCCCCATTAATTTCTTTATAAACCCCGTTATAATAAGTGTCGGGCTTCCCGGGATATTTCCCGGTAAATCCACCTGCTAAACCCGGACTGACCGATTCCCATACCGGGCTACGAACTATTTTGCCTTTATTATTCATCACCCCCCACAAGCCCTTCTGTTTAAAGTAAAAGCCACCGGTTTCTCCCCGATGTGAAAATTCCACTTCTTCGGCTTTAAAAGTAAACAACTGCTTCCCCAGCTGATCAATCAGTACCCATTGATTTCCATTCTTCAGAAAACCCTGACTACCGAAAATATCCGGCCAGTAGTCCGTAAAGCTGTAGGGCTTTACCAGTTTGCCTGTTGCGAGGTCAAAAAGTCCGATTGCCTTTCCATTATTGACAATGGCGGTCATTCCCTTAACATCATGAATATGTTTCCACTCGTTGCGGTATAGCAGTTTATTTTCTTTGTCCAACAGCCCCTGGCCATCGGCCATATTGATCTGATACCATTCGCGGTTACCCGAAACGATCCGGCTATTAACCGACTTCATACCCGGTATGCTATCCACCAGGGCTAATTTTTCATCATACACATAACCACAATTATACTCACCAGATACGGCTACGATAAACCAGGCAGGATTAACATGTCTGCCTGTAAAATCATATATCGGAGGCAGTCGTTTTCCGGCAGGAACACTATAAAATCCATATTTTTTTCCAATACGTGTGGTATAAAAACCTTTTCCATAATCAGTCGGGCTAAGCTGGTCAAACTCCACTGGCAAAACGAATTCACCATTCTGCTGATCAAATACACCTGATTTTCTTTTTCCAAGCGAATCCGTCTTACTGACAATACTTACAAACCGGCCTCCCTGCTTATTATTATGCATGGTTTCTGTCCAGCTGCCCAGATTCTGGCCAGACGGCGAAAGCAGCTGCATTCCTGCCACCTTTCTCAATAATATATTACCATTGGGGAATTTTTTTATGGTATCAGTTTGGGCAGCTAAAGCGGAATACATTAAAATAAAAAGTACAATCCAGCAGCTTCTTTTCATCGGGTCTGAAATTTAGACCATAAAGATAAAAAAAGGGCGGCTGTTCTTCCTGCCACCCTTTGCTTAAAATGCCTGTTCAATGCTTCCTGTACCAGATGAATTCGCTTCAGTCAGCATTTTCCTTGCTTATTCAACCACAGCACCTGCGGCTAATGACGGATTTTTATTTCCACTCCATTATCATGATGCTGATACTTTTTATACTTTACCTGGCGCTTCATATACTTTGGGCTATGTGATTTATGTTGCTGGTAATAATGGTACTCTGTACCACATCCCTCCAGCACGAATAACACGATCAGCCCGGCGACCAGTGATTTTATGATAAAAAAATACTTCTTCATTTCTATTGTTTCATATCAACCTGTCCACTCACCCGGCTCCATTGATCCGGGTCTGCAGTAAAGATGATCCAATAAACTTCCTCAACAGTTATACAGGTCAGCAGGAAGTTTATACGTTTCTGTAAGTCAGGATCGTTCAGAAACGGGGTAGAACCAGTCGCTGAAACAGTCTACCGGTAAATAAGGCATGAATGGATTTGCCGCTTTTTTGGTATTTTAAACGGCAGGCGTCGGAAAAAAAACGAAATCACTGTTGTTTTTCCATTGGCAGCCTGCGATCTATTGGAGAATTTTATGCCAATTAAAAAAACTGATTATGGGACTCTCCATTCACTACTCCGGCAGCATCAAAGACCGCTCCCTCGTGCCGCAGCTGGGCGCGGAAATGAAAGATATCTGTGAAAGCCTGGGCTGGGACTATCACTATTTTGAAGCCGATGAAAAGGATCCGTTGGAAGGGATCTATTTTGCCCCGGAGGAATGTGAGCCTCTGTTCCTCACTTTTACCCCGGAGGGACGACTGCTTTCTCCTATCAGTCATATAACCCGGGAAATGCTGGTGGAACACGGGCTGGACCCGGAACTGATCTATACCATCAGTACCAAGACCCAGTATGCCGGTATCGATGCCCATGTGGCCCTGATCCGGCTCTTCCGTTATCTCAGTAAAAAATACTTCAGCCATTTTGAAATGACTGACGAGGGCGGATACTGGGAATCCAATGACCTGAATGTGCTGAAAAACCAGTTTGCCGCTTATGAACGGGCCATTCAGACCTTTGTGGATGCGCTGCAGGGAATGGAAAGAATACCGGGTGAAAGCCCGGACTCACTGGCTTCAAGGATTGAAGAACTGCTGAAAAAGAAAGAAGGATAAACAAATCAGCCTGGTTTGTTACCGCTTTCCTGTTCATAAATATCGGCACTGGCAGACAGAATCTCACGGTACTTATAGAATATTTTTGTTTTTGAAATAAAGCCAACAAATATTTTATCCTTATTTAAAACCGGAAGAAACCAACTCCGGGTCAGGTCAAATTTTTCCATGACGGAATGCATATGTTCATCTTCCTGTAAAACCGCCGGGGGCTTTTTCATAAGGGTCCTGACGGGTACAATATCAAACTGGCTGGAATCAAAGAGACGTTGTTTGATGTCGTTTAGTTCAATAATGCCGGCAAATTTTCCTTTACTATCCACTACCGCGTAAATATTCTTTTCACTTTTTTTGATTATCTCCACCAGGTCCCCTAGCTTTTTATCTACTGAAATGGTTTCAAAATTATCATGCAGGATATCACTGAGCTGAAAACTGGTGAGTATATTTTTCTCTTTCTTATGTGTGAATACTTCGCCCTCCATAGCCAACTTCTTAAGCTCCATCGAATAGGGCTCATAGGATTTAACGATAAAAAAAGAGATAGACGACACAATCATCAGCGGGATGAACAGTTCATAACCGTTGGTGATCTCGGCAATCAGGAAGATGGCTGTCAGTGGCGAATACATCACCCCACTCAGCACACCGGCCATCCCTACCAGGCTGAAATTGCCCACGGGTATTTTGATCCAGGGAGTGGCATTGAGCAACTTGGAAAAAAAGAAACCCAGGTAAGAGCCGGTAAAAAGGGAAGGGGCAAAATTTCCACCGTTTCCACCGCTACCAATGGTGATGGCAGCGGCTACCGGTTTCAGCAATACAATCATGGCAGCGAAAACAATGATCCCGGCTGTGTCGCCAAGCTGTGACAAAGGGCTTGAGGTACCCGTAAGGGAATTAAAAGTCCCGCTGGCAACTACTTTCACACTTTCATACCCTTCTCCAAACAACGGGGGCAATATAAAATACAAACCGGCCAGCAGTATGCCACCTGTGAGTGCTTTCATCAAAGGTGGCAGCTTCCAGTGATGCAGGCGGCTTTCCGTGCTTTTAAATGCCCGGGCATAATACAAGGAAATAAAGCCAGCCAAAATGCCCAGTAAAAGATAATAAGGAACATTCCTGTAATCAAAATCCTGGGTCAGTCTGAAGTTAAAAAGTGAAGCTTCGGAAAGGATCACTTTGGAACACAGCACACCCGTAACAGAAGATATTATCAAAGGGATAAAATGACTGACCAGCATTTCGGTAAGGAGAATTTCCACGGCAAAAATCACTCCGGCAATCGGTGCATTGAAAACAGCCGCAATGCCAGCTGCGGCTCCGCAGGCAATCAGCAGGGTCCGTTCCTGGTAGGTAAGATCGCTGATACGCCCGATGGTGGAACCTGCAGCAGAACCCGTGGCAACAATCGGTGCCTCCAGACCGGCAGACCCTCCAAAACCAACAGTTACTGAGCTGGTAATGACATGCAGGTAGGTATGACTTAGCGGAATAAAAGAACTCCGCCGGGCAATGGAACGGAGCACCATTGCAATACCCCTTTCAATAAATCCCCTGAACATATATCGTATTATCAATACAGTTAACAGAAGGCCGGCCGCAGGAAAAAACAAGTGCGTATATGAATGGGTATTGACCTGGCTGATTCCGCGTTGAATCCAGTGAACAAGAAGTTTCAGTAATACGGCCAGGATCCCTGACGCAAGACCCGTCAGTACCGCAACCAGCATGATCAGCTGAGGCCGGCTGAGTTTTGTCCGTATCCGGATAAAAATCTGTTGGTAAGTTTCCCTAAACAGACCCATATTAAAATTGCATTTGCAGCAGGAAAACCGCAATACCCCCGGCAAACCCAATCAGGGCCAGCCAGCTGATATTCCGGAGATACCACATAAAATCGATTTTTTCTATCCCCATAACAGCCACCCCAGCGGCGGAACCTATAATAATGGCACTGCCACCGGTTCCGGTAGTAAGCGCCAGGAATTCCCAGAAAGGATGATCGGTCGGATAGGTCTGCAGATCATACATACCCTGGGATGCTGCAACCAGCGGTACATTATCCACCACGGCCGACAATAATCCCAGGAAAGAACCGATCATATAATCATTCCCGAGTGTATTGCTTAACCAACTGGCTCCTGTCTGAAGCAGGCCGGCTGATTGCAGGGAAGAAACAGCCAGCAGTATACCCAGGAAAAACAGGATACTGGGACTATCCACTTTCTGAAGTGCCCGGGCTACGGTAAGTTTTTCCAGCTGCTCAGGTTCTTTGTCTTTATGTAGAAAAGTGGTAATCACCCACATCAGGCCTAGTGCCAGCAGCATACCCATAAATGGAGGTAAATGGGTCAGCGTTTTAAATACGGGTACAAAAACCAGGAAACCGATTCCGGAAAAAAGGATCAGCAACCCATCTTTCTTTTCGGCTTTTGTTTGATCATCCTTTTCTTCCAACCGGTCAATCTGCTGTCCCCTGAACCGCCAGGCTACCAGTGCCAAGGGCAATGCACAAACGACCAGGCTGGGCAGAATCAGTTGTTTCATAATATTTAACGCGGTAATCTGACCACCGATCCAGAGCATGGTGGTGGTAACGTCACCCAGTGGCGACCAGGCCCCGCCGGCATTGGCTGAAATAACAATCATACCGCAAAACCAGAGTTTATCTTCTTTATTCTTTAACAGGCGGGCACAGAGGGAAGCCATTACAATTGCGGTGGTCAGGTTATCCAGTAAGGCAGACAGGAAAAAAGTAATCACCACTACAATAATCAATAGCCGGCTTTTACTCCGGGTTGTAATATGCCGGGTAATAAACTCAAAGCCATTATGTGTATCGATCAGTTCCACAATAGTCATGGCCCCCAGCAGAAAGAAAAGAATGGAGGCGATCTCTCCCAGGTGATGAAGCAGTTCGTCTGTTACTGTTTCTGCGGATGCAGAACTGAACATATAAATCGTCCAGCAAAGAACACCGGTGATCATGGCCGAAGCGGCTTTATTCAGCCGCAACGGATGTTCAAAGGCAATGGCAATATAACCAATGACAAAAACAGCGATCAGGAAAAAAATGAACATACAGTTTATTCAATTACTGGAGTTAATAAATTAAAATCAGCTTCTTTAACAATAAAATCAGCTACAGCATCCAGCAACTGATTGGATGAACAAAAAGAAACCCCGATTCCGGCTTTTTTTATAATACAGATATCATTTTCACTGTCGCCAATGGCCAGTGTATCTGAAACAGGTACTGAAAACCGGTTGCAAATATGGGTCAGTGCATGTGTTTTGCAATACTCATGATTACACATACTGCCTTCATGTGACAGAAAAAAGGAAGGTATTTTAACCTCACCGGTAGCGACGCTTTTTGAAAATTCCAGTTCATTGGCCAGGGAAAAATCAAAGCCAAACCGGTTTTTCAAATGATTGGTGATACAATCATAACTGTCAGATATAATTCCCACCACAAATCCATTATCCCGGAGCAGCTGAATGATTTCACTGGTATGATCGGTAACGGGAATTGAATCAGCCAGCCGGATCAGCTCGCTGAAATCCCGCCCTTTTAATAAACGGGCAATCAGTTTAGTCCGGATAAAAGGATTGTTTTGTGTAGTAACAATTTCAATCAGTTCTTTCCTGAACCCAAAATGTTCCGCTGCTGTATGAATAAAACTGGCCCGTAGCAGCGTATTATCCATATCAAAAATGGCCACTTTCTTCAAACTCCTCGAACTTTCCCGGATGGCAAACTCCATTTGCTCCCGGATCAGTTGTATATGTTCGAGTGTCTCATAATTATTCTCTCCCTTATGACTGGATTTCTTAAGTATCACAGCGGCCACTTCACGGGACATTTTACCCAATTGTTCCAGCGACTGCATTCTATTTTCAATATGTCCGATATTCACTTCAGCAATCCTGGCCCCCTGCTGGTACATATCAATGAGGATACCTATATCCACCCCATAGCCTTCCTCAAAGTGAATTTTCTTAAACATACTCTTCTTTCCGGCAATCATACCACTTAACGGTTGCCAGAATGAAGGAAAATCCGGGTACAAAATGGATAAAAGCGGTTTCGCCACCAACTCCGTGACCCGGCCGGCCTGCCGCGAAAAAAATGATTTGCTAAAATCTGCCGTATCCTTCACCAAAGGAGCCGTAAGCAGTGATATGATATTCTCCGGATAAGTGATGATATCCGCATCCAGAAAAACAATCAGTTCGTTATTCGCATACAGTATCCCGTCCTTCATGGAGGTACCTTTGCCCAACTTGGTACTGGTGATCACCACCGCCCCGGCTGCTTTGGCGGTTGCAACCGTGGCATCGAGTGACTTATCGTCTACGACTATTACCTCCGTGACACCCACAGATGACAAAGCCAGCTTAACCACATCACCTACGGTTTTCTCCTCATTTAAAGCAGGGATAATTACACTTATCATGGCTTTATATTTAATGTTAAAAGATATTACCTGATAAGACCGTAACCAGTTATTCAAACTGGTACAGACTGATTTTGCAGCAGACATTCTCAGTAATGCATGTATATACTGCTTTACGGCCAGGAAAGAAAGATAAATATACCCATATTACATTAACCAGCAATTGTAATGTGTAGCGTGCTCCCATTCACCAGATTATCATTCAATAAGTTATATAGTATACATTCAAAGCTTTGCTGATTGAGGACGCTCATTCTGACAAATGAGATAACTCATAGTTATCGCTTACAATATGAACTAACTTAAGAGTGAATAAAATATAATAACATGAAACAGCTATTCTACATGGCTGTACTGTTGTTATTCCTCCTGCCTGGATGCAGTTCTTCCCGTATCACCAGCTCCTGGAAAGCAGACAATGTACAGCCGCAGGCGTTTAAGAAAATCATTGTATTGGGATTGATCCGCGAACAAGACCGTCACCTCCGCGAGAGTATGGAACAACACCTGGTTGGTGAACTCCTTACCTTGGGTTACGACGCCACCTGTTCCTGTGATGAATACAATCCAAAAGCCTTTGAAAATATGACGGAAGAACAGGCGCTGGCCAAATTAAAAAGTTCAGGGGTGGATGCCGTACTTACAGTGGTGTTACTGGATAAAACCCAGGAACGGTATTATGTCCCTGGCCGTGTACAATATACACCTTACCGCATTTACTATAACCGTTTCTGGGGGTATTCCCGCACGATGTACGGGCGGATCTACACGGAAGGATATTATACAGAGGACACAAAATATTTCTGGGAAACCAATCTCTATGCGCTGGAAAAAAATGAATTGCTTTATTCCGCACAGAGCCAGTCCTTTGATCCGGCCTCCACTGAAAAAATGGGAGATGAACATGGAAGATTGATCACCCTGAATATGCTGAAAAAAAATGTACTAATCAACCTGAAAGAACAACCGGTGAAAAAAGCCATGTGATCAAAGTATAATAAGGTAAAATGAAACTCATGCAACATCACATGATCCTGAACTGGACAGGCCGTATCAGTGGAATACTGATTACGGCCTTTTTTGCCGCCTTCTTTATTGGAGAAGGAGTGCCCGAAATATTAAACGGAAAAGGAAAAGAGCTGCTGGAATTTATTCCATTCACTTTACTTAGCCTGACCGGTTTTATAGTGGCCTGGTATAGTCCGCTCTGGGGAGGCAGGCTCCTGCTGGCCGGGGCGCTGCTGCTGGTTGGCTATTTCATTTTCCAACAAGACCTGATAATGGCTTTGATATATGGACTGCCTTCCGGGCTGACCGGTCTTTGTTTTATAGCGGCGGCAAATAAAGAACTGATCTGAGCCCCGAATCTCCCCGGTAATTTCTATATTCATGCCGATGGAGACCATTTTACTTATCCTGTTTGTCCTGGCGATCCTAACGCTTTTGCTGAGTGTGGCATTCCGTACTGGTTCTAAAAAACAAACTACCCTTCCCCCTTTCCCGGAACACTGGCGCTCCCTGCTGGATGAACAATCCGTTTTCTACCAGGAACTGGACACAAACGGTAAAACGGCTTTTGAAAAGAGAATACAGGCTTTTCTGCAACAAACCCGTGTTACCGGGGTCAATACCCCTGTGGAGGAATTGGACAAAGTTCTGATCGGAGCCAGTGCCATCATCCCGATTTTTTCATTCCCGGACTGGGAATATATCAACTTGCGGGAGGTATTGCTTTATCCGGATTCCTTTAATCATGATTTTGAACAAGAGGGGGCAGACCGTTCCATACTGGGTATGGTGGGCGAAGGAGCGCTGAACGGCGTGATGGTTTTATCGCAACATGAATTAAGACAGGCTTTTCTCAATAAAACCAGTAAGACCAATACCGCCATCCATGAATTTGTTCATCTCGTGGATAAAACGGATGGTACAGTGGACGGCATTCCGGAAATACTGATGCAGCGGCAATACGTGTTGCCCTGGTTGCAGGCCATGCAAAAAGAAATCAAAAAGATACTGGCTGATAAATCGGATATCAACCCGTATGGAGCTACCAATGAAGCCGAGTTTTTTGCCGTAGTGGCGGAATACTTTTTTGAACGCCCGGATTTACTGGAACGGAAAAATCCGGAACTGTATCAGCTGCTCACATCCATCTTTCGTCAAGATTCGAATCGCCCCGCTTAGCAGATAAAATGCATAAAAAGGGACAGCTGCTATTGCATAAGCAATAGCAGCTGTCCCTTTTAAATAATGAACTATAAAGGAATATTCCCGTGTTTTTTTCTCGGGCGTTTGGCCACTTTATTCTCCAGCATGGCAAAAGCCTTGATCAGTTTTTTCCGGGTTTCCCTGGGCTCTATCACTTCATCAATAAATCCTCTTTCCGCAGCGGTATACGGGTTGGCAAAGAGTTCCGCATACTCGGCCTCTTTCTCGAGCAGTTTTTTAGCCGGATCTTCAGCCGCAGCAATTTCACTTTTGAAAATGATTTCACTGGCTCCCTTGGCTCCCATCACTGCGATTTCAGCACTGGGCCAGGCATAGTTCATGTCGGCCCCAATATGCTTGGAATTCATCACATCATAGGCTCCTCCATAGGCTTTTCGGGTGATCACGGTACAACGTGGTACTGTTGCTTCACTCAACGCATACAGCAGTTTGGCGCCATTGGTAATAATACCATTCCATTCCTGATCGGTACCCGGAAGGAAGCCCGGCACATCCACCAACACCAGCAGCGGAATATTAAAACAATCACAGAAGCGGGTAAACCGGGCGCCTTTCTTGGAACTGTCGATATCCAGTACCCCGGCCAGGCACATTGGCTGATTCGCCACGATGCCGATACTACGGCCGGCCAGACGCGCAAAACCCACTACAATATTATCCGCATAGTATTTATGTACTTCAAAGAAAGATTCCTCATCACAGATGCCATTGATCACACTGCGGATATCATACGGTTGGTTGGCACTGGCGGGTACAATAGTCTCGAGTATTTCCCTTGTTTCATCACCCATTGTATAGGGGTGTTTCACTACCACATCCTCACAGTTTTGCGGCATATAGCTCAGCATGGTCTTCACCTGGTTGATGCAGTCCATATCATTCAGGGCGGTCAGGTGTGTTACCCCTGACTTGGTGGAATGGGTAGAAGCTCCTCCTAGTTCTTCGGAACTGACTTCTTCGTTGGTCACGGTTTTCACTACATTGGGACCCGTGACAAACATATAACTGGTGTTTTCCACCATGATGGTAAAATCGGTCATGGCCGGAGAATAAACGGCTCCGCCGGCGCATGGGCCCATGATCGCGGAGATCTGGGGAATCACACCGGAGGACTGCACATTACGGTAAAAAATATCGGCATATCCACCCAGTGAACGTACGCCTTCCTGTATACGGGCACCCCCGGAGTCATTCAGACCTACCATCGGTGCACCGGCTTTCATAGCCATATCCATGATCCGGCAGATTTTCTCCGCATGGGTTTCTGAAAGTGCCCCGCCAAATACGGTGAAGTCCTGGGCAAACACATAAACGAGTCTGCCATTTACTGTACCATAACCGGTGATCACTCCATCGCCATAAAATTTCTGGTCTTCCATTCCAAAGTCCTTGGTCCGGTGCGTAACCAGGGCTCCGATCTCTTCAAAGGATCCCGGGTCCATCAGCAGTTCCACCCGTTCGCGGGCCGTCAGTTTACCTTTCTTATGCTGGGCCTCGATCCGTTTTATGCCGCCACCGAGTTTACCTTCTTCCAGTTTTTCCCTGAGTATTTCAACTTTAGATTTCATTGTTGTAGGTTTTGTGTTTTAGGTTTATACCTTAATTAACCATTTACTTTTTTCTACTTCACCCTTCGACATGCCTGCCTGTCCGGTAGGCAGGCTCCCACCTTCGCTACGCTACGGTCGGCAGGCAGGGTGACAACAGCTCTTGTCCTTCTGAGACGGTGTTCATGTCACCCTGAGCTTGCCGAAGGGTTGCCGAAGGGCGACGAAGAGAGTGCCCTTTCTTGGTCATGGTTCGACAAGCTCACCATGACAAGAGCCGCCCTAATGCGCCAGTCTCCTTTTCCAACTGGTGGATTTATGATCCACGGGGCTGAGTTTTTTCTGTTGCTCCTGCCAGTATTTCAAAGCCATCAGCGCAGCGACTTCCGCATTTGCCTTTTGTTTTTCCTTTATCTTCTCTGGTGTATAATAGTTTTTAACGAAGTGGGTATCAAAATTTCCGCTGAAGAATGCATCGTGTTCAAACACAAATGTGCCAAAGGGTAAAGTAGTAGCCACGCCTTCAATCTTATAATCTTTGATTGCCTGCAACATTTTCTGGATGGCTTCCGTGCGGGTTTTACCATGCACCACCAGTTTGGCAATCATCGGATCATAATAAATAGGAATAGTCATTCCTTCTTCATAGCCATCATCCACACGGATGCCTTCTCCCACCGGTTTCTGGTATTTGGTAAGAGTACCAATGGACGGCAGGAAATTATTCAGCGGGTCTTCCGCATATACCCGCAGTTCAATGGCATGTCCGTTAGGTTTGATATCATCCTGGGTAACCGATAATTTTTCCCCGCGGGCAATCCGGATCTGTTGTTCCACCAGGTCGAGACCGATGATCATTTCAGAAACCGGGTGTTCCACCTGCAGGCGGGTATTCATTTCCAGGAAATAGAAATTCAGTTTATCATCCACCAGGAATTCCACCGTTCCGGTGCTTACATAATTACAGGATTTAGCCACCATCACGGCTGCTTCCCCGATACGATCCCGCATTTCCGGAGTCACCACAGCTGAAGGAGTTTCTTCCACCACTTTCTGATGACGGCGCTGGATACTGCATTCGCGTTCGAGACCATGAATTACATTACCATATTTATCAGCCACCACCTGTACTTCGATATGGCGGGGAGAGGTTACATATTTTTCAATAAAGACGGAGCCATCCCCGAATGAGGATTTGGCCTCACTGATTGCTCTTTCCATTTGCTCCTGCATATCATCCGCGCGTTCCACGATACGCATCCCCTTACCCCCACCACCGGCAGAGGCTTTGATCAGAATCGGGTAACCGATTTTATTGGCGGTTTCGATGGCTTCATTCACATCTTCAATCGCATGATCAATGCCGGGTACCATGGGAATATTGTATTTTTTCACACTGTCCTTGGCCGCCAGTTTGGAACCCATCACCCGCATGGCTTCCGGGGTGGGGCCGATAAACTCAATCCCTGCATCGGTTACTTTCTGGGCAAAATCAGCATTCTCACTCAGGAAACCATACCCCGGGTGAATGCCATCCACACCGAGTTCTTTACTGATTGCGATTATTTTATCGCCATTAAGATATGACTGACTGGAAGGTGCTGCACCCAGGTGAACCGCTTCATCCGCGAATAATACATGGGGGGCGTGACGGTCGGCATCTGAATAAACCGCCACTGATTTGATACCCATCTTACGGATGGTACGCATAATACGAAGAGCAATTTCTCCCCGGTTGGCCACAAGTATTTTTTTCATTAGAATCGTTTTAAAGTTGAATTATTCAAGTTCCACCAGAACCTGGCCTTTATCCACAGCCTGACCGGTTGTAACGGCAATACGTTTGATCACCGCATTGCTCTGGATCATAATACTGTTTTCCATTTTCATGGCTTCCAGGATCAGGATACGGTCCCCTTCTTTTACTTCCTGTCCTTCCTTCACCGCAATCTCCAGAACGAGTCCGGGCATGGGTGCTTTGATCTCTTTAATATGCTTGGTGGAAGCACTGCTGAAGCCCATACTGTCCAGCATCTGGTCCAGCGGATCTTTGATTTCCATATCAAAGGACTCACCGTCGACTTCCAGTTTTATTTTCTTGCCATTGATATCTGCTTCCAGCAGGCGGGCATTCACTGATCGGTGATCCATGATCAGGTTGAATTCCTCGGGTGATTTTTTGAAAAAGTCAGCGGCATCGATGGCTGCCTGGTCAAAGAAGAAGACAAAATCATTTGCCTTCACCTTAAAGGTTTTAGTTGATTCTGACATAATACAGGGGATTTATTGGTAAGTTACCTGAATTTAAAAAGATGGAAAGCCTTTTCATATTAACAGGGCCCGGCTGGGCATTAGTGGAAAGCTTACGGCTTTGTGCCGGTAAGTGGAAAACAATCAGTATGCAAGGTTGACATTTACAGGCGGTTATTGGATGATTATCCTCATTCCATTACCAAATTAATATCAGTTCGGCCAATTGTCAGGGAAAAGTCAAAAGGACTGAAATTGAAGCCGGCTTCCCGATTTTTGTCAGGGAAAACACAGTATACCCTGACAGAATAACCGCATTTCTCCACGGCACAGATTTCGTGCATCCGGTACCGTATTCATTATTTATTCACTAAAAACAAAAAAACATGTACTACAATCAGTCATGTATGCGCCAGCGTCAGGCTGCAGCGCAGGAGGCCGAAAAAGGCCAACAGTACGGAAACAGGCCCGCGTTTAACCGATCTATGCAACGGGCGGCTGTCAACATTTACAAGACAGCCAACAGTTATGAAATGCTGGTATTTGCTCCCGGACGTATTCGTGAACATTTTCACCTGGATGTAAACGGTCAGGAGCTCAGTGTTTCGTACACACCGCCGGAGGGATTTCCCCGGCCGGAATGGGTGCTGCGGGAATACAGCCGTGGCGGATTTAAGAGAAGTTTTACCCTGGATGAAAGCATTGACAAAAATGCGATCACGGCAAAATATGCCGATGGCGTTTTACAGGTCAGTCTTCCGCTCTTAGCGGAGAAGCAATCCCTGAAAAAGGAAATTGTGATCCAGTAAGTCTGGTATTTAACGAACGGGCTGTTCTTTCAGCCCGTTCTTTTTTTTATCGCTTTGTGCATGAAAGATACTGTGCACATTGGCCTTCCATTCCGGAAGGAAATGTACCAGTATGATTTCTTCTATTAATTCAAGCAATGTGATACCAGTGGCGATGTAAAAAAAGACCACGGAAGGATGACCTGTAAAAAACGTAAGGATCAGGAAGCAACCTTGCAGCAACGCTGCTGTCTTGGCCAGCCAGGTATGAAAATTCGACATCCGGCCATAGCGGTAAAAAGCATAAGACAGCTGTGCCAGGAATACCCCGGCCAGTATCATCAATATCGTAAAATGGGTCTTGACAAATTCAGGGAAAATAATGATCAGACCCGTCAGTGCCACTGCCACAGTCAGGTCATCCCCGATCGAATCAAGCTTTGTACCGGCGATACTCGTCACCTTGAAACGCCTGGCCAGAAAACCATCAATCAGGTCTGTAAAGAAACTGAGTGCAACACCCCATTTAAATAGCGGATACTGCCCGGTAAATAACAACCACAGCAATACAGGAACCGTTACAATGCGGTAGAGTGTGATGGCGTTGACGAGGTAATATGGTCGGGGATGGGAGGACAAGGGTTTGAACGGTTTAGTTGTTTAGTCGTTTAGACGTTTAGAGGACACTCCCGTATTTCGTACCTCGTACTTTGTACTTCGTACTTAGGAGAGGTGTTTGCGAAACCATTCCCCGGCTATTTCCGCCACTTCCTGCAGTTTGCCGGGTTCTTCAAATAAGTGGGTGGCCCCTTCAATCACTACGAGTTCTTTTTTGCAGGTAAGTCTTTCAAGAGCCTGTTGGTTCAGTTCTGTTACTTCATCATCCAGTGAACCGGTGATGAGCAGCACGGGCGATTTCACTTGTGGCAGAGCGAGGAGGGCCAGATCAGGCCGGCCTCCGCGGGATACGACTGCATTGACTATACCGGGCATCAGGGAAGCAGCTCCCAAGGCAGATGCAGCACCGGTACTGGCACCAAAAAAACCAATTTGATAATTGCGGAATACGGGCTGAGCCTGTATCCAATGTGTAACGGCAGCGAGTCTTTGTGTGAGTAAACTGATATCAAAACGCGCGGAGTTGGCAATACTCTCCCTGGAGGTCAGCAGGTCAACGAGTAAGGTGGCCATTCCTTTATCATTCAATAATTCCGCCACATACTTATTGCGGGGACTAAAGCGGCTGCTGCCGCTTCCATGAGAGAAGATAATTATGCGGTCAGCGTTCTCCGGCACTTCCAGCCTACCTTCCAGGGTAACTGATCCCACCGGGATATATACATTTTCGCCTATTTCTTTTTTCATAATGGGGAAGCCGGGTAAACCGGTAATGGCCGCTTACCACAATGAATGTACAGAGAGAACCAACAGTGCTGCAGTGAGTTCACTCATACGCCTGAATGAATCTGGTCATAATGAACGGGCAGGAAACAGGGACAGGCAGGTCCGTTAATGTAAAATAAACTAGCTTTAAACAAAGATATTTATGCCCGTCAGTTATTTCATCTACGGTTCCGGAGGCTTACTAGTAATCACATTGCTGGTCTATCTTTTCAGCAGGAAGAGGAAGGACTGATCATATCTTTTTTTTCTTTGGGGGAAGCATCAGGTCACGGATCACTACCGAGGCGGCCACTGCCCCGAATACAGCCGGTAAATAGGAAATAGTTCCATAAGCCGATTTTTTATAATTTTTTCCATCGGTCAGCATCAGGCTTTCTTTAATAGGTTCCTCCGGGGAAAAGACCGCTTTAATCCCTTTGCGGATTCCATATTGTCTTTTCAGTTGTTTACGTACCTGTTGCGCAAAAGGACAGTTATATGTTTCCGATATATCCACCACCTGCAACCGGGTGGGATCAAGTTTGGCCCCGGCGCCCATACTGCTTACCATGGACAATCCGCTTTCAAATGCCAGTTTTATAAACGTGATCTTGGGTGTAATGCTGTCTATGGCGTCAATGATATAGGAGGGCCGGTGTAACAATTGTTGTTCCACCATGGCCGGATTGATGAATTCACGGATGACGTCCAGTTCCAGTTCAGGGTTAATGGCTTTGAGCCGCTCTGCCATAATCAGGGCTTTCGACTCCCCGTGATTAGTAGCCAGTGCTGGTAATTGCCGGTTACGGTTACTGGGATCCACCACATCGCCATCTATGATGGTCATCTTACCCACCCCGCTGCGGGCAATGAATTCGGCAGCATAGGAACCAACGCCACCGAGTCCCACCACCATTACATGTGACTGAGCCAGCCGCTGAAGGGCTTCTTCCCCGATTAATAAGCTGGTCCGGGATAACCAGGAGAAATCACTTGTCATAATTGAACCGCGTTACCGAAAACCGTTTCCGCATTTTTTTGAATCTGCAAAACAAGGGAATTGTGATCAATTGATAAAGCTTTTGCAGCCTGCTGATAAATTTCCCCAATAGAAAGTTCCGCATCATCCGTTTCCAGGAAAAACCGGGTTGCGGGAACGGACCGTAATACCTCCTGTATACCGGGCCGGTTTAATGCTTTTCCCAATGAAATATAGTAGCCCTTTCCGGTAATCCGGCGGGCCAGTTGACTGTTTTTATTATAGCCGTGAAAGAGTACCGGGACCCGGATAGTGGCTTCTTCCAATGAAGCCAGCACCTCCTCCCAGGCCCGAACACAGTGAATAACTAAGGGTTTCCCTATGGAATTTGCCCATTCCACCTGGGCGCGAAATACCTGTAACTGCAGGGAAAAAGGGGTGGCACATACTTTATCCAGTCCGCATTCCCCGATGGCCAGTACCTGATCATGGGTGCTTTTCTGCTGCAATGAACAGAGCTGGTTCTCCCAATCAGCCGCCTGTATATACCAGGGGTGTATTCCCATGGAATACAGTCCTGGCAAGGGTTCTGGCTCATCCGGGGTATTCAGGTTCCGGAGCACCCACTCCCCTGTTCCCGGGGGCTTGTGTGAATGTATATTGATGTACAAAGGGCAATTTTAGTACCACAATTTAGTAACTCCATTGGGTGAAACATCCCTTTTCATTGGGAAAAATGGGATTTACCTGTGGAAAAACAATCTTTAAAAATAGCATGGATTTTTTTCTCCCTGTGCGAACGAGTGTAGAAATCATCTATATTTGATATCGGTATAACGCATACCCATTAACATTCAAAATCTAAAAAACATGGCAACAAAGAAAAAAGCAGCAAAGAAAGCCGCTGCTAAAAAACCCGTAAAGAAAGCCGCTGCTAAAAAGCCTGCTGCTAAAAAACCTGCTGCTAAGAAAGCCGCAAAACCCGCTAAGAAAAAATCTGCACGTAAACCCAATGCTGCTTTCATGAAAGCACTGACTCCCTCTGCTGCCTTAGCCGCTGTGGTTGGAGCAAAACCATTGCCCCGTACAGAAGCTGTTAAAAAAATCTGGGCTTACATCAAAGCCAACAAACTGCAGGACGCTAAAAACAGACGTAATGTTAATACTGATGCTAAACTGAAAGTTGTTTTCGGTAACAAAGCACAGGTTTCTATGTTTGAAATCGCGAAATTCCTCGGCAAACACCTGAGTTAATTTCATTCCACATTATATGAAAGGCGGCCTCAATACGAGGTCGCCTTTTTTATTTTGGCCACGCCTGTCCCGCCTCATGCGGGAAAAACACACGAAAAGTCACGAAAGTTTTGCCTTTGGCAAAGGACTGCCTTCGGCAGGGTTAGCCACGGATCACACGGATCAGCACGGATTGAATTGCCTGCGGCAATAATAGTTGGCCACAAAATCACACGAAAGAACACGAAAAATACAGAGAGGCAGGCGCGAGTCATGAATTGTATTTACTTTTCATGTTCTTTCGTGTGCCTTCGTGGCAACCATCCATTTGCCGAAGGCAAATTAAAAATCCGTGCTGATCCGTGTGATCCGTGGCCCCGGCTGTCGAAGACAGCTGTTTGCGAAGCAAACTCTTTCGTGTTCATTCGTGTGCTTTAGTGGCCAAAATCTATGCCTGCGAAGCAGGCTTATGCCTTTGGATTATTGGCGAATTTCCACACGCCCGCGGAAACTCATGGGGGTACGGTTATTCAATTGTACATCGAGAGAGGCGGTCCCGTTGCTGAAAACGGTCAACCGGTATTCACGCACTTCGGGTATGCCCCCCGGCCGGATGTTCAGTATCCAGCTGTTTTTCTTCCCTTTCTCTTTGGTGATCGTATAGTTTCCTGTTTTAAAATCCAGTGGCCCCTGGTTAGTATAGGCTCCGCCACCGGAAAAAGACCTGCCGTAATAGGGCAGATTACTTTCCAGTCTCTCTTTACTGCATCTTACTTCATACCCCGCATCAAGCCCACCCCGGTTGCCGCTAAACTGGGGGGTTGACTGCTCCGCAATAAATTTCCAGCTATCGGCCACTATAGCATTCTCCAGCTCCGTATTCATTACTACTGCCTGTTTGCCGGAAGAACAACTGAACAGAAGTAAAGAGAAGAAGTATAGAATTCCTTTTGATAAGATGAACTTTTTCATATTGTTGAATTTAAGTGTGTACAATTCCCTTTTAAGACTTCCGGTTCTCCAATAAATTTAACCGGATAACTCCTGAATGTCTCCCGGAAGCCGTTTTTTAAGATACGATTAACTAACCAATATCATTCCGGACAACTATAAATAAGTGTACCTTACATAAGGATACAGCAAGACTGTTCCGGCGCTTATGAATCTACCCGGCAGTTTTAACAACCAGATCAAACAGGTGATGATCCTGGTGATCTTACTTCTGATGGTCTTTCTGTCTGTCCGGGAGCTTTATGTGTTCTTCCCCGGATTACTGGGGGCCCTCACCCTTTATATTCTCAGCCGCAACAGTTACTTTCAACTCGTTTATCATCGTAAATGGAATAAAAGCGGGACCGCTCTGCTTTACCTGCTGGTTTATTTCCTGCTTTTGGCTCTGTTGGTCTGGTTTACGTTTGTGCTGGTTGAAAAGCAGGTCCACCCATTTATCAAGGATCCGGTTTCCACCATCACTCAACTGAGAGAAGCCGTTGATAAAGCACAGGAGCGGGCAGGCTTCACGCTTATATCCGGTGAAACCCTGGTCAACCTCCAGCAACGGATATCCGGTTTCCTCCCTTCCCTGGTTAATGATACCCTTAACCTGATCACCAACCTGATTATCTTATTATTCCTGCTCTATTATATGCTGGTGCATGGAAAAGAGATCGAAAGCTATCTGGGAAATATTCTTCCACTGAAACACAGCAATATTGAAATACTGGCCATAGAAACCAAGCGACTGGTGAAAGCGAGTGCTTTGGGAATCCCTATGATCTGTATTATCCAGGGAGTTACAGCCACACTGGGGTACTTCCTCTTTGGTCTGAATGATATTATACTATGGGGATTCCTGACCGGTGTACTGGCCTTCTTCCCGATCGTAGGAACCATGATCGTTTGGGTGCCCCTGGTTGTTTTTATGTATGCCAGCGGAAATAACCTGAATGCCACTGGATTGCTGCTCTATAGTGTAATCGTTACAGGAAATGTAGATTACCTGGCCCGGATTACCCTATTGAAAAGAATGGGACAGGTACACCCGGTGGTCACCGTACTCGGCGTCATCGTAGGCCTTGGGCTCTTTGGCTTCATCGGACTGATCTTTGGTCCGCTACTGGTAAATTATATTATCCTGCTCTTCCGCATTTACTGCAACGAATTCATTCTTGAGAAGAAATAAAAAAAGGTTGTCTCACCAAAGTAAGACAACCCAATACTTATCAACTATCTTTCTACGGCAGGTATACCTGTTAACCTGTCAATCCGTTAACCTGTCAACCTCCCTAAACGTGTCCCTCCGCCAGCATGGCATCCGCTACTCTTACAAATCCGGCTATATTCGCGCCCCTTACATAGTCAATCGTGCCATCCTCCCGTTTTCCATGCATCATACATTGTTCATGGATACTGCGCATGATATCGCGGAGTTTATTCTCGACTTCTTCGCGGGTCCAGGAAAGGCGGATGGAGTTCTGAGACATTTCAAGTCCGGAAGTGGCTACACCACCGGCATTGGCGGCTTTACCCGGCGCATACATGATGCCGTTTTCATGTAACACTTCAATGGCTTCCGGGGTGGTTGGCATATTGGCGCCTTCGGCCACCAGCTTACAACCATTCTTCACCAGTTGCTCAGCACCAACTTTATCCAGTTCGTTCTGAACGGCACAAGGCAACGCTACATCACATGGGATCATCCAGGGCTTTTCACCTTCATAATAAGGTACATTGTATTTGGTGGCGTATTCGGATATACGGCCGCGTTTTACATTTTTCAGATCCAGGATATATTCCAGTTTCTCCGTATCAATACCATCCGGGTCATAAATGAATCCATCACTGTCGGAAGCGGTCAGCGGAATACCACCCATGGCAATGGTTTTTTCAATAGCATACTGGGCTACATTACCACTACCGGAAACCACTACCCTTTTATTTTTCAGGGTTTCTCCTTTTGTACGCAGCATTTCATCCACAAAGAACAATAATCCATATCCGGTAGCTTCCGGACGGATCAGGCTGCCTCCATAAGTAAAGCCCTTGCCAGTCAGCACGCCGGTAAATTCATTGGACAGTCTTTTGTATTGGCCAAACAGGAACCCGATCTCACGACCACCCACCCCGATATCACCGGCGGGTATATCCGTATCATTACCAATATGGCGATACAGTTCGGTCATGAAGCTCTGGCAGAAACGCATCACTTCATTATCGGATTTGCCCTTGGGATCAAAATCCGATCCCCCTTTGGCACCCCCCATTGGTAAAGTGGTCAGCGAATTTTTGAATACCTGTTCAAAAGCCAGAAATTTCAGGATACTAAGACTGACATTCGGGTGAAAACGGAGCCCGCCTTTATAGGGACCGATCGCGTTGTTCATCTGAACGCGGTAACCCCTGTTGACCCGGAAATTACCGGCATCATCCACCCAGGGTACACGGAAAATGATGATCCGTTCAGCCTCTGTCAAACGTTCCATAATATTCGCTTTCTTGTATTGGGGGTGTTCCTCGATATAAGGAATAATGGCTTGAGCAACTTCAGAAACGGCTTGCAGGAATTCCGGTTGATCAGGGTTACGTTTCTTCATCAATTGCATGAACTTATCAGCCATTGATTTTTTTGTTGTAATCATACAGCAAAGTTTTAGGTGTTTACAATCGTTTAATACTGACCGGTATACGGATTGGTGTACCAACCAAAGGCGATCATTGAAGATTGCGGTCTTCAGGTTCAGCGCTTTGAACAGGTGCACGGCGGGGATATCAACAGCGCATACTGCCTGCATACCCACGAAGGGATTTTTTTTCTCAAAGTAAACCAGGCGGGTTTTTATCCGGATATGTTTCTTAAAGAAGCCGCCGGGCTCAGCGAATTGAAAAAGACCAGGACGGTCAGTATCCCTGAAGTGATCAAAACCGGGATTGCCGGTGAACAGCAATACCTGCTGCTGGAGTGGATCGAAAGAGGTCAACCTGATAAACAGTTCTGGGAACATTTTGGTCATCAGCTGGCCCGGTTACATCAACAGCCACAAACCTATTTCGGATGGACTACGGACAATTATATCGGCCGGCTGAAACAATCCAATAAACGACATGGCAACTGGGATGAATTTTATACCGAATGCCGGATCATGCCGCTTGTTGAAATACTTTACAATAAACAACTCTTTACCCGTGCTGACCTCAATGCCGCCGGACATTTCTGCAACCAGCTGGACTCACTTTTCCCGGTCGAACACCCTTCGCTCCTGCATGGTGATCTCTGGAGTGGCAATTACAGCGTTTCTGCCGGCGGTCAGCCCGTCATCTTTGACCCGGCCATATATTATGGTCACCGGGAAATGGACCTCGGCATGACGCAGTTATTTGGCGGATTTGACCCCCGGTTTTATAAAGCCTATCAGGAGGTCTATCCCCTGGAGCCCGGATGGGAGAAGCGGTTAAAACTCACAGAAGCCTACCCCCTGCTGGTGCATGCCGTGCTGTTTGGCGGGTTTTATATCGGCCGTGCCCGGGAAGTACTGCGCTATTTTAACGACTGGACCTGATTCTTCCTGTCCCCGGTCATGTACAGGGTTAACCTGCATCATTGTTCCACCCTCTTCCACGCAGTTACATTTCGATTGTCCAGATCCTGTCCTTAACCCGGGAGCTACGTACCACTCTGCTTTCCCGGGAAAATGATTTCCCGCCGCTCCTGTAAACTGATAACTCATCTTACAAACTTTGTCTATGAAACCAGATCAAATCCATCCGAAACAGCCGGGAAGGACTCAAAGCTGGCTGCCATACTTTCTCGCAGGACTCTTTTTGCTGGGTATCCTGCTTATTTTCCGCGGATTCCCGGACGAAAAACGTTTTACTGTTGTGCAGCTAAAAGGAAATGGATTGGTTACCAATTGGTCTAAATCATTTCATTTTATTTTTTTTCCGTCTTCCAACAGGGAAAAAGGGGCCATACTTACGGAAAAAAATGATGTGCTTGGATTTAATGATACCTATTTCCGTTATCAGCCAACCAAAGAAGATACGCTCCGGATTAACGACGAGGGTGACTCCCTTGTTTTCTTAAACAGTAAAATAAATTCCATAGTTATACATAAAAACGAGGATTTGCTACCCTGGTTCAGGCAAATGAAACCGGAACAGCTGACTGATCTGGCGTCAATCTTAATACAGGATCCCATCCCTGAATCCTATATCCCCTATCTTAAAACTATCGCTTCACAACATCCCCATTTGTCGCTCACATTTGCCGAAAATGATTCCCTCAACCTGACGACAGATTATATCCGTAAAGCCGGTTTTTTCCAGCCAACCGTTGTGTTTGTTCCGGTTATCAATGAGGAAATCCCGGCACTGGTGTACTGGAAGAAGGCAAAATGCCTCTTTATCGTACTGGACGATTCAGTCATCCTGAATCCGCTCCCGGCACTTCCTGAAATGAAAGAGTGTATTGTATATGGGGATGATTTAAAATCGATGCCCCCGGACTTTTTTATCAATAACCTTCAACTGAAAAAACTGAGCCTCTTACTGAATAAGCCTTTCTATGAACTCCTGGCTCCACTGGATCAGCTGGATGAACTGGTTTTAAAAAACGGAGATAGTGTTGCGGGCCTGGACAAACTAAAAAATATACCGGAAAGATTATCGGTATTGTTGATTTCCGGCAAATGCACCGGCATTGAACAACTGGTAAAAGCCAAAGGATTGAAATGGCTGGGATTGCCGGTTAATACATCACAAAAAGAGTTCAATATGCTTACCGCCAGCCTGAAAAAAATACAGGTATTGGAAATGGCTGGTAATTCCAACCTGACCGATTTTACAAACCTGCAGGAAATGCCGGATCTCCGTGCACTGATAATTATTGATACGGTGACCGATAAAAAAAGCATCGGCCAGTTGAAAAAACTGCGTTATCTCTCCTTACCACATGATACGAAAGAAGACAGTGCTTATCTGAAGGAAATGGCCAAAGCCTTGCCCGGTTGTATTGTAGTTGCCAACAGCGGGGCCTGTCTGGGTTCCGGCTGGCTGCTATTATTACTTCCATTGGCCCTGCTGTCTGGAATACTGTTCCATAAAAAAACAAATACTGAACATGAAACTACCGGCTAAAAAAATACCTGTCAATCATTACGGGATACTCCGGGAAGTGTTCCTGGTCAGTTTGTGTATTTTATTATTTGCCTGGCTGGTCAGTTGGCCTGTGCCGGTGAAGTGGTTTTCTTTCCTTCCACTTACCTGTGCCGGTCTGATTATTGGCCCCCGGCTTTTCAATACCGCCTTGCTCAGGTCCGGTTTGTTCCGCCTCGGTCCGGTCAAGGTTTTATACTGTATTACAGGCCTGTTGATGGGAATTGCCGGCGCCTTATACTACCGGGGTATGTATTCGATGCCGCTTTTACCGGCCTGGTTTCATGGGTTTGTTTTGATAGCGGTTTGTATCGGGGTGATGGAAGAGCTGGTTTTCCGGGGTTATATCCAGGGCCGTCTGCAATCGATTCACCCTGCAGTTGCCATTATCGGGGCCGCCCTGATTCATGCCGGATATAAAGCCTGCCTTTTCCTGGCGCCCGCCACATCTGGTATCACCCCGGTCTGGTTGTTCTTCTCCTGGTCCTTTGGCGCTTTCCTGTTAATTGGGCTGCTCCGTTATTTTTCAAACAGTATCTGGCCGCCCATACTGGTTCATGCAGTATTTGACTTGCTGGTCTATGCTGAAAATACGGAAGCACCGGTCTGGGTCTGGTAAGTTCTGGATTAATGATCCCTGAGAAAAAGGGTTTCTGATTTAGTAATCCAGGAGAAACCGAAGGAGGCCAGCGCGATAGATTCGAACCAATACACCAGGCTGTATTTTTCACTGATAGCTTGTTTCAATACCAGCAGACTGAAAGCGATGGCCAGGATGCAGACGATCATAATGATGCCACAGACCAGGTAGATCTTATTCCGGTTCTTTTTCTCAGGGGACATCTGCTTTTTGGGATCCGTTTTACGAAATAGCACCAGGGAAAAAAAGATAAAGACTGAAAAAAGGGTCAGGGCAAATACAAAGTGGAGATAGTGTACCCAGCAATCCCCACAATAGGTAGTTGGAAACAAAGCGACCCCCAGGGCGGCCACACAACCTACATCGGCCGCACGGTTATCGATCTTCTCTGGTCCCTTATACGAAAGCAGGAAAAACCCCAATACAAAAAGTACACCGACCAGGATATCACCCCCGGCGCCATTATCATAGTAATCGCTGATCGAAAATTCAAGGGCTGGTGTGCCATTTGAAATCCACTTACCCAGCACCACCAGGAAGGGAAGCAGTATACCAGTGGCCCCGATAAGTATCCGCAGGGTGTAATAAGAGATAATCTGATCGTTGGGTTTTCGGGATCCGGGAGGAGTACCGGTTGGTTGCTGTGCCATAGTATAATTTTACAGGAGGTTTATCCAATGAAAATAATACTAATATTCCCGAAAAAGAAATCGGCGGAATACCGGCTTAAAAAATAGTGCAGAAAATTAATGTTCCTTATGTTGTTTGTGGTGACGGCCCAGTTCAATTTCATAATTGAGTCCGGCCAGTACAAACTCCTGGTTGAAGTGTCCCCAGGTATAAAGAAACTCTGTATGTAACCCCCATTTTCCTTTTTGCCAGACCACACCGGCACCAGCATTCAGCGACCAAAAACGGTCATTGAGTGCCTCACCCATTGGCTCCATGGATACTTCTTTGGAAAAAGTATGGCTGAAACCGGCGATGGGGTAGAAATAGAAATGGTGATGCAGGTTCATCAGGTAATGGGCATTGAAGTCAAAATCCCAGGCAGAAAGTTCAGCCTCTTTATGGACGACCGGGAAAAAACGGTTCATCTCCACCCCGGCAGCCAGCTTCTCATTGAAATGGTAAAAAGTACTGAGGTTGAGTCCGTTTACTTTATGAAAAGTCTGGCGGATAACAGCCAGGTCAAAACTGATTTTTTGCTGGGCAGACAGGCTGCCTGTATCACCCAGGCAAATGGCAATGAAAACAAGGGTGGGGGCGAAGAACTTTTTCATCCTGCAAAGGATAAAAAGACCTGGCTGTATGCTTATGACTTTTGTTGGTTGCCGGGCTGATAATGCTCATTTGGCAACGTGGAAATCACCAATATGGCCGGTTTTAAAAAGTAAAAAAGAATTAATCCGGGATCCAATGCTGGTACAGAATCCCTCCTTAATTTTAAAGACAACTTATATGTATGGATAAAAAAGAACTATGGCTGCAGCTACGGACCTATTACTTTGACCACGTGGTGCAACCCGGCTTGTTTGAGCGTATAGCGGCAAAATTTGGTAATGCCAATCCTTCCTATCATGCGTTTGCCCATAAGATCGCCCGGAAACACGGATGGAAAACCAGTTTTGCATTAAGGGCCCTGAATGAGTATAAGAAATTCATTTTCCTAGGTCTTATAAGTGATTTCCATGTAACTCCTTCTAAAATTATTGATGTAATCTGGCATGAACATATTCTTTTCAGCAAGGCCTACCGGGAGTTTTGTGAGCAGGTAATTCAACAACCTTTTGATCACTTTCCTGAACTGGTGCCGATGGAAGACCAGACTGGCCGGTTCAGCGCCCAGTACCTGGATACAATCGCCCTGTATAAAAAAGAATTTGATCTCGACCCTCCTGTAGATATCTGGGGCGACACCAAGTTTGACCAGGAGCAGGTAAAAAAGAACGGGTATGCGTCAAAGAAAAAAGAATATGCAGGAGAAGGAGGCATTTATGACAGCACTCCACTATATAATCATTTTGAGGCTGAACCGGCTTCGATTTATCCGGAGTTTACAGGCTTTGGTGAGGGCGACTTCGGTGGCGGTGGCGCCAGTGGAGATTTCGGCAGCGACAGCAGCAGCGATGGTGGTAGTGATAGTGGCGGAGATGGAGGAGGATGCAGTGGTGGATGTGGCGGAGGAGATTAGTCGTCCTTCGCTAAAGCTACGGACGACAAGTCGGGAGTTCGTAGTCAATACATTTCATACTTTCAACTTTTTTCTTTTATCCTTGAAATTAAGCCAAACTGTAAGGATAAAGCATAACAAGAAGATATACAATGTAGCTTGTTCCACTAAATCGGTATTCAGGTTATATCCGGTTATTTTCAGAATCAGGAAATGAATATAAGACCTGGACTGATCATGTATACCCATAGCGGCTCTTACTTTCCAATGCCAGTCGGTACATACGCAATACCCCCAACCATACCAGATACCTAATATAAACCAGGATGCAGCGGTAAGCAGCATGGTATACAAATGCCAGCGGCGGGTGATACGAAAGGCCCACCCGGTAATATTAAACAAGGTAAAAGCCGTGTGAAAAACAAAGAAAAAAACATTGAGGAACGAGTACCACATGATGGGATTGAAGATAAAAAAGAAAATTTGTAGTTGCCATTCTACATGGCATAAGTGATCCTACGAAGTTGATTTACGTGTGGATTTACGACTACGTAAGTCACTGATAAGCAAAGTAAGTGTAACCTTTTAGCGTAGCTAATGTTGATCACCGAATTTGCAAACTTAGATACCATAATATTTTGTTTGGGCCATTCGCAGACGTAGCTTCATGGTGCAATTAAGAACAAAGGATGTGAATCCAAATCCAAAGAAAAACCAAGAAAGAATCCAAATCCAAAGAAAAATCCAACAAGTCCATCCCATGAAAAAACCGTCCAGATCCAATGTCCAGTTTTATCCAATGAAAACCAGTTAAGTCCAATGTCCGTGTCCGTTTTTTCCGGATCTATGAAAACCAAAAGTTCTGTGTCCCCTAAACTTTATGCCCCGCCTCCCGGCGGGGTTTTTTCTTGGTTGCCTTCGGCAGTATTTGCCTGCGGCAAATAGGGTGGCTACGAAAGACAAGAATGAATACAGAAAGGCAGGCCACGAAATACACAAAAGAACACGAATGAATACAGGCCACGGATCACACAGATTCACACGGATTTTTTGCCTTCGGCAAAAAGAGATTAGCCACGAAAGCACACAAAAAAGCACGAATGAATACAATGTTGTATTTATTTCGTGACTATTCGTGTGCTTTCGTGGCCACCTTATCCGTGTGAATCTGTGTGACCTGCCTGCCGGAAGGCAGGTCCGTGGCTAAAATTACCGCGAAGCGGGAATACATCAGTGGCCCTCTTTCAAGTTCCTGTAATTCACCAACCGAAATTTCTCCTGATGAAGCAAGGCCTGGAATGAGGGCGACAACAGCGCATCCAGTTCCGCCTGCCGGTGCTTACTCATCTCCTTTGGCCCGAAAATATTCAGGTCTTCCATAGCCGAAAGTTCAGCATCGTCAATGCCTACATGAAAGACAAACAATTTTGTCCCTCCTGGTTGCAATGCACTGAGTTTACTGCTCAGGGTATCCAGCTTTGAACCCACCGGTGCTGAATAACCTCCATCCACATCCACTTCATCGTAGTATCTGGATATGCCGACTTTATATTCTGCGGCCAACTTCTCCACAATCTTCCGCGTTTCAGGAGTTTGCATCGCAGCTCCCATATGGTAATCGAGATAATCAATTTTTAATCCGGCTTTCAGGGCTTTATCAATCTGGGCCCTTAGCTCAGTTTCAATTTCACTTAACTGAGGATTATTGGCAAACAGCTTAGAACGGGAAGGAAAGAAATGCCCGAGTGAATCCACCAGTGAAGGCACCTGCTTCACACCGGCCACCGGTCCCCAGCGATATTGTTTCCACTCTGCATTCAACGTAAGGTGAATCCCTACTGACACATTAGGATAACCTTTCAACATGTCCACAGCCTCACTGAACCAGGAACAGGGAACCATTACGGACATGGAGACCGGTATGCCTGTTTCCAGTACTTTCTTCGCCGCCAGGTTTACAGCATGACTCATGCCTATATCATCACAACGGATGAGGATCGGAATTTTCGTGTCCTTACTTTGCTGAGCCGATAAGGACATCAGGGAAAAGACCAGGCAGAAAAGAAGCGTATTTTTCATACAATAACTTTATACTACTAAAGCTAAGCAATAAAAATGTCACCAGCCCGATCGCAGCTGTTGATAGATTACTGGAAAATAAGTATATTGTTTTATCATTAAACCTCTCCTCTATGAGCAAAAAAACCAGCGTGAAAGCGGCATTTGAGCAGAGCCGCTCTTCCCATTTTGACCCTTATAAAATAAATAATTCCGACAAAGACATACAGGTAAAGGTGATTCCCGGCGATACCGGACAATCATCGGTAACCGAAGCATGGCTGGAAGATAAAGCCATTTTAAAAAATCATGCCGGCCCGCTGGACTGGCTGACCATCGGCAGCAACCAGTCGCTCCGGGGCAAATACCTGGAATTGTATACCGCGGTAACGGATCTGCCGGGTCAGCCGGATAAAACCAGTTTTGATTTTCGCATACGCGGCGGCGTGAGTCCCTATAAATACTATGCCGAGAAGACCGTCACCACCCAGGGCGCTTCCGTCTTGTATAAAATCAGTATTTTCTTCACGATTCATTAATTCTTATGAAAATCATTCAGGTATTTTTCATTGGATTATCTTTTTATTGCCTTCCGGCTATTGGGCAGGTAACCGTGGATACCACCATCCGGCTGGATCTGCTCAAATCGCCGGCCTCTCCCGCATTTAATATCCTGGGAATAGCGCAGAGCGATATAGAACGTCCTGCGGACCTGACTGCTTTTGCTTTGTCCATTCAGAATGCCACCAATAATTTCACGTCTATCCCCGAGAGCTATGCTTTTCAGATCGCTCCGTTTTTAATGGGAAGAAAAAAATACAGCCTGAATCAGTTTGATAATAATCAGCATACGTTTAAACAATCCTTTCAGTTTTCAGCCGGCTATACGCATATCGGACCTAAGGGAAAGGAAGACGTGGATTCATTAAAAACCACCAAACTGGGACTGGGTATTAAATTCTCCCTTATACGACCCCACTGGACCGCCGATACCCGGAATAAATACACCGTATTAAGGCAGGCACAGGTTCAGCTGATTGCCGAACGCAGGGCTTATGAAGAAAAACATCCACAGTATTCTTTGTTGAAAGAGAAAAAACAACGCCTGCAATTGCTGGAAATGAAAGATTCATTGAATGAAGTGCAGCTAAAAGAATTTAATCAGCTCATCCGGGATATCCGTGAAATGGAAGAACTGATCGGAGAAGAATACGATGATGTATTGCCGGATGGAGCCGCTTTTGCCGCTGCCCGGAAAGCCGCCACTGTCTTTAAAACAGAACGGTCCGGCTTCTTTCTTGATTTTTCGGGAGGCATGGCACTGGATTTTCCGGATAACCGTTTCAACAACTCCAATGTTTACCGGGCCGGTATGTGGCTGACCGGGGGAAACGAAAACGGGAATAAAGGCATCAGTTCATTGTTCATTCTCCGCTATCTCTATAATCCCACCACGCTATTTGCCGCTCCATCGGGTCTGCTGAAAGGTGGTAAGCTCTCCACCTTCGATATGGGCGGACGTTTTTTGCTGGATGTATCCAGGGAAAAATTTGTGCTGAGTGCCGAAGCGCTTTATCGCAGTATCCTCGGGAGCTCCACCGTGGATCCTTCCTGGCGGTTTGTGATGAACGCTGAATATGATCTGGGCAGCAACCGCAAGCTGACATTTGCTTTTGGCCGTGACTTCGATGGTACGATCAGTAAAGGAGGAAACCTCGTAGCCATGATCAACCTGATTGCCGGATTTGGTGGAGACCGGAAGATCGCCGATTAATTTTCCCGCAGATCAACGCAGATCTTGTACGCAGATTTTCGCAGATACAGTTCTAGATGACAAGCTGATCAAAATGATCTGCTTTCTTGCCTACAGCCTGCTGCCATCTGCCTGTTTTTCCGTACATTTCCTTAATGCTTACCACTACCTTCCTCCTCTATGGAGCCAATGGTTATAGCGGGGAACTGATTGCCCGTTATGCCAGCCAGTATAACCTGCACCCCATTCTGGCAGGGCGAAGAAAGGAAGCCATTGAACCATTGGCGGCAAAATACGGATTGCCTTTCCGCATCTTTGATGTCAATGACACAACCGCTTTATTAACCGCATTGAAAGAAGTAAAAGTGGTCATGAATGCCGCTGGCCCCTTTGATCAAACGGCCCGGCAAATCGTGGAAGCCTGTCTGCAGACCGGCACGCATTATCTCGATATCAATGGAGATATTTCCATTTTTGAGTTGATAAAACGGTTTGATGATGCGGCAAAAAAAGCCGGCATCCTTTTATTACCCGGCGCTGGTTTTGATGTGGTACCCACGGATTGCCTGGCTATGCACTTAAAAAACAAGATGCCCGATGCGGTTTCACTTAAACTTGCTTTTGCCACCCTGGGGGGTGCCCTCTCTCATGGCACGGCAACTACCATGGCTAATAAACTAGGGGAAGGCGGAGCCGCCCGCAGAAACGGAAAGATCGTACATGAACCACTCGGCCAACGGGGGATGTGGGTAGACTTCGGCCCAAAGAAACTCTTCGTTATGAGTATTCCCTGGGGTGATATCTCCACGGCACATTTCACCACCGGTATACCGGATATTGAATGCTATACCGGTATCTCCCGTAAGGTATATTACTTTTTAAAATTGCAGGGACTCTTCAATTGGGCTTTACGCACTGATTTTATCCGGAAAGCGCTTAAAGCGAAGATTAACCGTCTTCCGGCAGGCCCCACCGATACGCAGCGTGCTAAAGCCATCGGCTATGTGTGGGGAGAAGCGACCAACGCAGCCGGGGAAAAAATAACCGCCCGGTTGACGGGTCCGGAAGGCTATACGATAACCGTTCATGCTTCTCTGATTATTACCCGTAAAGTACTCAACGGAGATTTTAAAACGGGTTATGGAACACCGGCGGGGGTTTGGGGGGAAGGGTTGATATACGAAATACCGGGGGTGATAAAACCATTCAATAATTAATCAGCCGCCACAATACGCTTTCCAAATGGCATCAATGACAACTCCACCAGTTTAAAATGCTGCCTTCCCCAGGGAATACCGATGATGGTAATACTGAGGAGTAAACCCATTACGACATGAATAATGGCAGAAGCCAGTCCCCCACAAATAATCCAGACGATATTAGCCAACGTGGAAAGACAGCCGGAGCCGGATGAATCGCTCACAACCTTAAGGCCAAAGGGCATTAATATAAATCCGGCGAGTTTGAAACATTGAAGTCCCCAGGGAATACCGATAATCGTAAAGCATAACACCAATCCGCCGAAAAAATAACAAAGTGCCGCTAAAAAGCCGCCAAAGATCAGCCAGACCAGGTTACCAAGAAGATTCATATTGTTTGTTTAATCAGGTACAAATTACCGACTAATACACAAAACTGAATGGTCAGTATGATAAATGGCAATACCATTACGGGTTTTTTCGTTAGTATCGCAGTTATGAACCGTCGCCTCTATATTTTCCTGGCCTGGATGATCTTTGCTTTATATGGGGCATTGCTGACCAAAAACATCCTATTTAAGCACGGTAATTACCGGTATTACAAAAGTTATTTTAACAGCGAATACAAACATTACTCTGCCAAAAAAGGATGGAAAAAAGCGAATACGACACCCTTCCATACCATCAATATGTATTACAGAAACGGGCGGATCAATTCGGAAAACGCGAAATACAACCTGTTCGGCAACCTGATCGGTTTTGTTCCCTTCGGCATGCTTTTCCCGCTGCTCTTCCGTCGCATGCGGCATTTAATACTCACCACCCTGGCCGGATTCGGACTGAGTTTATTATATGAATACATTCAGGTGAAAACAGGACTTGGATTTTTTGATGTGGATGATTTATTACTCAACACGGCTGGAGCGCTGGCGGGGTATATTTTGTTCTGGTTACTAATGAAGACCTGGAAGTTTACCAGGAATGAATACAATAATATGCCTTTAGATAAATTCCAAGAACCAAGATGCCAAGACGCCAAAGAATAATCAAATTACAATAATCAATTAAATTCCAATTATAAAGCCTCAAAAAGCACCAAACCCTCCTGAGAAAATCCGGCGGAGGATTTGGTGCTTATTTTTGCTTTGTAGCTTGATTATTCTTTGGCGTCTTGGCATCTTGGTGTCTTGAATCTTGGTTTCTCGGTTTCTCGGTATCTTTAAAAAAAACAAAAACCATGCGTTTCTTCCTCCTGATCACCGCCTTGTTCCTTTTCCATCAGCTCCCCGCTCAGTTATTTATCAAAAACACCAACGTCATCGATGTGGAGCAGAAAAAGATACTGGCCGGGTATTCCGTTTTGATTGTTGACGGAAAGATTGCCCAGGTGGATAAGGATAAAAATTTCAAACAACTGCCGGAAGGCACCACAATCATCGACGGAACCGGCAAATACCTCAGTCCCGGATTTACGGATGCACACGTTCACTTCTTCCAGAGTGGCGGACTTTATGCAAGGCCGGACGCGATCGACCTGCGTAAGATCCGGCCCTATGCCGAGGAGATCAAATGGACACACGGGCATATGGAAGACCTGCTGCGTCGTTATCTCTCCGCCGGAATTACATCAGTGATTGATGTAGGTGCGACAAATAATTTCCTTACACAAAAAGATTCCTTTGCCAGCAAAACCTGGTCACCCCTGGTACGTATGACCGGCCCCCTGCTGACCACTTATGTGCCGGCGCCTTTCAAAAACCTGGGGAATGATGCACCCTTTACCGAAATGCTCAACGAAGAGAATACCCGGAAAGCGGTCAGGGATCAGTTACCCTTAAACACCGATTTTATCAAGATCTGGTATATTGTGACCGACCAGGATGTGGAAAAAGGAGCCCGGAAAAATCTTCCGTTGGTACAGGCTGCGATCGACGAAGCCCATAAAAATAATAAACGCGTGGCCGTGCATGCCACCGAACGCATCACCGCGCAACTGGCCGTGGAAGCGGGGGCGGATTTCCTGGTACATAGTGTGGATGATGAAGTCGTGTCAGATGCTTTTGTTCAATTACTGAAACAAAAGAAGACCGTGCTTTGTCCGACCCTCGTAGTGATGGGACATTACGGCAAAGTACTCGGCGATCATTATCATTTCAGCACCGATGAATTAAATCTCGCCAATCCGGAAACCATCGGCTCGGTGCTAGACTATCCCTGGCCGGATACCAGCCTGGCCAAAATCTATATTAAAAGCATGGATTCCCCTTTGCAGGCCGCAAAGGGAAAAACGGCAGATTCCATTATGACCATAAACCTGCAGAAACTGGTTAATGGCGGCGTAACTATTGCCACCGGCACCGATGCCGGCAATACGGGTACCCAACATGCCAGTTCTTATTTCATCGAATTGAATGCGATGCAAAACGCCGGAATGAATAACTGGCAGCTGTTAGAAGCCAGTACCATCAATGGCGCTAAAGCCCTGGGACAGGAAAAGGAATGGGGCAGTGTTGCTAAAAATAAAATGGCTAACCTGGTTCTCCTGTGGGCCAATCCGCTGGACAGTATTGCCAACTGGAGAAAGATCAGCCAGGTGATTGTGAAAGGAGTGGCACATTTGCCGGAAACACTGGTGAATCCCTCACCGGAATACCTGGTACAGCAACAACTCAATGCCTATAATGCTCACAACCTCGATGCTTTTCTTGAACCCTATGCGGAAGATGTGGAGTTATACGAATTCCCCGGAAAACTGATCATGAAAGGGAAAGAAGCGATGCGAAAGGATTATGAATTTCTCACCAAGGTACCTAAGTTATACTGCAAGGTTCAGAAACGGATCATCCAGGGCAATATGGTGATCGACCATGAGGAAGTATCGGGATTCGGGCCTAAACCACTTTATGCAGTGGCGATTTATATAGTAGAGTTTGGGAAAATAACCAAGGTGTATTTTAAACAATAGCTGGGATACAAAGAATCAAGAAACCAAGACACCCCACCTTCGCTAAACCTGCCTGCCGGCAGGCAGGGCTACGGTGGGCAAGCAAGATGCCAAAGAAGAACCAGAAATCAATATTCAAAAAAAGACAAACTACTCCATTGAAGCATCTCAGGAGGGATTGGTGAATACAGAATGACTGCGTGTAATTAAATCCTTCTGCCGCAGACAAATAAAAATCATTGTACAGCATTCACAGGCCCGGTATTTTTATAAAAGAATACCACCATGCCTGACTTTAAAATACTTATACTCGGGGGGTACGGACAGACAGGACTCGCCTTGACCAGGTTGTTGATACAGGAAACAACTGTATCCATTGTATTGGCCGGGCGGGATATCACTAAAGCAAAGCTGGCAGCAGAAGCACTAAACAATCAGTTGAGTACTGAACGGGTGGGTGCCTGTTATGCTGATGCGTCAGAGGCATCCACTCTTACCTCAGCTTTTAAAGGGGTTGGTCTTATCCTGGTAACTTCAAGTACAGCAACCTATACCCGTACTATTGCAGAAGCAGCGCTGAATGCCGGCTGTGATTATATGGATATTCATTTCGGGCTTTCCGTATACACGCAACTTCAACAACTGGAATCAAAAATCAGAGAAGCCGGCCGTTGCTTTATAAGTGGCGGCGGATTCCATCCCGGCATGCCTGCAATAATGATCCGCTATGGTGCAATGTTATTTGACGAAATTCATAGTGCCCGTACAGCGGGGCTGATGAAGATTGACTTCAGTACCTATAATGCCAGCACGTCCACCCGGATTGAATTTGTTGAAGAACTGGCCGGCTTTAATCCACTGTATTATACAAAAGGGAAATGGAAGAAAATGAATATGCTGACCGGAAATGGTATGCGTACATTTGATTTTGGAAACAGCTATGGCAATTGCAGGTGTTCCCCGCTTTTCTTTGAAGAACTCCGGCCACTGCCTCAGCAATATTCCTCACTCAGGGAAACCGGCTTCTATATTGCCGGCTTTAACCTGGTTACCGATTATTTCATTTTTCCTTTTATCATGCTTTGCCTGAAAATAGTCCCCCGGAGATTCAATAGCCTCCTGGCAAAACTGATGGTCTGGAGTATTAAAACATTTACCCGTCCGCCTTATGGTTATGTTATGAAACTGGAAGCCGAAGGCCTGAAAAATGGCCGGGAGAAAAACATTCAGGTTTGGGTCCGTAGTATGGATCCCGCATTTATCACAGCTGTACCGGTTGTGGCTTGTCTTAAACAATACCTGAAGCAAAATACCAGGGCAGCCGGATTGCAGGTACAGGGGCAGTTTGCAGAACCAGTCCTGTTTATTGAGGATTGCCGGCGAATGGGACTGGAAGTGAAATTGAGTGAATGATGAATAATGGAAATATCCGGCGATCAGCAGGTTTATTCTTTTGCTTTGGATGATCTCTTTTTTTTCTTTTTCCGCAATAAAAATGTTTTTAAACGCTCACTCGCTTTTTCAATACCCGTGTGAATGGTACTATCAATTTTGTTTCCCGCATAGCCAGTAAGGCGGCGGCTAAGGTAAGCGGCACCCACATTTACCAGTCCGGTGACCAGTCCTGATTCATCCGGCTTTGAATGTGTAAATTCATTTAGTTTGTTACGGAGAAAGTTACCGGGTTTAAGGTCATGCTTCAGTCCGTCCCAGGAATCTTTGAGTTTTTTTTCCTGTTCCAGCTGCTGTACTTTCAACCGCAGTTTTTCCCGTTCAATATCCTGTATACGTTTAATCTTTTTCATCTTCGTCCTCATTTTCGAACATGGCTTCGATCAGCGCATTCATAATGGGCAGACGGAAAAGGCGGTCTTTGGCCAGCCAGATGATGAGTCCGATCAGCAATACAAAGCCCGATACAATCAGGAAGCCCAGCCATAAACTGCCCAACCATTGACCGATAAGCAGGGCCCCTGCCACACAAAGCAGGGTAATGAATAAAAAGAACACCAGGGCTGATAGCAACAAAGCGATCATAGTTGCGGCAAGATTGGACAGCTTTTCCGCTAGTGACAGCTTTACCTGCGATACCCTGGTGTTTACGTAAGCTTTGAGTTGTTCGGCCAGTGACTCGAATTTGTTAAATTCTTCTGACATGATGGGTTGATTAGGCTTTTATCCGGTCAGATCACTTCTTCGAGTTCACCATTCACCCGGCTCAATTGCTCTTCCATTTTTTCTTTGCCTTCTTTTACTTTGCGTTTAAACTGATCCGCCAGCTTTTTACCGTTTTCAGCGATCTTGTTACGGGTGTTTTCGCCTTTGTCAGGGGCAAATAACACACCCAATACACCACCAATAGCCATTCCGGCTCCAAGCGCAATCAGGATTTTAGATGTGTTTTTCATTTTCTTTGAGTTTGCAATTAAGAAATTAATCTGTTTACTCCTAATATAGTTCATAAACCGGGCCAGAACTATGAGGTACTTCATGCCGGGCCTTGAGTAGCGTCGTTGGAAAGCCCTGTTTAAAGGAAGGAAATTGCAGGATTGCAATGAATCTTAAAAAAGGGCATTGCAATCTTATAAACCCATAGCTGCCAATTTTTTATACATTTCCTGCCAGAATTGACTTTTTGACGGAATGACTGGTATTTGGGGTGTCATCCAAATCCCTGTCAATTAAATATTTCGCTCCTACGGAGCTCCGGAACAGCCTGCACATTCACAGGCTAATGATATGTCGCCCCGCTGGGGCTCAAATTTACCCTCCGAAGCTTTAGCGAAGGAGGGTCCTCCGTAGCTTTAGCGAAGGGGGGCTGATGGCACCCTAAAGGAATAAAAAATTGTCCATTCTAAGAACCATCCTTAAGAAGGGGCTGTTGACCTGCCTTTGCCGGCAGGCAGGCTACTAACTACCGGCTACTAACTACTAACTGACTTTCTGTCCGTCTCCCTCCAATTGGCCCAATCTTGGTACTTTCGCGTCCACTATTAAAACAGTCAAATCTTAAATAACTATGGTACAGGAAAAAGGCACGATTTCAATTAACACGGAGAATATATTTCCGATCATTAAAAAATTCCTCTATTCGGATCACGAGATATTCCTGCGTGAATTGGTGAGCAATGCAGTTGATGCCACCCAGAAAATCAAACGACTAGGCTCGCTCGGGCATTATAACCAGGAACTGGGCGATCTTAAAATCCGCGTGGCGGTGGATCCAGAAGCAAAAACCATTACGATCTCCGACAGCGGACTCGGGATGACTGCCGAAGAAATAAAAAAATATATCAACCAGGTAGCCTTCTCCGGCGCTACCGAATTCATGGAAAAATTCAAGGAAGCCAATGATGCCAATGAAATCATTGGCCGCTTTGGACTTGGCTTCTACTCCTCTTTTATGGTGGCAGAACGGGTGGAGATCCAGACCCTCTCTTACCAGGAAGGCGCCACCCCGGCCCGGTGGACCTGTGATGGCAGCACCGAATTTGAGATTACCGATGGTACCCGTACCGAGAGAGGAACCGATGTGATCCTTTATATCAATGAAGATTCAGTAGAGTTCCTGGAAAAACACCGGCTCCAGTCCATCCTCGACAAATACGCCAAATTCCTGCCCGTACCGGTACAGTTTGGTACCAAGACAGAATCTGAACCGGATGGCGAAGATGAAAATGGTAAACCTAAATACAAATCGGTTGAAGTTGATAATATCATCAACAATACCAACCCGATCTGGACCAAGGCACCCGGTGAACTGAAAGATGAGGATTACCTGAATTTTTACCAGGAACTCTATCCTTTCCAGGAAGAGCCCCTGTTCTGGATTCACCTCAATGTGGATTATCCCTTTAACCTGACCGGGGTGCTTTATTTCCCTAAACTGAAAAATGATTTTGAAGTACAGAAGAACAAAATTAAACTCTTCAGCCGCCAGGTATTCATCACCGATGAGGTAAAAGACATCGTACCGGAATTTTTATTACTCCTGCACGGGGTGATTGACTCTCCCGATATCCCGTTGAACGTGAGCCGCTCCTTCCTGCAAAGTGACAGCAATGTAAAAAAAATCAACAGCTATATCAGTCGTAAAGTGGCCGAAAAACTGGCTGAACTGTTCAAGAAAGAACGGAAAGCCTATGAAGAGAAATGGAGTGATATCGGTCTCTTTGTCAAGTACGGCGCCCTCAGTGATGAAAAATTCTATGAGAAAGCGAAGGAGTTTATCCTGCTGACCAATACGAACAAAGAAAATTATACCCTGGAAGAGTATAACGCGAAAGTGAAAGACTTCCAGACTGATAAAACCGGACAGGTGGTGTATCTCTACACGGTTGACCCCGAACAACAACACAGTTATATCGCCGCTGCGGAAAAGAAAAGTTATGACGTGTTGCTGATGAACTCCCCGATCGACAGTCATTTCATCCATCACCTGGAAATGAAACTGGAAAAAACATCGATGAAGCGGGTGGATGCCGATGTGGTGGATAAACTGATCGAGAAAGAAGACAGTGAGAAACACACACTGACCACGGAAGAAACCGATAAACTCAAAGCCATCTTTGATAAAGCGATCAGCAATCCGGCCATGAAAGTGGAAGTGGAAAGCGGGGCGGCCGACAGTTTCCCTGTCAGCATTACGATGGAAGAATGGATGCGCCGGATGAAAGACATGAGCAAACTCGGTGGCGGCATGAATTTCTATGGAGCCATGCCCGATAATTACAAAGTAGCCATCAACGGCAATCATAAACTGATCAGCAAAATCTTATCAGCTGACGAAGCTCAGCAGACCGTACTCGCCAAACAGGCATTCGATCTGGCCTTATTGGCCCAGGGTATGCTCAAAGGAGCGGATCTGACGGCCTTTGTGGAACGTAGTGTGGAAGTGCTTTAAGAGAGGCAAGAAGCAAGAAGGAACCTCCTGAGGGAATGATCCAAATAATCAGGTGGTTCCTTCTTTAGGATCCCTTCTCGCTTCTAGCTTCTCGCTTCTAGCTTTTTTTTATTAACTTTCCCTCCTAACAACTTATCCAATAGTTTAGCAGGTAAAGATTTCCAATGACCCTGTCCGAAGATCAGATACTGGCGCTCGCACCCGATGAAGCTTCTAAAAAAGCAGGCCTTGGGTTGGCGAACATGTCCAAATGGGTCAGTAAAGGCGCCAATGAACTGGCTATCTGGGGTGAATGCCAGGGAAGTGGCAGCAAACCTTACCAGGCACAAATTGATCTCTCCAACATTGCCTTCAAATGTTCCTGTCCCAGTCGCAAATTTCCCTGCAAACACGGGCTCGCCCTTTTTCTCCTTTATGCCCGGCAAACCGCTTCCTTCAGTATTGACAAAGCCCCCGCCTGGGTTACAGAATGGCTGGAAAAAAGAGCAGAAAAACAGGAAAAGAAAGCGGCAAAGGAAGAAGCACCAGTAGACGAAGCCGCCCAGGTTAAGCGCCAGCTGGCCCGCCATGATAAAGTGATGAATGGAATAAACGAACTGCAATTATGGATAAAAGACATTGTCCGTAATGGCATTTTGTCCATGCCGGATAAAGGATTTCCCTGGTTTGAAAATGTGGCGAAAAGGATGGTGGATGCACAGGCTCCCGGTCTGGCGAATATGGTCCGGCAATTGGGAGAAACAAATTTCTTTGCTGAAAACTGGCAACAGCCATTTCTCGAACAATTACTGAAGCTCTATATTGTAACTGAAGGGTATCAGCAACATCATTCCGGAGAAGCCCCGTTTTTACAGGATCTGCGCAGCTGGATCGGTTTTACCATTAACCAGGACGAATTAAAAGAACAGACCGGCATCACAGATACCTGGCTCGTGTTGGCCAAACAGAGTAATGAAGTGGATAATGTAACTACGGAGAAATACTGGCTCTATGGTTTGGAGCAGAAAAAATACGCCTTGGTACTGCAGTTCACCGTTCGGGGACAAGGCAGTCAGTTATCCCTTACTCCCGGACTTTACATACAGGCCGAACTGGTTTTCTTTCCTTCAGTGAACCCGATGCGTGCCCTGATCAAACGCCAATTGAACACACAAAATAATAATATACCAACCGGTTACTCCGGATGGGATGAAGTAACAGCGGCTCAATCAGAAATGTATAGCCGGTTTCCGGTACAGGGAGAACGACCCTTTATTGTTGAACAACTGACAGCTGTCCCTTATAATAATCAATGGTGGCTGCGCGACCAGTCATCGCGGATGGTTCCGATACGTAATGCCGAGAAAAATATCTGGCATATACTGGCCATCAGCGGAGGACAACCGTTAAATATGGTGCTCATTGGCAATCCGGCCCAGGTGGAAGTGGCCGGCATCTGGCAGGAACATCAATATTTGTTGGTTTAAATTAATAGCATGCAAAGCTGGGAAGACGTCATACATACAGCCATGATCGGAACGGATAAAAAAATCCTTTCTGTCAGCCAACTGCCGGAAAGCCTGGCTGCAGTGCAGACAATGCTGACCGATAAATCCGGAAATGATAAAGAAATCCTCTATCTGCAACAGTCTTCCCTGCTGATGAATTATAAACAATGCGGCCTGTCCCTTCTGCAAAAAGAAGAGATTGGCACCAGTATGGCTCAGCCAGAAGAAAAACCTTACTGCAGTGCCGTTGCCGCACAGGTATTAAAAGAGGTGTTGAATGCGGAGGCTCCGCTGCTGCTGGAGTACTGGCTTCGTCGCTGCGCTGAAAATGAACAAATTTTCCCTCCTGTTTTTATTCCGGCCCTTTTCTCAAAAGCCAGGCAGGAGAAGTATCTGCAGGGATTAGTGGTACGCTGCAGTGGAAAAAGAGGAGAATGGATGTGCGGGCTGAATGAAAACTGGAATTTTTACCGGGGTGAAAACACGGAAGAAACCTGGCAGACTGGCACGCAGGAACAACGTCGTACCGTTTTAAAAGAAACCAGGCGCACTAATCCCGCTCTTGGATTAACCTGGCTGCAGCAGACCTGGGCCACAGAAGATGCCGCAGGCAAACTGGCTTTTCTTGAAGTCTTGAAAACCGGATTAAATGAAGGGGATATCTCTTTTCTCGAATCATTACATACGGAAAAAAGTAAAAAAGTAAAAGAAGAAGCGGTCAACCTGCTCAAACATACTCCCGGCTCTTCACTGATCAGGCTTTACCAGCAGGTACTGGCCGAAGCCGTACAAGTAAAAAAAGAAAGAAGCCTGATGGGCTTATCCAGTAAAACAGTCCTGCAGTTCAAACTGCCTTCCTCCGTGCCTGAGGCCATTTTTGAATCCGGTATTCAAAAAATGAGCTCGCAAAAAAACATCAGTGATGACCGGTTTATTATTTATCAACTGATCTCCTTTACACCACCGGTATTCTGGGAACAGCATTTTCAGTTGAAACCCGTGGAGATCATTGATCTTTTCTGCAAAACTGAAGAAGGATATGAACATACGGGCGCCATCGGCATGGCCGCCAGCCGTTTTCCCAGTCCGGAATGGGCCGCACTGATGATCGAAGATGAAAATCGTCTCTTTTTAGACCTCATTGTCCAGCTATCACCTGAACAGAAAGAAAAATACCTGCTGAAACATTTTGAAAAAGCTGGTGATACGTTGATTCAGCTGGTCGGCAATACAACGGTGGAATGGAGTGTGTCATTGACAAAAGCCATTTTTAAGTACACCAGCACTAACCCCAATCAGTTCACAAAGACCTATTACCGGGATCATATTCATTTAATTCCTGTGGGGGTGGTTCCGGAACTCACCCGTTGCACCCCATCCGAATCCTATCCGGCAGTTGCATGGGGCAATACCTGTGATTACCTGCGGGAATTATTATCCCTCAAAGAACAAATCCATCAATCATTCAACTCATAAAACGACGCTGTATGGCAAGCATTCTGCGGCAACATGCCGAACAATTATTCGGAGCGGAACTGGAAGAACTGAAAAAACAGGATACGGATAAAAGACCCGACAACTGGCTTATGTCGCCCCGTTCAGTGGTGCAGTACCTGCTGGGAGGGAAACTGAAAAACGGTTTCGAAGTAACTCCGAAGTATATCGGCAATAAACGGTTGATGGAAGTAGCCGTGGCTACTTTAACCACGGACCGGGCTTTATTATTATACGGATTACCTGGTACAGCCAAAAGCTGGGTGAGTGAGCATATTGCGGCAGCGATCAGTGGTGATTCCACCCTGATCGTACAAGGTACCGCGGGCACCGGCGAAGAATCCATCCGCTATGGATGGAACTATGCGCGGCTGCTGGCTGAAGGACCTTCTGAAAGAGCATTAGTGGAAACACCCGTGATGCGGGCCATGAAAGATGGCAAGATTGCCCGGATTGAAGAGCTGACCCGGATCGGTGCCGATGTACAGGATGCACTGATCACTATTCTATCTGAAAAAACATTGCCCGTACCTGAACTGAATACAGAGATTCAATCTATACGTGGTTTCAATATAATTGCAACTGCGAATAATCGTGATAAAGGCGTGAATGAATTGAGCAGCGCCTTGAAAAGACGATTTAATACCGTTATCCTTCCTGTTCCGGATTCTATTGAAGAGGAAATTGATATTGTCAGGCGCCGGGTCGAAAGTTTTGGTAAAGTGATGGACTTACCAGCTGAACCGCCCGCACTTCAGGAGATCAAAAGAATAGTTGCCATATTCCGTGAATTACGCAATGGAGTGTCTGCCGATGGCAAGACCAAGATCAAATCTCCCAGCGGTACATTGAGCACCGCTGAAGCCATTTCGGTTGTCAATAATGGAATGGCCATGGCTGCTTATTTTGGGGATGGCCGCCTGAAAGCCCATGACCTGGCAGCAGGTATCATCGGTGCCGTAGTGAAAGACCCGGTGCAGGACCGGCTGGTGTGGCAGGAATACCTGGAGACCATTGTAAAACCAAGGGATGAATGGAAAGATATATATCGTGCCTGCCGTGACCAGGGCTTTTAAATAAAACAGGATGGCAGTACATGTATTAGGTATACGACATCATGGCCCCGGCTCTGCCAGGAACGTAAAAGATTTCCTGGAGCAGCTGAAGCCGGATATTGTACTGGTGGAAGGTCCACCGGAAGCGGATGATATACTGCCATGGAGTATTCACCCGGAATTAAAACCGCCGGTAGCTATTCTCTGTTACCAGCCCGGCAATCCGCAACAATCTTCCTTCTATCCGTTTGCCGAATTCTCCCCTGAGTGGCAGGCCATCCGCTATGCCCGCCAGCAAAATATTCATGTCCGCTTTATGGACCTGCCGGCCGCTCATCAGTTTGCCCTGGAAGAAGAAAAGAAAAATGCGCCGGAGGATGAATCAGAAGCGCATATACTTCACCGTGATCCGATCAGCTGGCTGGGCCGGGCGGCCGGATTTGACGATGGAGAAAAATGGTGGGAACATATGTTTGAGCACCGGCAAAACAGTGAATCCGTTTTTGATGCTGTTGCCGAAGCGATACAAGCCCTCCGGGATGAATTACCTCCTAAAGAAGACCGGCTTGAACAGACCCGCGAAGCGCATATGCGTAAAATGATCCGGCAGGCCGAACGGGAAATGTTTCAGCAGATTGCTGTGATCTGTGGCGCCTGGCATGTACCGGCCCTGGTGAATATGCCTTCCGTAAAAGAAGATACAGAGACATTGAAAGGATTACCCAAAGTAAAAGTGGAAACCACCTGGGTTCCCTGGACCTACCGCAAACTGAGTTTCTTCAGTGGTTATGGCGCCGGTATCCAATCACCCGGCTGGTACGAACATGTATGGAAATACCCGGCTGATGACGGTACACGCTGGATGACCAAAGTGGCTGGACTCTTCCGCAGGCAACAAATGGATACCTCAGTAGCGCATGTAATTGAAGGGGTAAGACTGGCTAATGCACTTGCTGCTTTACGGAATTTATCGAAAGCAGGGCTGGAAGAACTCAATGAAGCCACTCAGAGTATCCTCTGTAATGGTGAAGGAATTAAAATGAGCCTGGTGGGTGATGAACTGATCGTAAGTAATAAAATGGGGGCCGTGCCGGAGGATATTCCAAGGCCGCCATTACAGGTGGATATTGAAAAGCAACAAAAGAAATTGCGGTTACCACCCACTGCTGACTGGAAGGATTATACGCTTGACCTGCGTAAGGAAAATGATTTAGATAGAAGTATCTTTTTGCACCGGCTCCGCTTACTCGGTATTCGTTGGGGCGAACAATCCGATGCTAAAAGTAAAGGCACGTTTAAAGAACAATGGCGGTTGCAATGGGAGCCTTCTTTTACTATTGAAATGATAGAAAAAGGGAGTTGGGGTAACACGACGGAAGAAGCGGCGTCTGCCTTTACCATTGACCAGGTACAAAAAGCAAGTAACCTGGTGGCCGTATGCGATCTCTTGCAGGAGCTGATACCAGCTGAACTTGAAAAAGCCATAGACACCTGTATCAGCCAGATCAATAACCTGGCCGCAGCCAGTGCCGATGTCATGGAACTGTTGCAAGTAATACCCGGACTGGTATCTGTAAGCCGCTATGGTAATGTACGTAAAACGGATGCAGGCCTGATCACCGGCATTCTGCAAAGTATGATCACCCGGGTCTGTGTGAGTCTGCCCTCTGCCTGCGTGGGTGTGGATGAAGATGCCGCGACACTTCTTGTGGAGTTGTTCCGGAAAATGAATGATGCCGTGGGTATACTTCAGCTGGAAGAGATTACCGGTGAATGGCAAAACACCCTTACCCATATTGCCCGAAATAAAAACACGGTGCCCCTGCTGGCGGGTTACACTACCAGGCTTTTATCCGACTATAAATTACTGGAGGGTGAAGAACTGGTGAAATTATTTTCCTATTCCATGAGTTTTGCCGGTCAGCCGGCGGTGGCAGCGGCCTGGCTGGAAGGGTTCCTGAAAGGCAGCGGTACCATCCTGTTAATCGATGAAGATCTCTGGTCACTGGTACATAACTGGGTGAGTGAACTGGATGAAGAAAATTTTGTACAACTGCTTCCGTTGTTGCGCCGGACATTCGCTCATTATTCAGCTGCTGAAAGAAGAAAACTCGGTGAAAAGGTAAGACAGGGAGGCGGACCGGTGAATCGTCCGGTGCTGGCAGGTATAGATGAAGAAAGAGCGAAACAAGGAATTGAAATTATATTAAATCTTTTCGGACATAAACCCTGAAGGAATGGCCACAGAAACAGAACTACGAAAATGGCGGTTGATACTGGGCGGTCAGCAGAATGACGGTACCGGTTGTGCACTGAACATATCCGATATTAAAATGGATCATGCACTGGAGGCCTTGTATGACAGTGACCGCCGGGGTGGATTAGGTGCCTCCTCTCCCAATGTAAGCCGGTGGCTGGGGGATATCCGGAATTTTTTTCCCAATACCGTGGTGCAGGTGATGCAGAAAGATGCGATCAAACGACTGGACCTGACGCAATTGCTGTTTGAAAAAGAGTTACTGGAAAATGTGGAAGCGGATGTACAATTAGTGGCCACCTTACTCAGCCTGAAAAATGTAATACCCGATAAAACAAAAGATACGGCCCGGCAGGTGGTACAGAAAGTCGTGGACCAGCTGATGAAGAAGTTAATGCAACCGATGCAGCAGGCAGTTACGGGCAGCCTGAACCGAAGTACACGTAACCGTCGTCCGAGACATAATGAGATCAACTGGCATCTTACCATTCAGAAAAACCTGAAGCATTACCAGCCCGATTATAAAACGATCATTCCTGAAACCAGGATTGGTTATGGCCGGCGACGCACGTCGCTTAAAGATGTGGTTCTTTGTATTGACCAGAGTGGTTCCATGGGTACATCCGTTGTTTACTCCGGAATCTTCGGTTCCGTGATGGCATCGATCCCCGCGATTAAAACCAGGATGGTGGTCTTTGATACCGCCGTAGCTGACCTGACAGAAGAACTCAGTGATCCGGTTGACCTGTTATTCGGGGTGCAATTGGGTGGGGGTACCGATATCCATGCCGCCCTCAGTTATTGTCAGCAGGTGATCACCCGTCCTACCGACACCGTGCTGGTACTGATTACTGATCTGTATGAGGGCGGAGAAGTGGACGGAATGCGGAAAAAAGCGGTGGAACTGACAGCCGCCGGTGTACAGGTGGTGGTATTGCTTGCCCTCAATGATGAAGGAGCTCCTTCCTATGATCATACCAATGCCCAATTCTTTTCTGATCTGGGTGTACCGGTCTTTGCCTGCACCCCGGATAAATTTCCGGATCTGATGGCGGCGGCTCTGGGCAAACAGGACCTGGCACAATGGGCCGCTAAAGAAGACCTGATTTTAAAAAAATAAAGTACCCTTATGGCATTCAGACCTGAAATTATTGAGCCCTATTTTCAGCACATGCTGGAAACGAATTACAATCACTACAATCCGGAACCCAGTCTCGGATTTGTAAAAGCCTTCCTGACCGGGGAAACAAACACCCTCACCCCGCTTCCGCAAAACTGGTTCAATGAAAAATTTGCGCGACTTGCTGAGTTATTAATTAATGAACAAACCAGCCCGGAAAATAAACAACTGCTGATACAGTTGTTTAAAGATCCCGAAATGTATAAAAACTCCAGGTATAAAGTAGCCCAATACCTGGTTCCCTATGAACTTGATCTGGACAAGCTGACTGAAAGGTATCTACGGATGAAAGAACTGCTGGAGCAATTGGGTTTCAGCCGGATTGAACTGGGGAATATGTTTGCGAATTATGCGAGTCATTTCATGAACATGGAGCCCGTAAAAAGTGAGGAAATGCTGCGGAATAACAGCAATCCGGTCCTTCACCTGGTGAAAGAAGCACATCTGAGCCGGACCAGCCAGGAGATAGATGAACTGGTGGCAAAAAAAGAGAGGCGCTATTATGACTTCTCCGTAGCATTAGCCACCTTGTTGAAGATCTATAACCCGGAAAAGTATATTGAATATCTCAGGTACTACGAAAAAACCGATACCGCTCCTTTTATTGCTGATAACGTAATGCACTACTGCGTAAAGACGGATCCGGAAAAATACCTGTCCTATTATCAAAACTGGATCCGGCAATGCGGGGAACAAACAGGGGAGGACGCATTGAAAAAACTCTACCTGACACTGGCCATCTCCACTTATTCACCACTTACTGAAGAATACAACCGGTTGGTATTTAAAGTGCTTGACCTGCAAACTGCGCCCGCGGCAGTGCTGTCTGATCAATCAATCGATAATTATTCATCTACCTTTTTCCCCTTTACTGATAAAAGAGAATACAGGCATATCCAGTTGCTATGTCTCGCCCTAAAGCTAACGTCGGATACAGATCCGGTGAAAGCCATCCATTACTGGAATTTACTGGATGAAAAAAACTATTGCATGGAGAAATCCGGGTTCTCTTATTTATATGAAACACTGGGTAAACAGACCTTGCCCCTGCTGCAAAAACAATTACTGAAAAAAACCCCGAGTGAATACAGTGAAAAAGAACGGATTGAAGCCCTGACCGGTATCCTTAACAACCATACAGCGGAAATGGATTACAGCCTGTTCTGGAATTTTGGCGCATATCAATCCAAAGCCTGCAGAAATGCGGTTATCCCTTTCCTTGCTGAGCATGATAAAGAAGCCGAAGCCCGTGGCGTGGAAGGATTGAAAGGCCGAACGGCAGAGCAACGGCTGAATGCGGCGAGGGTTTTATCCATTCTCGGTACTTCTGGTGCGATGACTGCGTTACGTAACAGTATTGAAACAGAAAAAGATGATGAGACACGGGATATCATGCTGGTGGTAGCCGGTGATGAATACCTCGCAGGAATCACTGAAGGAACCTTGCCTGCTGTCATTGCAGCACATAAAAAAAGAGGTAAACTGAAAAAAGAGCTGGCCCCCTGGCTGGAAGAAAGTGTACTCCCTCCTTTGTTTTTCAAAAGCGGCAAACAGCTGAACAACGAGGAGGTCCGTTTTATCCTTTACCGGATGTCACGAGTAAAAGACCTGGCGACAGAAGCAGAAATAAAACCGGTTATAGCCTGTATTGACAAGGAAAGGTCCGCCGGCTTTGCCAAAGAAGTGTTGCGGCGGTACAAGGAAGCCGGTTATGATGCGAAATTCAAATTTTTGCTGGGTGTGGCGGCATTACTCGGCGATGAAGAAATGGTAGGGCAATTGCAAAAAGGAATTGATGAATGGATTGAAGGAAACCGTAAACTGATGGCGGAGCTGGGTATCAAAGCGCTTTCATTACACCAAAGCAATAAAGCTTTGCGTGTCATTGAATGGTACAGCCGCAAATACAAATCAAAAAAGCCCAATTTCGGGGAAGCCGCGTTGCAATCACTCGAAAATGCCGCCACTGAACTGGGCATTACCATTCATGAACTCGGTGACCGGATTGTGCCTGACTTCGGTTTCCTGGGATTGTTCCGGCATTTCACCGTCAACGGGGAAGAATACCGTGCGTTTATTGACAGCAAATTCAAAATTGCCTTCTTCAATGAAGACAATAAAAAAATAAAAACCATTCCGGCGGCGGCACCTGATGAACTCAAAGAAGAATTCAAGTACATCGGAAAAGAAATCCGCGATATTGTTAAATCCCAATCTTCCAGGCTGGAATACTATCTGACGATCCAGCGGCAATGGACCCCGGAACAATGGCGGGCTTTTTTCCTCGAAAACCCGGTCATGTTTATCTATGCCACCAAACTGGTTTGGGGTGTTTTTAATGAACAGGAAGACCTGGTTACCACATTCATCTGTAATGAAGATACCAGCCTGCTGGATGAACAGGGAGAAGAGATTTCACTACCGGAAACCGGGAAGATAAGTATTGTGCATCCGGGACAATTGACGCCCGCATCACTTGAAAACTGGAAAAGACAGTTATTCGATCTTTCGGTGGAACAGGTTTTTCCTCAACTTGATCGTCCCTTACCCGATATGGAAGGAATTGATAGGTCTTCCAGAATGATCAAAAAATTTCTGCATACCGAAATGGCGGTCGGATCCATCCGCAGCACACTGGAAAGAGCGGGATGGTTTAAAGGCCCTACCGGTGATGGCGGTTATCTTGAATCGATTAAACTGCTCTATTTCGAAAAAAAGCTGGAAGCCGTACTTGAACTCGACGGTGTAGGCGTAGGTTATGGCTGGAGCAACCAGGAGCGGACCGGGCGCTTATACTTTATCGATAAATCGAAAATAAAATCCCGGTATGATTCTATCCGAAGTGATGATGACGAAAAGCTGATCCCCCTTCACCAGCTCCCCCCGATCTTCCTCGCCGAAGTCATCGGTGCCATTGACCGGATAAAAAGGGCCGAAAAGAAAACAGCCTTTTAATATTGATGTCAAAACCCGGTTCCAACACCGGGTTTTTCTTTTTTTGCAGATCTGCCAAATCTGTATGTAATCCCTTTTCCCCCTGCATCCGTTAAGAAAGAGTGAATTTTTAACGCCAAAACCAGGGATTATGAAACGATTACTGCTGGCAGGATGCTTATGGCCTGCCCTGTCCGGTGCACAGGAAGTAAAGCCGGTTTATGCGGCTGACTACCAGGCCCTCATCCAGAATGACAGCAACAACTTGCGTATTAATGATTCCAGTAACAGTATGCGTACGGCAAGATTGAAAGTACCCGGCAACATCTACTATATTAATTATCGCATCCGGAAAATCAGTATCGGGAAAGACAGTACATTAGTACTGAAACCGGCCGGAGATAATACTCTTTTCATCAGTGGTTCCTGGAGTACAACTGCGGAAATGCAACGGGTAAACCGGATGCCGGCCTTACAAAAAGAATATGCCCAGGGCCATTCGGTCAACGGACAACTAAATTGGCTGGGCCCCGAAACCAACGAATTATTCAGTTATGGTCCCGCCATGCAGCTGCTGGAATTTGATGGCAGTAATTATTTATATGACCAAAATGGCCGGCTGGTAAACGCAGGTACCGGAAATGGTCAACCAACCACTGTTTACAATAATAGCCTCCTTCGCCCCGCCACCTTTTTCTCCAATAACCTGGGCATAAATTTTAAGTACCCGAATATATATGGGAAATATGTGGCCGCCGGTTTCAAAGCCGGACAAACAAAAGAGAAAACCTTTATCCGGGAAAACAATAACAAATACCGTTTTTATACAGCTACCCTGGACGCTTCATTACCAAATATCAGTCTGAACAACAGTTACAATTACCGGGATGAATGGTATGATCACAGCAACCGGAATGGATTTTTAAACCGGCTCTACCAGCAAAGCCTGCTTACCCCAGTCAGTTTTTCAAATGCACAGGGAAGTTTGTTGAATAATGGCCAGCGGTCTTATAGTCAATTCGCTGATAACCCACTCTTCCTGCTGGACAACCCATCAAGTGGATTCCGCCGGGAGCAACATAGTACAGCCGTCAGTGCTGAATACCGTTTGAAAAATCTGAAGATCAAATTCGGGCAATCCATCGAAAATAACCGGCAGACCAGTCATGAATCCCTCCAGCCCGGAACGGCTGGTTTCCCGACCGGCAGGGTACTCAACCGGTTTCAACTCGATAAAAATTATTCCCTGCAATCAAACATTTCTTACAGTTTCCGCTGGGGCAGCAACAATGATTATGCAGCGGTTAATCTCAATCATATTTATGCCGATAACCGGACTTCCATCCGATACGGAATTGCACATCCGGATTATCAATACCAACGGACTTCACAGGACCTTTCCCTCAGTTTTTCTCCGTCCCGCCAGGGAGACAACAGCGAATCCGGTTTCAATCTTGGCTATAAATATTTTACCTCCAATACCAGCCGCAGCCATTACTGGTTACCGATGGCTTCCGGCTTTCACCGGTTCAATAACCTTTTTAATGAAAGCCAGTTAAGTCTGAAACTCTATACCTCCTATAACCGGTTCAACAGTGAATTACCCGTGAGCAAATCACTGGTTGCGGTGTCTTTACTGCAATTAGATCCGGAAGAAGCAAATCAGTATAACCCCGTACTGGAAGTAAATTCTTATAGCGGGTTACGGCCAGTGGAACACTGCGAATTCCAGGCAGGTATGGAAATAAGGGTCGGTTACCGATTCAGTCTGAGCGGTAACTGGTTCAACCGGAATATCCGGAATGATATTTTCCCCTTTATTCAAAATAATGAAATACAACTCCGCAATATAGCGGGTCATTATAACCGGGGAATTGAACTTCAGTTTGACTATAATCCATGGCTCAACAATGCTGCTCAACTGAAAGCCGGTTTTACGTTGAGCTTTATGCGCTACCAAAGTAAAGTCACCGGTCTGCAAACCGGATTTGAAAAGTTGCCGCTGACTGGCTTCCGTTCGGTTCACACCGCCCTGGTAAAAGGAGAACCCGTGGGTGTTATCATGGGTCATGGCTGGCTGAGGAATGCTAATAATCAGGTGCTGATTGGATCGGATGGTTTTCCATTGATGGATCAACAACTGAAAGTACTGGGCAACCCGATTCCGGATTTCGTATTGAAATGGTCGGATAAACTCCGCTATAAAAACTGGGATCTGGCAATGGACTTCGAATGGGAAAAAGGCGGGGATAGCTGGAATGGCACCCAGGCCATGCTGGATTATTATGGTCGCTCTGCTGTTTCTGCTGTACAACGCGGAACCCGCAACTATGTATTTGAAGGGGTATTGGCCAATGGCAGTCATAATACCATTCCGGTTTCTTTCTATGACCCCTCCCTTCCCTTTTCACAAAACCGATGGGTCCGGTATGGTACTACGGGTGTCACTGAGGAGTATATACAGAAAGCCGACCTTCTCCGGATCAGTACGCTGAGTCTTTCCTGGAAGAAAGTGCTGAAAAAATACCTGCAACAGATTCAGATCTCAGCTTATGCCAACAATATTTTACTATGGTCTCCCTACAAAGGAGCCGATAGTAATCAGTTACTGTTTGATCAGTCCGGCACCCAGGGACTGGATTTCTTCAACCTGCCTGCTGTACGCGCCGCAGGTATCAGTTTAGCTCTTCAATTTTAATGCTATGAAAAAAATATTCATCATTGCCACATGGTTCCTGATCACCTTTCTTCCTGTGATTGTTTATGCCCAGGATTTTGCCTCCCGCAAAGAAAAAATATATATCCAGACCAATCATTCCTTCTTTAATGTTGGTGAGGTCGTTTACTTCAAAGCCTATGTAGTCAGGGCAGAAAATAATACACCCAGCCTGATCAGCAATGTAGTTTACGCGGAACTGATCAGTCCTTCAGGAACCATTGCACAAAAAGGAAACTTTCAGGCCACCGATGGTTTTGCAGAAGGATCCTTTCTATTCCCGGCAGATGCTCCGGGAGGAATTTATAAAATCAGGGCCTATACCACCTGGATGCAGAATGAAAAAGAAAGCAGCTTCTTTGTAAAGGAAATCACTCTGCAAAAAGTACTCGCTCCACGGATATTAATGAAACTGGATTTTCCGGAAAAAGGATATGGCGCCGGTGACCGGGTAAAAGCAGATTTTTCCATGCGCAACCTGCAGGATCAGCCGATCCGTAACTATGCCGGGAAGTTCACTGTATTCATCAGTGGAAACGCGCTCCTGACGGAGAACTTCAGTACCAATGCGGAAGGGAAAGCGACGATCCTGTTTACCCTGCCCCGACCGCTGACTGTTAATGACGGATTATTGAACGTGACCATCCAGTATGAATCCTTTACCGAATCCATTTCCAGGAGTATTCCGATTGTACTCAACAATATAGATCTGCAGTTTATGCCCGAAGGCGGCACCCTGGTGGAAGGACTCAGCAGCTGGGTGGCTTTCAAGGCCCTGAATGAAAACGGTAAAGCTGCCGACATTAAAGGAGAAATTCGCGATGAGCAGGGTAAAACAGTCACCACATTCGGCTCTTATCATTTTGGCATGGGAAAGTTCCTCTTTACACCACAGACAGGCCATGTCTACAAAGCCTATATCACTTCTCCCACGGGTATTGCAACCACCTATGATATGCCCGTTGCTTCCCTGAACGGGATTCTGATGCACCTGGAAAAACAAAACCATACCATCACGGTACAACTGAATGCTTCCGTAAATATGGAGGTAAAGCTGAGGGGGATGGTGCGCAATACCACCTGGTATACAATGAGTATCCAGGTAAAAAAAGGAGTCACCCGCTTTACGATTGATGAAAAAATTTTTCCAGCCGGCATAGCCCGTTTTTCATTGACAGCGGCCAATGAGTTGCCCCTGGCAGAGCGGCTGCTGTTTCTGAATGAAGACCGCCAGCTGAAAGTGAATCTTCAATTTGATAAGTCTTCATATGCACCCCGGGAAAAAGTAAAACTCAGCATCCACACCACCGATCCGGAAGGGAAACCGGTGCCTTCCAATCTTTCGATAGGGATAGTGGATGATAAACTCTGGACCTTTGCCGATGACAAACAGGATCATATTCTTTCCTGGTTATTACTAAGCAGTGAACTGAAAGGAAAAATTGAGGAACCGCAGTTCTATTTTAAAAAAGAGGAACCCAAAGCCATCCCGGCGCTGGACCTCCTGATGCTCACACATGGTTACCGGTACTTTGATTTTATCGAGTACGTAGTCAAAGAGGGCATGCTCAAATACCTGCCGGATCAGGATAATATTGTGAGTGGCCGGATACAGGACCTGAATGGCAACCCGGTACAGGCAAAAATGTTCCTGATGAATAGAGTATACGGCGGGCGGGCTATGGAATATACTACCGGAGCAGATGGCGTATTCTTCTTCAGTGACCTGATTTCCAACAGCAGTTATTACCTGTTTGCCTTGCCACTAAAAAGCACTGGTAATGTAGTAATCAATATTCTTCAAAACGGATTGGGTTATAATCCGGCAAAAACCCGGGCGCTGAATATGCTGGCCGCTAAACCCAAAGTATTTGAAGGGATCGGGATCAGCCCTCTTCCGGTAGCTGGCAAAAAAGAACTGGAAGCAAAAAAACAGGATGTGTTATTTAACAACAGACAATCCGCCCTGAATGAAGTAGTCGTGGTGGGTTATGGAGCACAACGGAAAGCAAGTTTAACTGCGGCCGTATCAGTGGTCAGAGCAGATGAAATAGGGACTACGGCCCAACTTGGCAATATGCTCCAGGGAAAAGTAGCCGGACTGCAGATCACTCAATCCGGTAATTTTCTGCAAACGCCTTCGATACGACTGCGTGGAAGCAGCACGGTCACCGGTAACCATGAACCGTTGTTTATCCTGAACGGTGTGCCGATGGATGGATTCTCCCTGAACACACTCAACCCGAATGATATCGATAATATTACCGTATTGAAAGACGGAAACGCGACTGCCCTTTATGGATACAGGGCGGCTTATGGGGCCATTGTTATTGAATCAAAAAAATTAAGGAGGGAAAGAATCAAGCTGAAATTCAAAAACCCCACTTATTATACCAGCCAGCAATTCAATACAAGCGGCACCAGTTATACACCGGTACGCAGATTCTATGCGCCCCTTTACGAAACGGTCAAAACAGAAGAAAGGTCCGATTTTCGGGAAACCATTTACTGGAACCCGGTGGTACAAACAAATAAAGAAGGCAAGGCTGAAATTGATTTTTATAATTCGGATGCCAGCACCACGTTCCGGGCTGTCGCAGAAGGGATTGGGTTCAATGGTATTCCCGGTAGAACCGAAAATACCTATGCCGTACAAAGTAACCTGCGGCTGGATGCCAAGATTCCTCCTTATCTCACGGTAGGGGACAAGGCCCTGATTCCCCTGGTAATCAAAAATAACAGCGGACAGTCCGGCACCGCCGGGATAGAAGTGGTCACTTCTGCGGATTTTATAACAGGTGTGTATACCCGAAATTATTTTCTTGAGCCCGATAGTTCTGTACGGTTGCTGATTCCACTGGAAGCCCGTCGTGCCGGTCAGGGACAAATACAATTCACGGTGAAGAGTGAGTTCGGGAATGAAACCCTTTCCCTGCCGGTCAGTGCCGCAGAGAAAGGATTCCCGGTCAGCCTGGTTTTTTCCGGTAACAAGTCCGGCCAGCATGAATTCCCCATCAGCAGAATGGTTCCTGGTACGTTGCGGACAAAACTGCAGTTGTTCTCTTCGATGGAAGGGCAACTGCTCGATGGAATTGAATCCATGCTGCGTGAGCCCTATGGTTGTTTTGAACAAACCTCTTCCACCACGTATCCGAATGTTTTTATCCTGAAGTATCTGAAGGAATCCGGCAAATCCAATCCGAAAATTGAACGGAAAGCCATGGACTATATAAAACGTGGTTATAATCGTTTGATTGGATTTGAAACCAAACAGGATGGCTTTGAATGGTTTGGCAATACGCCACCGCATGAAGCGCTCACTGCCTATGGTTTGCTTGAATTCACCGACATGAAGGAATTTATCGATGTAGATGAAAAAATGCTCACACGCACTAAAAACTTCCTGCTCAGTCGCCGGGATGGTAAGGGCGGATTTACTATCCAGAAAAAAGGATATGATCAGTTTGCTTCCGTACCGGATAAAATCGCAACGTTGTACATAATCTATGCACTGACTGAAGCCGGGTTAACCAAAGAAGTGGAAACCGAGTACCGCGCCGGAGTAAAAAAAGCACTGGAGAGCAAAGACACTTATCAACTGGCCCTGATGGCGCTGGCGGCCAATAATATGAATGATCAGGAAAGTTATCAGCGGCTGATGCGCCTGCTGGCCGATCAGCCGGAAAAAGGGAAAATGGAAACTTCGGTGGTAAATTCAAGAGATGCTTCCCTCCGGGTGGAGACCTGGTCACTGCAGGCCCTGGCCCTGCTGCGGGCCAACCAACCCGATATGGGCCGTGTGGCCAATCTGCTATCAAAAATTCTCGGTGAAAAAAGTTATTACGGCTATGGCTCCACCCAGGCCACCGTTCTCGCCTTAAAGGCCATCACCGCCTATGGACGCCTGGCGGGTAAAGTTGCCGGGGAAACAGAAATCGATTTCACCCTCAACAAAGACCGGGTCAGCCATTATGATTCATTAAACAGTTTATTGCAGACTGGTAACAATAGTTTCAATGTAGTGTATCGCAAAAATGAAAATGCGGTTCCTTATAATCTCGAAGTTTCTTACAGCACATTTATTCCGCCCTCAGCTGATAAAGCGGAAATCAGTCTCATTACCCACCTGAAATCCGGAACCAGTCTGACCGGTGAAACAGTCCGGATGGATATTGAAGTGACAAACACCCGGTCTGTATTGCAACCCATGGCCATTGCCAAGATCGGCATACCGGCAGGCTTGTCCATTCAGCCCTGGCAGCTGAAAGAGTTCATTGAAAAGAATAAATGCGCTTATTATGAGATCTTCGATAATTACCTCGTGTTTTACTGGATGGGTTTTGCGCCGAATGAAACAAAGACATTGGGACTGGACCTGAAAGCCGAAATCCCCGGAACGTATAAAGCAAAGGCCAGCACGGTTTATCTGTATTATACGCCGGAGTATAAGTATTGGGCTGAAGGAACAGAGGCGACAATAAAGTAAGCTAGAAACTAGAAGCGAGAAGCGAGAAGGAATCCTAAAGAGGAAAACACATAATTGAATAGATTATTCCCTCAGGAGGCCCCTTCTTGCTTCTCGCTTCTCGCTTCTCGCTTTTCGCTTCTAGCTTCTAGCCTCTAGCTTTTTTCCGTACTTTAGCGCCTCATGCCCATTTACCTCTGCTCCCTTAATTCAGGCAGTAATGCCAATTGTTACTATGTCGGTAACGCTGATGAAGCGATCCTGGTGGATACCGGGCTGAGTTGCAGGGAAACAGAGCGGAGAATGCAGCAACGGAACCTGGATATGGGAAAGGTGAAGGCGATTTTTATTTCTCATGAACATGGCGATCATATTACCGGGATGTCGGGACTGTCGAAAAAATATCATATCCCGGTATACATCACCAACGGCACTTTTCTGAACAGCCGGATGCCCCTGGAAGAAGACCTGATCTGCACGTTCAAGCATGCGACACCGGTCAACATCGGCGGACTAACCATAACCCCATTTAAAAAATCACATGATGCGGCGGATCCGCATAGTTTTATCATTTCCGCACATGGCGTACATGTTGGGGTGATCACTGATATCGGGTATGCCTGTAAAAAAGTGATTAAATATTTCGGTCAGTGCCATGCCGCTTTCCTGGAAGCCAACTATTGTCCGGATATGCTCCGTAAGGGATCTTATCCTTATCATCTGCAAAAACGCATCAGCGGCGATGAAGGTCACCTCTCCAATCAGCAGGCACTGGAATTATTCCAGCAATACCGTTCTCCTGAACTCGAACTGCTGATCCTCTCCCACTTATCCAAAAACAATAATTCCCCCGAAACAGTCGCCCATCTCTTTGCCCCACATGCTGCAGACGTCAATGTAGTGGTCGCCTCCCGATACGAAGCCGGCGAAGTCTTCTGCCTGGAAGATAAAGAAGTCCCAAAGGAAGTGATGAAGATGAGGAAGAAGGCGCTGAAGAATGAAAACCAATTATCACTGTTCTAGCTTGAGCATGAAAGAAGGAGTTGCGAGATGTGAGTTGCGAAAGGCATTTCGTAAAGCGAGTAACTGATAGCTTACTAGTATTGCTGCTATTTCGAGCGCAGCGAGAAATCTTGTATTTCTTTTTCCCTCTCTCCTCATTGCCCGTCATTCCGACGAAGGGGGAAATTTGTATTTCGTAAGTATAAAGTTAGAAATACGAAAGATAGGCGGTAAAGCGAGGAAAATTAAGTTGTAATAGATGAACCCGCTTAGGAGGGGCTGTTTCCTGACACCCGACACACAATACAAGGTTCCTCGCTAATCGCTTCGGAATGACGGGACATTTTGTATAGCGAAAGGAAATACAAGATTTCTCGCTGCGCTCGAAATATGAGTAAAGAAAATTCCTTTCCGTCCGCATCCCTCGCTTCGCTTCGGGATGACAAAACAGCCCGTTGCTTTAATGAACTTCTCTCAGGAGGTGTATTGACTACTAACTACCGACTACTAACTCCTAACTAAGGCGCTAGCCTTTCCCTCTTCCACCCCTCTCCCTCCGGCGTATACAAAATCCGGTCGTGCATCCGGCTTGGTCTTCCCTGCCAGAATTCTATTTTAGTAGGTATTACCCGGTAACCACCCCAGTGCGGAGGTTTGGGAATCTGTCCGTGTTTGAAACGTTCGGCGTAGTAG
>JAKQJH010000018.1 GCA_029561255.1 Bacteroidota bacterium | reverse complement strand
AACCGGACTGGCCTTATTACTGGCCTTCTCCACGGGCTGTAAAAAGGATACCTACGAAGATGTTTCTTTTGTGGAAACAGCTATTGCTCCCGATCAGCTGGGTGTCTTATTTGAAATCACCCAGGATAATACCGGGCTGGTAACCATTACCCCCAACGGGGCCGGTGCGGTCAGCTATGATATTTATTATGGCCACGGCGGTACCACGCCGGTAAAAGTACAGGCCGGTAAAAACACCACCCATGTTTATCCCGAGGGTGTGTATACGGTAAAGATTGTTGGCTATAGTGTGAATGGCAAAACTACGGAGACCACCAAGCAGCTCACGGTATCCTTCCGGGCGCCTGAGAATCTCGAAGTAACCACCACTATTGATCCTTCCAGTAATTTCAAAGTGAATGTAACGGCTACGGCTTTATATGAAACCAATTTCCGTGTATTCTTCGGCGATGTGCCGAATGAAGTAGGCGTGGTTTTCCTCGAAGGACAAACCGTAAGTCATACCTATGCCGCTGTTGGTACCTATAACGTCCGTGTGGTAGCTTATAGTGGTGGTGCTGCCACCACCCAGGTAACCCCGCAGGTTACGATTGTTGATCCTTTATTATTACCAATCACTTTCGAATCGCCCACCATCAATTACGCCTTCAATAATTTTGACGGTGGTAATGCAACGGTGGTAGCCAACCCTCAGCCGGCCGGTATCAATACCACGGCTAAAGTGGGTAAAATGGTAAAAGGTCCTGGTGGTCAGGTTTGGGGTGGTTCATGGATCGGATTAAGTTCTCCGATTGACTTTTCTGTCAACAAAGTATTCCGGATGAAAGTATGGTCACCCCGCGCCGGTGCCAAAGTGTTACTGAAAGTGGAGAATGGAGCGAATACTGCACAGTTTTATGAAAAGGAAGCCACGACTTCAGTGGCGAATGCCTGGGAAGACCTGGTGTTTGATTTCAACGCGGTCAATACAGCGAACCCATACAACCACATCGTACTGATTTTTGAATTAGGTACAGTAGGTGATGGTACATCCGATTTCACGTTCTATTTTGATGATATCCGCCAAACCAATGCGATCCCCGGTTCATTGCTGAACCTGCCGGT
>JAKQJH010000008.1 GCA_029561255.1 Bacteroidota bacterium | reverse complement strand
GGCATCGCCAGCGGCATAACAGTTGGTTTACTGAGCTCTGTGGTAATCACAAAAAAACTGATCAGGAGAAAACCCAGATCCACCATCGGTGTCATATCAATGCGTAACTGGTGTTTCACGGGTCGCCGAACCCCGGCCCTGTGCCGTTGTACCGGCATTTCATTGTCAATGTTTGCCATAAGTGTTGTTTATTAATCAGACACCGTGGTCGTTTATTTCCACAAAAAATCATTTCAATAAATGATAGCAGTCATGACATCTTTCCCATAACTGTGTTAACTTCAAGACAAACCTTCAGCAATGAAAACCATTATTGTTCCTACTGATTTTTCACCCATCGCCACCAACGCCATGCATTATGCCATCGATATGGCCAAAAGTATAAACGCCAGTATTTTATTATTGCATGTATACCAGGTGCCGGTTAGTTTTACCGACACCCCCATTGTGCTGGTATCGATCGAAGATCTCCGGAAAGGAGCAGAGGAACAAATTGCACACCTGAAAACTGAAGTGGAACACCTGACTTCCGGCAGTCTGAAAGTTTATACGGAAACGCGGCTCGGTAATGTGGCCGATGAACTGGAAAATCTATGCAATAAAATAAATCCTTTTGCAGTAGTCATGGGAACCAAGGGTGCTTCCGGCGTAGAGCGTATGCTCTTTGGCAGCAATACCCTCACCGCGATCCGGCACCTGACCTGGCCGGTGATTTGTGTCCCGCCCGGTAAAACATTTGGAAATGGAATTAAAAAAATCGGATTTGCCTGCGACTTCAAGGATGTGGTGAAAACCACGCCCACGCATTTCATTGTTGATTTTGTAAAAGAATTTAACGCGGAACTCGATGTACTGAATGTGGACTATCACAACAAACATTTCAAACCCGAAACGCCGGAACAGTCCGCACTGCTGCATACTTTACTGGAGGAAGCCAACCCTTTCTACCATTTTATCGAACATGCCGATATAGAAGACGGCATCAATGAATTTGCAGAAAAAAACAACCTCGATCTAATTATCACTATTCCTAAAAAACACCGCTTGCTGGAAGGCGTATTCAAACCCAGTTCCTCCAAGCAGCTGGTGTATCAATCGCATGTGCCGGTGATGTGTGTTCACGAGTAGTTGACAGGTTGACAAGTTAAAAGGTTGACAAGTATGTATGATCCTGAAAAAAGTGAAAGGGGGCAACAGTAATTACTATTGCCCCCTTCCTATTTCCTACTCTCCATTTTCCACTCTCCACTCTCCTTTCTCTTAAAATTCCGCGCTTCCCGGCGTTCTCGGAAATGCAATCACGTCCCGGATATTTGTCATACCCGTTACAAACTGCACCATTCGTTCAAAGCCCAGTCCGAAACCGGCATGTGGTACCGTACCAAAGCGACGTGTATCGAGGTACCACCAGAGTTCTTCTACCGGGATACCAATTTCTTTCATCCTGTTTTCCAGGTTTTCCTGGCGCTCTTCCCGTTGTGATCCACCAACGATCTCTCCGATACCGGGAGCCAGGATATCCATGGCCGCCACTGTTTGTTGTCCGGGGGCACAGCCATCATTCTGACGCATGTAAAATGCTTTGATCGCCGCGGGATAGTTATAAAGAATCACTGGTTTTTTAAAATGTTTCTCCACCAGGTAACGTTCATGTTCACTCTGCAGATCCATTCCCCAGCCGGTAACAGGGTACTGGAATTTCTTTTTCTTATTGTGATTGCTCTCCCTGAGTATCTCGATCGCATCCGTGTAAGTGAGGCGTTCAAAATTATTATTCAGCACAAACTCCAGTTTCTCAATCAGGCCCATTTCACTCCGCTTGTCCTGTGGTAATGCTTTCTCTTCCTCCGCCAGCCGCTGCGACAGAAACTCGAGGTCTTCGCGGTTATGTTCCATCGCGTATTTGATAATATAGCGGATGAATTCCACAGCGAGA
>JAKQJH010000390.1 GCA_029561255.1 Bacteroidota bacterium | reverse complement strand
ACTGGCCGCATTAGTCGGACTCGTTATGGGCGGCATACAATCACTCAGCCGTAGTACCTATTCCAAACTTATGCCTGAAACTAAAGACACCACCTCCTTCTTTAGTTTTTATGATGTGACTGAAAAACTGGCCATCGTGATCGGACTATTTAGTTTTGGACTAATCGAAGGACTTACGGGCAGCATGCGTAATTCGATTATCGCACTGATTGTCTTTTTTGTGTTAGGACTGGTATTTTTGCTGCTGACCAGTAAGGTGTCTACGGCTTCCAACCGGCCCGCTGCTGTATGAGGCCACGCTTTTAAAGTTTGCCCGCAAAGCATAAAAGAGTATCGGAAGATGTAAGATGCTCTCTATAAACAAAAATCTTTGCGTCCTTTGCGGGAAAAAATATTATAACTATGAAACTCTATACAATCAATACCGGATACTTTAAATTAGATGGTGGTGCTATGTTTGGTGTGGTGCCGAAGTCCATCTGGAATAAGATCAATCCAGCCGATGAAAATAATCTTTGCGACTGGGCCCTGCGCTGTATGCTGATTGAAGATGAAGGCCGGCTGATCCTGGTAGATACGGGAAACGGCGATAAACAGGACGCAAAATTTTTCGGCCATTATCACTTACATGGTGATGATACCCTGGAAAAATCCCTGAATAGCCATGGCTTTCATCCGGATGATATTACGGATGTGTTCCTGACGCACCTCCATTTTGACCATTGTGGTGGGGCTATTAAAAGAGCGGGCGATCAACTGGTACCTGCTTTTAAAAATGCGAAATACTGGAGCAATGCTGCGCATTGGGACTGGGCGGTGTACCCGAATGCGCGGGAAAAAGCTTCTTTCCTGAAAGAAAATATTTTACCGATAAAAGAAAGCGGGCAATTGGAACTCGTGGAGGTAAACGGGGGCATCAATGGCCAGCTGGGTAAGACCCGTTTTACCGATAATATAGCTGTCCGGTTTGTGAGTGGTCATACAGAAAGCATGATGCTGCCACAAATACAATACAAAGGACGTACGGTCGTATATATGGCGGAT
>JAKQJH010000388.1 GCA_029561255.1 Bacteroidota bacterium | reverse complement strand
TTTTCAAATTGGTATGAAGCATTATAACGGTCCAATACATAAACCGGAATTTCAAAAGGAACCAAGCCCGGAGGGCTTAAACTTTTAATAGCCCCGGGTGAAACCCGGGGTATGCGTGCCCCCACGGCCCCTGGAACCCCGAAGGGGTTCAACTATTGAAAATTGAGCATTGAACATTTCGTATCTAAGAAATACAATGCTCAATTATCAAAAAAAAACCTGCACCACATGGCACAGGTCTTTCGTATCACCTTGTTTACCGTCCGGTGTATTAATTCAGGTATTTTAAAATTTCATCACTCATCGGTGTTGTCTTTGGGGAGAAGGTGGCGATCAGTTCGCCTTTCTCATTGATCAGAAACTTGCCAAAATTCCAGGTTACCGGATCGGCAAAGCCTTTGGCAGCGGCCTGCTCTTTCAGGAATTTGTAGAGGGCATGGGTGTCATCGCCTTTTACTGAAATTTTTTCAGCCATCGGGAAGGTTACTCCATAGTTCTGTTTACAAAATTCACCGATCTCTTCATTGCTTTTGGGTTCCTGTCCGGCGAAATTATTGGCGGGGAAACCGAGGATTACCAGTTTGCCCTTATATTTTTTATATAATGCTTCCAATCCTTCAAACTGGGGTGTTAGTCCGCATTTAGATGCGGTATTCACGATCAGGATCTTTTTGCCTTTGTAGGCTGAGAGGTCAATGTCTTTTCCATCCAGACCGGTCACTTTAAAATCATAAATGGAGCCGGCTGTTAAAAAAGTACTCATAATAAGGGTGATCACTAATGCTTTCATTTTTCGCTGGTTTAATAAGGTGAATAACAAAAATAAGGCCGTCTGGTTCTCCAAACGGAAAGAAAGGAGGAATGGTTTGCTTATTGTTTTTCGAAACTGCCCAGGTCCGGCAGTCCCACCGGTCGGATTTTCCCGTCTAAGTCAGTGAATATCCCGGCATTGACGCCTTTATTCAGGGCCGGGGAACCGGTTTTGAGCCGGAAATCATAATAATTGTCGGAGGTATTAATACTGTCAAACAGGGGTGTCTGATTATTGATTGCCTGGGTAATGGTACTGTTGGCCGGGGGAGCCTGTACTTTCCAGAGCGTATAATCAAAATTGACATTGAATGTGCCGGTGCCGGATTTTTCTACGGCCACTTCATCTGTCACCACTCCGTTCTCTCCCCAGAAAATACAATTGCGGAAGATCGCATCCAGAGAATTGGTAACACTATTGGCCGTATTGGATAAAAAGAGGACCGGCTCTTTATGTTCTATAAACCGGTTAGCATAGGTTACCACCGTACAATGGGTGAATTGGTAGTTGCCACCCTGTACCAGGTAAAGATTTTTTCCGCAGTTCGTGATCAGGCAATTGCGGGCCCGCAGACTGGAATTGATCGCTATGATCCCCGCATCATACGCATTATCGATCACCGTTTCGTTAAGTATTAATTTAGGATTGCTGTTCAAAGCGGGGCCTTGCATCCCGATGGCCTGGTAGGCATTTTTTATCACTGCATAATTGAGCACATTGTCTTTAGCATTCGATAAAAAGAAAAGTCCGGGCCAGCTGGCCGGATAATCTTTATATGGGTCATCCAGCCTGTCTCCCTGGAAATAAACCCGGTCGGACGTATCTTTTTCACCGTTCACGATCAGGGTGCCATCCACAATTAGCGGCGCATCGGCATGGACATAGATCCGGCAGCCTTTATTGATCGTGAGTGTTTTTCCATCCGGTACTACCAGTGAACCCAATATCACATAAGGCAGATCATTGTTCCAGGACTCATCATTGCTGATCACCCGGTCGCGGTAGAAATGGGCATTGCGGCCCCAGGCTTCCAGTTGTACTTTTTTATTGTTGCCGTTAAATTCAATCTGTATACTGTCGCGTATCACAAAGGGCAGGTTGGCGGCATTGGGATTTACATTGACCTGTATAAATACAAAAAGACTGTCATTGGCCGCAATATCCAGGTTGCTGAACTGGTGGCCTGGTGTACCATCCACATTCATTTTAAATACGGAGGCATTGCCACCCATCAATTTGAGGGAAGAGAGCCGCAGTTGCTGGTCATTCTCGTTTTTGATAATCAGTGTGCGGAAAGTGGAACCGGCACTGACAAATACCGTATCAAATTTCAATGTATCTATGCTCAGTCCGATCCGGGCTTCAGGCGAGGTAATAAAGGAATCTTTCCGGCAGGAATGCAACAAGAGGAGCAGGGATATAACGAGGAGTCCGGGTAACTTCATTGGATTCAAAAATAAGCCATGAATCTGACATTAACGAGCGGCAATGCATAAGGTGGCAATACTCAGTTGTACTCCGGGTATTTTTAATAATTCCGCCCCGCAGGATTCCAGGGTGGCACCGGTGGTCACCACATCATCCACAAGCAGCAGTCTTTTATTTTGCAGAAGGGGGGTGTCCTGCACTATAAATTTCCCTTCCATATTCTTCCATCGTTCCACCCTTCCTTTTTTGGTCTGCGTTTCGGTATGTTCCGGTCGTTGCACCACCTGATCCCACACGGGAATATGCAGCACCGCCGAGATTCCTTCACAGAGTATGGTGGCCTGGTTATATCCCCTTCTTTTTTCTTTGGCTGGGAATAAGGGAAGTGGGATCAGTGCATCAGCCGGAAACCGTCCCGATTTTTTCAAGGCCTCCCCCATAAGCATTCCCAGTTGTACTCCCAGTTCTTTATTGCCCTTGTACTTCAGCTGGTGCATCAGGTGTTGTACCAGCGATTCCTTGGTGAAATAGTAAGTAGCACTGGCACTTTGCAGGGGCAATCTTCCCCAGAACATTTTCTCTGCCGGATTGGAGGGATGCCATTCAAAACAAGTCTCAGGTAATGCATGCAGGCAACGCAGGCAAAGGGTGGAGTCTTCCGGTAATATATCGGTGCCACATCCACAGCAGGTATGCGGAAAGAGGAAGTGAAGGAGGGAATCCTTCATTTCTTTTAATAACAACATAGTGATAAGGTTTGGACCGTAAATCTAAGAAAAGACTCAGAATAAATACCGGTACACCTCCTCCACGCGACCCATGGTCACTACTTCTATATTAAATTTCTGTTTGGCCAGCCCCTTCTGGTTGTATTTGGAAACCAGGATTTTTTCAAATCCAAGTTTTTCCGCTTCCGCAATCCGTTGTTCAATCCGGTTCACAGCACGGATCTCGCCACTCAGTCCCACTTCGCCGGCAAAACAGATATGTTGTGGCAGGGTTACATCTTCATAGGAAGAGAGGAGGGCACAAAGTACAGCGAGGTCGATGGAGGGGTCTTCCACTTTGATACCACCGGCAATATTCAGGAAGACATCTTTCATACCGAAATGGAAGCCACCTCTTTTCTCAAGCACGGCCAATAATAATTGCAAACGGCGCAGGTCAAAACCACTGACGGTCCGTTGCGGAGTACCGTATACCGATTGCGTTACGAGGGCCTGCACTTCGATCAGCAGGGGACGCATCCCTTCAATGGTGGCGGCTATCGCAATCCCACTCAACTGGTCTTCTTTCTGCGTGATCAGTATTTCACTCGGATTGAGTACACCCCTCATACCGGAATCAGTCATTTCATAAATACCCAGTTCAGCGGTACTGCCGAAACGATTTTTTAATGTACGCAGGATACGGTAGGCATAATGACGATCCCCTTCAAACTGCAGAACGGTATCCACCATATGTTCAAGAATCTTAGGTCCGGCAATACTGCCATCTTTGGTAATATGCCCAATGAGAAACACGGGTGTATTGGTTTCTTTGGCGAAGCGTTGAAACTCGGCGGTACATTCCCGGATCTGTGATACACTTCCGGGGGAAGATTCAATATGGGTGGTGTGTAAGGTCTGGATAGAGTCTACAATTACCAGTTGGGGTTTCAGTTTTTTGATCTCCTGGAAAATAATCTGTGTGGATGTTTCGGTCAGCAGGTAAAACTGATCATTCTTTAATCCGAGCCGGTCGGCCCGCATCTTCAGTTGTTGTTCACTTTCTTCGCCACTGATGTAGAGCACCACAATTTCTTTCAGCCATAAACCGTTTTGTAAAAACAAGGTTGATTTACCAATGCCTGGTTCGCCGGCTACTAATACCAGACTGCCTGGAACAATGCCACCACCGAGTACACGGTTCAGTTCCACATCAGCAGTCGGCAGTCTGCGTTCTTCCGTATTTTTTATTTCATTCAGTGATACGGTTTTCGCGGTTCTTTTTTCGGAGTTGTAATCTTTCCATCCCGGATTATTTTTCCCGTTATCTTTTTGCACCAGTTCTTCGACAAACGTATTCCATTGTCCGCATGAAGGACACTGACCTGCCCATTTCACACTTTCATGTCCGCATTGCTGACAAAAAAATGTTGATTTTGCTTTACTCATGCGATAAAATTAAATGATTTGGAACTGCAAGCAGAAAGGATCGATGATCAAACAACCAATTGATTAAATCCAGATAAAAAAAAGGCAGGTTTATAAAAAGAAAAGAGAGAAAAAAAGGCAGGCGTTCCTGAAAAGTAAAAAGGGCCAATCTGACGACTGACCCTCTTACTTACTAACCCATTAAATTCTATTGCTAAGTTACAATTATGCCCCACATTTCAAAATAAATTTTTGCTGCTGTGAATAACTTAAAAGGCCTGTCAGGTGCTATAAATTACCCGTTGAATCAATTAGTTTATGTTTTTAATTAATTGATTGTTAAATAGTTATCTGATAGAAATAAAAAGTCCTATCTTTAATAAGCCAATCAAAAAAAGATCGGTTTTTAAGCAGGGAATGACAAAACGACTGAAAAAAACCGGACTGATCCAAATGGTCGCAAATTTGTTATAACCTATACTCAAATCAATAATTTTTAAGCCATGACAAGTGAGATTTTTATCGTTTCGTTGGTCTTTCTGGGACTCAGTTTCCTGGTCTCTGCGGTGCTCAAAAGTAAGTTCAAAAAGTATAGTAAAATTGGGCTCGCCAGCGGTCTTTCCGGCCGTGAAATTGCCGAGAAAATGCTCAGGGAGAACGCAATATATGATGTAAAAGTTATATCTGTTGACGGTTTTCTTTCTGATCACTATAACCCGGTAAACCGGACAGTGAACCTGAGTCCGGAGGTATTTAACGGAACCAGTATTTCCGCTGCCGCGGTAGCTGCCCATGAATGTGGTCACGCCGTACAACATGCCACTCAATACGGTCCCCTGATGTTCCGTAGCAAAATGGTGCCCGCGGTTCAGTGGAGTTCCATGCTGGTAAACTGGATTTTACTGGCAGGTATGGTGGTACTGGCCAGTACCAAGAATCCAACCATCCTGTTGGTAGGTATTATCATTATGGCTGTTACCGTTTTGTTTACCCTGGTAACCCTCCCTGTGGAGTTTGATGCAAGTAAAAGAGCCCTGGCCTGGCTGGAGCAGACTAATATTACCAATTCCGTTGAATTTCCCAAAGCCAAGGATGCTTTGAAGTGGGCTGCAACCACTTATGTAGTGGCGGCCCTGGCAGCGGTGGTACAACTGATACAATATATAATGATCTATATGGGGAGCCGGGACAGGAGTTAACACCTGTTCGTTGATCGCAATCAATTTTCAAAACCATGCAGCAATCTGCATGGTTTTCTTGTTTTGTTAAGACAAGGTTAACATATATTTATCCCTTCTTATATTTCAAAAAAACCAACACAATGAGTAAACTAAGACTGCTCTTGCTTGGATTTGTGCTTTTTTCAGCCCAGATCCTTTCAGCTCAGAACAGAGAAGTAACCGGAAAGGTTACAGACGCGGGTGGAAGCCCTTTATCGAATGTTTCAGTAACCGCTAAAGGTTCAAGAAACGGAACAGCCACAGCTAACGATGGAACATTTACCCTGACGGTGGATGCAAATACAAAATCCCTTGTTGTTTCAGCCATTGGCTTTGAAACACGGGAAATTGCCATCACCGGAGCTCCTTTGACTATTTCTTTAACGGCCGGCGACTCCCGCAGCATGGATGAGGTGATTGTGGTCGGTTATGGCACCAAGATTAAAAAGGACCTTACTGGTAATATTGCCCGTATTAAAGGATCTGAAGTAGCCAATACACCGGTAGCCAACTTTACCCAGGCGATCCAGGGACGTGCCGCCGGCGTGTTTGTGGAATCCCAAAGTGGTAAGGTCGGGGAAGGTATCAAAGTACGGATCCGTGGAGCAGGTTCTATTTCTGCTTCAAATACACCATTATATGTGGTTGATGGAATTCCTATTAATGGGGATGGTAATTCCGGAAATAATCTGGCAGATATCAACTTCAATGATATTGAAACTTTTGATATTCTGAAAGACGCTTCAGCGGCGGCTATATATGGTTCCCGCGCGGCTAATGGGGTGGTGCTGATTACCACCAAAAAAGGAAAAATCGGGAAAACACAACTGAATGTCAACTTCCAGTATGGTACAAATAAGCCTACTGGTTACCGCGGTTTCCTGGATGCTAAAAATTACGTGGATTTGCTTCGTGAAGCGGCTATCAACAGTGATGTTATTGAAGGCGTGGATCCGCTGGATCCCGCTCAATATGGCGGTTCCTGGCTGGAATTTGCTGAAAACCGGCTGACCCGTTATTCCGGTTTTTCCAATTGGAGAAACCTGGAAACAAACACGAACTGGGAGAAACTGGCTTTTAACGAAGAGGCCAAAACACGTATGGTTGATATAAGTGCAACCGGAGGAACAGATAAAACACGTTTTTTCTTGAGTGGTGGATTCAATGACCAGGACGGAATTCTGTTTTTGAATAGTTTTCAACGTCTCTCCACCAGGTTTAATCTGGATCATGATGCATCTGACCGGCTCAAACTTGGCTTCAATATCAGTTTAGCCAGAACAATTGCTAACCGTGTGGCAGATGATAATGAATTCTATACCCCGATGCAAATAGTAGCACTGGCGCCTATAACACCTGTTCGCGATCAAAACGGAGCATTGTATGATCGTCCAACCACTACTTATTATAACCCGCTTATTGAAACCGAAGATTCAAGGTATTTCTCTACGACCTTCAGAAATATCGGAGGCTTGTATTTGAATTACAAACTGTCACCAGGACTTATATTCAAAACCGAGTTTTCTGCTGATATCCAAAATCAAAGCGATGATCGTTTTTATGGAAACCGTACGATTATCGGTCAGTCAACCAATGGTTATGGTGAAGCCAGCTGGTATCGCGCAGTAACTTATAATACCAACAATTATTTAAGTTATAATAAAATCTTTAAACAAATTCATGATGTTGATGCCACGGCAGGTATGTCATACCAGGACTACAGGTTTGACAATGTATTTGTTTCAGGAGAAGATTTTCCTGTGAATGCGCTTAAGAGACTGACCAGTGCCGGACGTATTACCGGAGGATCAACGAATGGGAATTCACGGGCAATTCTTTCTTATTTTGCCAGAGGGAATTATAAGTTGAATAACAAATATCTGGTTTCTCTGAGTGGTCGTATTGACGGATCTTCGGCATTTGGCCAGGATAACAAGTATGGTTTCTTCCCGGCTGCTTCTGCCGGCTGGATTCTTTCCCAGGAAAACTTCCTGAATAGTGTAAAATGGCTCAGCTTCCTGAAACTGCGCGCCAGTTACGGGCTGACAGGTAATGATGCAGGCTTTGGTGCTTTTAGCCACCTTGGTTTGTGGGGTGCTTCAAAATACAATAATCAATCCGGACTGGTGCCCACTCAGCTGGCCAACCCGGATCTGAAATGGGAAAAATCAGCCCAGACAGATATCGGTATCGACTTTGGGTTATTTGGCAACCGCCTGACGGGGGAGATTGATTACTATGTCCGCAACACCCGCGACCTGATTTATAATGTACCCGTTCCGGGCACTTCCGGTTTTACCACGCAAACAGTGAATATCGGTTCCATGGAGAATAAAGGGTTTGAATTTGTGCTGAATAGCGTGAATGTAAACTCCCGCAGTTTCAAATGGAATACAAACCTCAATCTTTCGAAAAATTCCAATAAAGTAACCAAGCTGGACGGTGATCAAACCCTGATTCCGGGTAATGATGGCCGTTATATGAACTCCCTGATTGTCGGCGAAGGAATTGGTGTGTTTTACGGACCTAAGTTTGCCGGAGCAGATCCTGCAAATGGAGATGCCCTGTACTTCCTGCCGGATGGCAAGAACACCACCAATGACTATAATGATGCGGGAGATTTTGTGGTAGGTAACCCTAACCCCGACTGGATTGGTGGTCTGAACAATACCTTCAGTTATAAAGGCATTGAAATGTCTGTGCTTTTCCAGGGCGTATTTGGCAACCAGGTGATGAATGGGGCCGGCGGATTTATGTCAGCCAGCTTTGACTGGTTCGATAACCAGACGGTTGATCAGCTGAAACGCTGGCAGAATCCCGGTGATGATACCGATGTGCCCCAGCTGCGTCTCGGCTATGGAAATGGGATCGGTGCTTCCAGCCGGTATGTGGAGAATGCTTCTTATGTACGTCTGAAGAATATCACAGTGGCGTATAATGTGGACAGCAAGCTGCTGAAAAAACTGAAGATACGTTCTGCCCGTTTTTACCTGACCGGCGTTAACCTGGCTACTTTCACCAAGTATACCGGATGGGATCCTGAAGTGAATACTGATTACCGTGCCGGAAACCGTAACCAGGGTGGCGATTTCTATGCAGCCCCCCAGATCAAATCCATGACATTTGGTATTAATCTCGGATTCTAATCCATTAAATGAAATCAATTATGAAAAAATATATTTCGATAGTCTTTGCACTTGGAGTGCTTTTCACTTCCTGTGATAAAAAGCTGGACATTTTTCCAGAAGACAGTGTTGCGGACGAGATAGCGCTGACTACTGATGTAAATGTGAAGAAAGTACTGAATGGGGCCTATGATGCAATCAGTAGCGCCAGCCTTTATGGTGGTGACCTGTTTCTTTTTTCAGAATTACTGGCAGCCAATGGTGAAATCCGTTGGGAAGGTACTTTTAACCAGCCCAGGGAAATCTGGCTGAAATCCATGCTCACTACCAATAGTTACGTACGTGATTCATGGCTGGATGCATACAACACTATTAATGTTTGCAATAATATTCTTGGTGCCATCAATGTGGTAAACACTGCTGATCAGAACAGGGTTAAAGGTGAAGCGTTGTTTATGCGTGGTGCCATGTTCTTTGAACTGGTGAAGTTTTTTGCAAAACCATATAGTGCTGGTTCTGTTACCAGCAATCCCGGTATACCCCTGATTCTTACTCCCACCCGGGGTATTGACCAGAGTTCCTTTGTGGCCCGCAGCACCGTGGAGCAGGTGTATACCCAGATCCTGGCCGATTTAACCGAAGCCGAAAATCTGCTGCCCAATACCAATTCTGTGTATGCAACCAAGCCTGCGGCATCTGCCATGCTTTCACGTGTGTACCTGCAGATGGAGCGTTTCGCAGATGCAAGGGATGCCGCTAATCGTGGCATCACTGTAGCAACGGCCAATGGGAAAAGCCTGGCTGCTTCATATGCCGCTGCATTCAACAACAGTTCCAATGTAGCTGAATACCTCCTGGCCATCCAGGTAAGTGCACAGGATGGGTCCAACGATATGCACCTGTTCTGGTCTATTCCTTCTTATGGTGGACGGGATGGTGATGTATCTATCCAGGCTAGTCATACCGCCCTTTACAGCAGCGGAGATGCCCGTCTTGACCTGTTTTACTCCGGTGCCGGAGATGTACGCAGTGGTAAATGGCAACAACAGTATAAAGTACTGCCGGTTATCCGCCTGGCAGAACTTTACCTTACCCGTGCTGAAGCTAATTTACGTTCCAGCACTTCTATTGGAGATAGCCCGGTAAATGATGTCAACCGTATCCGTAACAGGGCGGGTTTGACTTCTTTAGGTTCAGTGGTACTGGCTGATATCCTGGCTGAAAGAAAACTCGAACTGGCTCATGAAGGACATGCAGTGCATGACCTGAAGCGCCTGAAGCAAAGTGCGGATGGATTTGCCTATAATGCCGACAAAATGGTATTCCCCATTCCCCAGCGGGAAGTGGATGCCTCCCGTGGCACCTTGGCACAGAATTCCGGATATTAATAGTTAATCATCATCTTTATAGAAGAGGCTGTCTTGAAAAGGGCAGCCTCTTTTTTTGTGGGGGGAGGGGGGGGGATGAGTAATGAGTAATGAGTACAGGGGGAAAGTCATTACTGTAAGAGGCTTTTTCCAAAGCGGGTTGTGTCAAAATTAAGTTCAGTACTACCAGCTACTCATTACTCATTCCCCCTCTAAACCTGCATCTGCTATGAAAGTATTTTCCCGGGCTACTCATTACTGATTACTCATTACTCATTCCCCCGCTCAGCCTGCTTCTGTTATAAACCAAAGGGCCGTTACTTTTCAGCAACAGCCCTTAAAAAAAATTTAAATCCCCTTTAATTCATCTTTATTTCCTCATCATGCTTATCGAAAAACTTATACTCGGTAAGATGGTAATTGGTGTCTTGTTCCAGTCTTGTCTTCTGTCCGAATTTACGTTTCCACTTGGCCATCTTGGTATTCCAGGGCCAGCCTTTGGACAGGTAGGAGTATAATATCGGGTGTACCACCAATTTGAGGTTGCCGTTTTTATGGGTGATCAGGTAGCTGAGGTTCTTTTCAATTTCATCTTCCAGTAAAAGGGTGGAAGAGATTTTTCCGGTACCATTACAACTCGGGCAGACTTCCTGGGTATTGATATTCATTTCCGGCTTCATCCGCTGGCGTGTGATCTGCATCAGGCCAAACTTGGAGATCGGCAGTACCGCATGCTTGGCACGATCGGTACTCATGAACTCTTCCATTCTTTCGACCAGCTTCCGTTTGTTGTCGGGCAGCTTCATATCGATGAAGTCTACTACAATAATACCTCCGAGGTCGCGCAGGCGCAGCTGACGGGCAATTTCTTCTGCCGCTTCCAGGTTGGTTTCGAGGGCATTTTGCTCCTGGTTATTGCTGACACTCTTATAACCGCTGTTAACGTCAATAACATGCAGGGCTTCGGTGTGTTCAATGATCACATAGGCGCCGCTGTTGAGGTTGACCGTTTTGCCGAAAGAGGATTTCACTTGTTTGGTAATGCCGAAAGAATCGAAAATGGTGGATCCGTTCTGGTAAAAGGAAATGATATCCGCTTTATCCGGTGCTATGCGCTGGATATAGCTTTTAGTATCTGCAAAAATCGTTTTGTCATTGACCACAATCCGGTTGAAGTCTTCGTTGAGCAGATCGCGCAGAATACTCGTAGTCTTGGTCTGCTCACTCAGGATCTTGGCCGGCGCCACAGCTCCTTTCAGATTTTTCTGAATGGTTTCCCACATCTCTACGAGGGCAGAAAGATCTTCATGAAGTTCGGCCGTGTTCTTTCCTTCCGCCGCGGTCCGTACAATCACGCCGAAATTCTTTGATTTGATGGCTTCCACAATCTTCTGCAGGCGTTTTCTTTCCTCCGAAGAATGGATCTTCCGGGAAACGGCTACAATATCATTAAAGGGAGTGAGTACCACAAAACGGCCGGGCAGGGAGATTTCACAGCTCAGACGGGGGCCTTTGGCAGCGATGGGTTCTTTGAGAATCTGAACGAGAATATGCGGTTTACCACCCAGTACTTCATTGATCTTGCCGGTCTTTACGATCTCGGGTTCAATCGTGAATTTGCCAAAATCCAGTCCCTGCTCAGACTTATGGTTCATGCACATGGTCGTGAACTTCAGGAGGGATTTGGCATAAGGGCTCAGGTCGGTATAATGCAGAAAGGCGTCTTTTTCAAAACCCACATCTACAAATGCCGCGTTCAGTCCCGGAATCAGTTTTTTAACTTTTCCGAGATACAGGTCTCCCACAGCAAAACGTGCATCCGTTTTTTCGTTATGCAGTTCTACCAGCTTTTTATCTTCCAGCAGGGCGATTTCAACGCCCTGGGGAGCCGCATTAATAATTAGTTCTTTGTTCATTACAGCTTACATAAATGAAACACCTTAGTGCTGTAAACACCAGTTGCCAGGCATCCGTATGGAATGCGGGTTGTACCTGTAGAAAATTTGCGGGTTAATGTGGGCGGGGTGCAAACGAATACGGCGAAACAACCGGTGAACTGAATAAAAGAGTTTAAAAGTTTAAAAGGTTAAAGAAGTTTAAAAGGTTGAGGAGATTATCTAACCTCTTGAACCTTTTAAACCTTTTAAACCTGTTGAACTTATTTGTTCCTCTTCTTATGACGGTTCTTTCTCAGTCTTTTTTTACGCTTATGCGTCGCAATTTTATGACGCTTCCTTTTTTTACCACAAGGCATAATC
>JAKQJH010000384.1 GCA_029561255.1 Bacteroidota bacterium | reverse complement strand
CAACGATATCAGCTTCCCCGACGTCGTCATCCCTTCCACCACAACGCGGAACCGTTTGGTCCGGTCGCTGTTGTAGAAACTGATCGGAATCACCGGATCAATATTGTTGACGAAAATATTCGGGCGCCAGTCGATGGTGATGCGGGTATCGGGTTTCTTCAGCAGGGCCGGGTCGGTTTTGTAATTGGGGGCAAAGAAATCCTTGACCAGGGTAAACCCACTATAGCGGATGATATCGCCGCGGGAGGAATTGACAATATCAGATCCTTTGCGGGTATAGATGGCCATGGCACCTCCGGCACCTCCACCGACTGCCCCGACAAACTGGCTGTAAACTTTTACCATCGCAATTTCAGTAGCAGGCAAAGTAGCAATCACACTGGCATCGGTTTCAATTTCATTGAGGTAAAGGGTCATGGGGATAGGACCCAGTGAACTCAATGATGGACCCTGCCGGTAATACACTTTATACTCAGCCCCTTCATTGGTTACATCCAGACCTGGTACCCGTGACATCAGGTAATCGAAAATATTATTCTCCGAAATAAATTGGTCCGTGTTCACCAGGTCCAAGGTTTTCTGAGCCATGCCACTGAACATCCCACGGGTATACTTATCATCCAGTTCTTCGGTCGGACTTTTCTTCCGCACTTTAAGCGTAATTCCTTCCAGCATAATGCCATTGGCTTTCTGGATGGCATCAAAATCTTCCGCGAGCTGTTTCTGTTTTTCTTTCACATTCACCGTGGCAAAATCTGACGATCCGGGAATGGCTATCGGGTATGGGCGACCCAATGAATCACTGGTCATTTTCACATCAATGTACTGACTCTTACGGCCCTTGATATCCAGGATAAAGATCCGGGCACTGCCAAAGAATAGTAATGAATCGAGTTTAAAATTTCCCTGCTTATCCGTACTGATAAACTGCGCATTCCTTTTCATTCCCTCGGCAGTAATGAGGGCCAGCAGGTTTTTCTCCCCAAAAGACCGGTTGGTGCCATCCAGGGTTACTCTTCCGGTAATGGTGATATAAGACGGATCGGCAAAGGATAAAGGTTGTTTTACTTTCTGGGCCAGTTCCTGCCAACGGAATCGGCGCCAGCCATGGGTCATCATCAGCAGATCCGTAGCCATTTTTACAGAATCATTATCGGATGCAAAATACCAGGCCGGGTTATGAATATACCCTTTGAGATCGGAAGTGAGCAAGAGGCCGGAGTATATATTCTCTTCACGGTAAGGAGTAAGCGCATAATCCGCATCGGTCACCGATACAGACAGACTTCCCTGGATGGTATCCTGTATCCGTATTTTAAAATGATTCCTTCCCTTTTCGATTATGTTGAGGGTATCTGCTTTTACAGAAGCCTGCCGTGTATATTCTTTGTTATTCACAAAAACAAGCCGTTCTGCCAGGGGGATCCCCTCTTTTGAAAAAACCGTCACCTGCAGGATGCCTGAATTCAGTTTCTCTGTATTCAGCACCCCTTGCCATTCATCTTTTGCTGACAAGAGTTCCTGCCGGAACACCAAATGATGTTGCATCTGCCCGATCATATAAGCGGCCTTCATCGAAGCATCCGTTACCCGCTGCCGGATTTCAAAAAAACTTCCTTGCGGATGCGGGATCAGGCTGAGTGACAAACCCATATCCTGGCTCTCTGGTAAAAGAAATGTTTTTCCGGCGATCGGGAGCTCTGTTTTGGCCGCGTACTTTTCTCCCTTTACAGGGGTGAGTTCAAAGAAACCGAGTCCGTCATGATACGTACTGAAACGGGTGATTTCAGTACCCTTACTGTCAAGGATGAGGCCTTTCATTTCTACCGGTAATCCATTTTCATCAGTGGCCTTGAATGCGATGGTATTGACCCATCCATTAATCAGATTTCCCCCTTCCGGGAAAAAGTCAAGCTGAACAGACGGAGCGGGAATCGCTTCTTTTTTTATTGCTTTCTTCCCATAGATATGCACTCTTTTTTTGAAGACAAATTCAGACCCGTTATTCAACATAGCGGGCGTATAGGCCCTTAACTGGTATATCCCGGTGGTCAAAGTATCTGGCAGTTCCATCTGGCCATAGGAAGTAGCCAGTAATACCGGGAATACCTGGCGGGCAACCATGGCACCGGTTACATTTAACAGCTCTACATACACTATGGAACTGAGGGTATCCGGCTGAAAATCGGAATAAAAATAGGCTTTGAACCAGGCCGTTTCGCCGGCAACATAATTATCACGGTCGCAGTGCAGCCAGATTTTTTCAACCGGCGCTTTCTGGTACCATTGCTGGAGGAGTTCTTCGGGTTTTTGGCTGAATCCGTTAATAGAGAAACAGGTAAAAACAAGGAAGAGGAGCAGTTTTGTTTTCACAATAAAGTTATAAGTGCTTGTGAAATTACCGAATTAATCAGGAATGGTACATCCGCTTGCGTTAAGACCGCCTTAAAACCTGTTTAAACGGGTGAATTTACCTGTTGGATAAGCAGTTTTTTAGACCTAATTTGTGCAAGTAAACCGGAAATATGAAAAGACTGATCATGGCCTGCAGCCTGTTGCTGTTGTTGACAGGTTGTAAAAAAGCAATTGAAAATGCCCAGGACGACCTGGTCATACGGGCTATGACGGATGGGGAGTGGGTCATCAGCAGCTTCACGGTCAATGGAACCCCAACCACCCCGGATTATTCCCTTTACAAATTCAAGTATTACAGCAACCGGACGGTGGATGCCATTAAAAGTGGTACCGTAGAAAAAACCGGGACCTGGGACGGGAATACCAGCACCATGATCATTTCCGCCAATTTTACTGCCGCCACTTATCCGCTGAATCAGATCAACGGCAGCTGGCTGATAACCCGGAACAGCTGGACTTATGTGGAAGCCACACAGACTATAGGGTCGGATGTGAAAACGCTCCGGCTGGACAAACAGTAATCTTATATATCCAATCCCCCTTGTTAAACTAAAATTCCCTGATTATGTCTGATTGAGTTGGGAGAAAAGTCA
>JAKQJH010000380.1 GCA_029561255.1 Bacteroidota bacterium | reverse complement strand
GTGGACTATCCGTAAATTGCAGCATGACCCGCAACCAACGTTATCAGTTCATCATCGACTATTTCCAGGAACATGCACCTGAAGCCGAAACTGAATTATTTTACGACAATCCCTATCAACTGCTCGTGGCCGTTATCCTGTCAGCCCAGTGCACAGACAAGCGGGTAAACCTGACCACGCCTTCTATTTTCGCCCGGTACCCCAATGTACAATCCATGTCCAAAGCGGATTTTGATGAACTCTTCCCCCTGATTAAAAGTATTTCCTATCCGAATAATAAAACCAAACATCTGATTGGGATGGCTGACAAAGTGGTCCAGGAGTTTGCCGGCGAAATTCCGATGACGGTGGACGAACTGGTTAAACTGCCGGGGGTAGGACGCAAGACGGCGAATGTAATTACTTCAGTAATCGATCAGCAACCGAATATGGCCGTGGATACCCATGTATTCCGCGTAAGTAAACGGATCGGGTTGGTACCGCAAACCGCCAGCACCCCGCTGGCCGTGGAGAAAGTACTGATTAAAAATTTTCCTGAATCATTGATTCACAAGGCTCATCACTGGCTGATCCTGCATGGCCGGTATACCTGCCTGGCCCGTACGCCCAAGTGTCCTGAATGCGGTATACAAAAAGTCTGTCGGTTTTACCAGCGGAAAATTGCGGAGTAAAAATTCATGGCGGATGAGTAGAAACTTATCCCCGAAAATGGAATCATAGCACAATCCTTGTATTAACAGGCGGACTACTCATGCTATGAAACACCATCAACTGAACATCACTGCCCGGCTGTCCGCCTTACTGCTATTCCTTGTATACAGTTCGGCTTATGCGCAAACCCCGCCCCTTCAATGGGCCACCCAATATGGCGGCGGCAATGTGGATATTCCCTTTACAATTAAAATGACTTTGGATGGAGGTACCATCGTGGGCGGCTATACTGATTCAAAAAGCGGGGATGTCAGTCCGCAACCCAACCGAGACTACTGGGACCTCTGGCTGGTCAAGCTGGATAAATGCGGACA
>JAKQJH010000362.1 GCA_029561255.1 Bacteroidota bacterium | reverse complement strand
AGAGAAAGAATGATATTGTCTTTTGTATACTCACTCATTTGCTAAATATCAAAAAAATAACAATACTCAGTTTATCCGTCGTCTAACTTGAGGATCAACTTAACTAATTTGTTTATTCTCAATGAGTTTGTTTCAAAATATTTTCCGCATCTGATCTTCGAATTTCTCATTTACTCTGGTAAAAAACCAAAAATTTAAATTTCTTTTACTTGACCTTCGCTAATTGGTACATTGGCATATTGGCACATTAGCTAATTGGCATATTGGCACATTGGCTAATTGGCACATTATTTTTTTGGCTAATTTTGTATTTATGCCGATAATCCTAGCAATAGAATCTAGTTGTGATGAAACCTCAGCCGCTATCTGTGCGGATGGTAAGGTTTTGTCGAATTTTATTGCCACACAGGCGATCCATGAACAATATGGCGGAGTAGTGCCGGAACTGGCTTCAAGAGCCCATATGCAGCATATTGTACCGGTAGTGGATAAGGCGTTGAAGGAAGCGAATCATACCCTGGCCGAGGTGGACGCCATTGCCTTTACACAATCACCCGGACTGATCGGATCGCTGCTCGTAGGTGGTCAATTTGCCAAATCACTTTCACTTGCACTGGATAAACCCCTGATCGCTGTACATCATATGCAGGCCCATGTGCTGGCCAACCTGATTGATGATCCCAAACCGGCGTTCCCCTTTCTTTGTCTGACGGTGAGTGGCGGACATACACAGATCGTATTATGTGAGAGTCCGGTGAAAATGAAAGTGATCGGTGAAACAATTGATGATGCCGCGGGCGAAGCGTTTGATAAATCAGCCAAACTGCTTGGACTTCCTTACCCGGGCGGCCCCCTGATTGATAAATATGCGAAGGAAGGAAATCCTAACCGTTTCCCTTTTCCTGAACCACAGATCGCTGGACTGAACTTCAGTTTCAGTGGTTTGAAAACCTCGATCCTTTATTTTTTACAAAATGCCGGTAAGAGTAATTTATTCAAGGAAGAATTTACCGCAACTGAAGAAGAGAAACAGGCTTTTATCCAGGACAATCTGGCCGATATCTGTGCGTCTATCCAGCACCGTATTGTGACCATACTCCTGAATAAAGTGAAAAAAGCGGCGGTTGAAACCGGTATAAAAGAGATCTGCCTGGCCGGAGGAGTTTCTGCCAACAGTGGACTGCGGAACAGTTTCCAGGAAATGGGAAAAAAATACAACTGGAACACTTATATCCCCGCGTTCCAGTATTGTACCGACAATGCCGGTATGATCGCCATTACCGCTTATTACAAATTCCTGGAAGGTCAAACGGATCCGATCACCATTTCCTCTTCTGCCAGGGCTGCCTGGTCATCTGATTAAGGTATGGCTAACTCCTATTTCCGTTTCAAACAATTTACCATTCACCAGGACCAATCCGCTATGAAGGTGACCACCGATGGGTGCCTGTTTGGTGCCTGGGCAGCCAAAGCCATTCATGAAAGAAAACCGGAAAAGGGCCGTTGGCTGGACATCGGCACAGGTACTGGCTTGCTCAGTCTGATGGTGGCCCAACAGAACCCGGATAATCTGATTGATGCAGTGGAAATTGAAATTGCGGCAGCGGAAGAAGCGCGTAAGAATATTCTTGGAGCGGGAAAAGAGAAACAGATTATCGTTCACCAGGCAGACATCAAGCAATATCATCCCGCTCATCAATATGATATCATTTTCAGTAATCCGCCTTTTTATGAAAAGGAACTGAAAGGAAATAACACGGAAAAAAATAAAGCCCATCACAACGAAGGACTCCTGTTTCATCAACTGTTAGCCTGTTGTAAACAACTGCTGAAGAAAGAGGGAAGTATCTTTCTCTTATTACCCTATAAAAGGGAAAAAGAACTACTGGAAAAAATAAAAGAAACGGGCTTTGTAGTTCATCAGCACATCCGGGTCAGACCGGCGGTGCGGCTGGATTATTTCAGGATGTTGATTGAATTACAATTCAATGCCGAAGCACCCGGCGCTATTGTAACCGGAGAACTGGCGGTTAAAGATGAAAAGGATCAGTATACCCCGGAGTTTGTGGGGTTGCTCCGGGATTATTATCTCTATCTCTGAATTTATTTTCCTTCAGCGTATTCCCGCATATACTCATATTCAGCGGTCAATGCTCCTTCTTTAACGATGGTAGCCCGTTCAATGATCGGAGAACCATTGCTGAGCAGGTCTTCCAATATGAATTTGATCAGTTGTTCGCCGAAATAGCGGCTGGCGTCACGAGGCAGTTCATTGGGAAGATTACCTACGGCCATGATATCAATGGAACCAGGAAGATAAGGCGCTGTTTTTTCCAGTGTTTTCTTATCGATACCATAGATCGGATCCTCAATGGTCTGATCCCCGACATTAATAGGAACCGAACCATTAGCATCATCAGTAATATCCGCAATAGTCTGAATGATGAATTCATCCGAGCAGGCTTCTTCCTTCTCAAACAAACGCGGCACGTTTTTATCCCAGTACACCCCGTTCATCAGAATATCCGTCTGAGCAGCATATGGCAAAAACCTGCAGGTATATTGGTCCGGATGCGCATGAAAATCAAGGCGATTATAGCTGCCCGTTACTTTGTGTCCGTAGAGTTCGGCCCCTTTTACCTGGGTGTATACCGGGTAAGAGAACCGCCGGCGCAGGTATTCATCATTTTCCACTTCATGAATACCCATCAGGTTCATGATCTCCAGAATCCCGTGCGCCACCCGGCCTGAACCGGTTATGGCAATTTTCACATTCGGTAAACGCAACCCGAAATAATTGTGGATGAGTTCCCGGAAACTGCGTTGTTTGTACACACGGTCCAGCTTGTATAAACCTGTACGGAGTCCGTACGCCATCATGCCATTATGAGCGCCAACAATTCCGGCAAAAAAGCCAAAACCAATGATCCGTTGTCCATCCTCATGTTCAAGGCATTCATAATCAACCAGGGTGATTTTTTTATCCATTACAGCTTTAATCAGGGGCTGATTATGGGGTTGCTTTTTCTTTGTGTGCGAAAAAAAAAGGTAGGTTTTTCCGGGAATCAGCTGGCTGACAGGCACTTCTTTAATTCCAAACAGGATGTCACAATCAGACAGGTCTTCTTTCAATTCAGCTCCGGCGGAAATGTACTCCCGGTCGCTGAAACAACGGTCTGGTGAACTTTGCACAACAATTTGAATATCAGGACTATTCTTGAGTATCCATTTACATTGAGCGGGGGTCAGTGCCACCCGGTTATCTGCCGGAATTTTTCCTTCACGTATAAGTCCGATTCTTTTCATATGGCCTTCATTTTCAGTTCCGCAAAGGTGCCCATTTGATCAATGCCAGACAAACTGATTTCGGTCATCTTTTTGGCATAATAAATGTTGTAACTTTGAAAAAATTTTGTAATTCATTTCTGTCTGCCGGTTACATTTTTTGAAACGGCGGTTACCCACAAAAAAGGCCCATGAATCAGTCCCGTAAATTTCTTGTAATCAGCTTATTCGCAGCTTTCAGTGCGGGCTTTATGGCTTGTGACAAGCCGGGTAATGATGTTCCTGAAAATCCTTCGGGGCCGTATAAACTGAGCTATGGCGATTCAATCATTTATTTAAAACCCGGTTCAGGTGATTATATTGTAAACCCGGTCACCACCCGTCCGGGCGAGTATACCGGTTTTCCGGATGGCATTGAAATCGATGAAACCACCGGTGCTATAAATGTTTCAAAAAGTGAAACCGGCCTCCGGTATCGCATCACGCATACATCCCCTACAGGTGATACGACCAATACTATGGTTGTACTCTCAGGCATCACATTCCGGGATTATTTTTATATCCTGGCCAATGGGGACTCTGTAGCTCACCCTGTTTACAACGCCAGTGAAAGCAGGGTACTTCCTGTAAGCGGATCCAATTTTGATGATGATAATCTGGCAAACACAGGTGGTTGTGCAGTAAGAACAGATAATGGCAGTATCAATCTGGCAGAATCTATAAGGAAAGGTGTTTTTGGTGCCAATCCAAAAAATGATGACCAGAAAACAATTGAAATAAAATACCGGATCAATGATGCCAGCGGCAAGTCACAGAATAAACTGAAGGTATTGCTGTACTGGTACGAAACGATGGCAGATGTACCAGAATATGTCTGGGAAATTCTGAATGACCGGACTACGGAAGGCGTATTCCTGCGCGGCGGTGCTACCAGCACTGACCCCTCCTTCACCGGCCGTCTTCAGAAAGTGGCCAAACCACGCCCCCCTTGTGTGGTAATAGTTGCGCATTAATGCTGATGGAGTATTATTTTTGATAAGCTTACTAGCTTATCATGAAATATTTTTTATCATCCATACTATTTATACTGGTACTGGTATTCAGCTTCTCACAACAGTCAGCTCCATCTGAAGCAGAATACCTGACCTTATACAAGTCTGCAGAAAAAGAGTACCTGGAAGCAGAAAAACTCCCCCTCCGAAAAGATTATTCAGAAGAGCAGGAAGCCGCACTAAACCGTTCTGCACTGAAAAAACTGCTACAGGTGCTGCCCTCCCTTCTCGCTAATCAACTGGATTCGCTGGCATTTCATGGTCACTATATGACTGCCTCACTTTTTCATTATTTTGATAGTCTGAGCCTGGCCAAAGAATATTATCAGCAT
>JAKQJH010000361.1 GCA_029561255.1 Bacteroidota bacterium | reverse complement strand
TAGGCGTTTACAAAAGAAGGACACTGGGACTGACGGGGCGGAAGCATACCCGGACGTGAACAAAGGGCACTTTTCAGAGATGAGATTGCCGGATAGAAGGTGTTTGATTGTCAGATTATTTAGAGGACATTGGAAGGAGAGAAATGGCGATTGTTTACCCAACATGGATTCTGAAACTGAGACGGAGGGCACTTGACCTTTTCAACAGGTATTCTGCTCCCAGATGGCTGGTGTTAACAACAGACCTCACCATCGTATTCCTGGCATTTATAGCTGCTTATCTCCTGAGATTCAACTTCAGCATTCCAGGGGAATGGCTGGATGTTTTTATATGGCAGGGTTTGATTGCCACGGCAATCTACGCGCTCTTCTGTCTTATATTTAAGTCATATACCGGTCTTCTGCGACATGCTACCCTCACTGATATTACACTGGTATTTATTGTTACCAGTTGCTCAGCACTGGTTCTGGTTCTTTTCTCATTCTTTGGCGAGCGGATGCAATGGGGTGATTTAATGGTAATACCCCACTCAATTATCCTGATCCATTATGTAGTTGTATCAATTATCCTTTTTGCTGAACGGATTATTATCAAGATGATCTTCCGTTTTGCCACCGGCACATCTGTCAATAAAAAACATGTCCTGGTTTACGGCGCTGGAGAGCTGGGGTTTGTTGTCAAGAGGGTTATAATGAGCGACCCTCGTTACGGTTTTCACGTGTCAGGCTTCATTGATGACGATAAAAACAAACAGGGAAAGAAAATCAACGGCATAGTTGTCTATGGCCCGTCTGCACTGAGCGCGGCATTCATTGAGAAAAACAGGATAGAGAGTCTGGTGTTTGCCATTAAGGCACTCAGCGTTGACAAAAAGAGCAGTATAATCCGTAAAGCAGTCAATCTGGGCCTTGAGGTGCTCGATACTCCCGAAGTGGATAAATGGGTTTCAGGACAGTTGAGGTTGCCACAGCTACGACGCGTTGACCTTGAAGACCTTCTCGGGCGTGACCCCATAAAGCTTAATATCAACCTGATAAAGAAAGGCCTTTCGGACAAAACAATAATGATTACCGGTGCGGCCGGTTCAATAGGGTCGGAGATTGCCCGCCAGCTGACAAGTTTCCATTGTGAGAGGGTCATTCTGGTTGATCAGGCTGAAACTCCCCTTTTCTTTCTGCAGAATGAGCTGAAGGAAAAATTCCTTGATATCAGGTTCCGCATACTCCCGGCTGATGTGACCAACAAAGCGCGGATGGAACAGATATTCAAAGAACACCGTCCGCACATCGTCTTCCACGCAGCAGCCTATAAGCACGTCTCCCTCATGGAGGAGAATCCGCACGAAGCCATTCGCGTTAATGTCGGCGGTACCCGGACAGTCACAGACCTGTCTGTCAGGTATGGTGCAGAGAAGTTCGTAATGATATCAACCGATAAATCGGTTAATCCTTCCAGCGTGATGGGCGCCTCAAAGCGTTTGTGCGAACATGTTGTACAATCAGTTGCCCAGGAAGCCGGACATAATACACAGTTTATAATCACCCGCTTTGGTAATGTTATTGGCTCCAACGGCTCCGTCATTCCTATCTTTGCGAGACAGATAGAAAATGGTGGCCCGGTAACAGTGACCCATCCCGAGGTGTACCGCTATTTCATGACCATCCCTGAAGCCTGCCAGCTGGTGCTTGAAGCAGGATTCATGGGGCAGGGAGGAGAGATTTTTGTATTCGATATGGGGCAGCAGGTCAAGATTGCTGATCTGGCAAAAGCCATGATAAAGCTTTCAGGATTCATTCCGGATAAGGATATTCGTATTGAATATATTGGTTTGCGGCCCGGAGAGAAGCTTTATGAGGAGTTGGTGACCGATCATGAAAAAACCCTCCCCACCCACCATGAAAAGATCAGGAAAGCACTTGTTGAGGAGATCAATGGTGAACTGGTACTGGAGAAAATTGACACCCTCCTCAGGGATCTCTATTCCCTTTCAAACATGGAGGTGGTGCATCTGATGAAAGAATTGATTCCCGAGTATCATACTACTAACGGCACATTCAAGTTTAATCAGAAAGCGGTGTAGCCGGTTTTACCTTTAATAAGGCGAAACAGCAGCACCCGGGAATTTCAAAAAATAATGGAATGGACTTTAACGGAAAGTGTTTATTGATAACCGGCGGAACCGGTTCATTTGGGAATGCCGTTCTGCGACGCTTTCTCGATACTGACATCCGGGAAATAAGGATTTTCAGTCGTGATGAGAAGAAGCAGGACGATATGCGTCAGTTCTACAAAAACTCCAAGATAAAATATTTTATTGGCGATGTGCGTGA
>JAKQJH010000351.1 GCA_029561255.1 Bacteroidota bacterium | reverse complement strand
GAACGGAATGGCCGGCGTATCCAATATCGGAAATGATATCAACTGGTGCGGCCACCCGTTTGCACAAGCCAACTGGTATGCATATGGAAGATTATGCTGGGACTACAGACTGAGCAGCGCGGCCCTCGCAGAAGAATGGTTGCGCAGTACTTTCTCCAATGATTTGCAATTTATAACACCGGCCAGATCGATGATGCTGGAAAGCCGGGAAACGATGGTGAACTTTTCTAACCCGCTGGGATTACACCATATCATGGGGGCAAATGGACATTACGGACCTGGTCCCTGGGTCAGCTTCTTAAACAGGCCGGAATGGAATTCCGTCTATTACCATAAAGCGGATAGTATTGGCGTCGGATTTAACCGGACCCAAAGTGGCAGTAACGCAATTGCACAATATTTCCCCGAGGCAAGGAAACAATGGGAAGACCTTAAAACGATAGACGAAAAGTACCTGTTGTGGTTTCACCATGTCCCTTGGACGTACCCTACCAAAAGCGGCCGCTCCCTCTGGAATGAACTCTGCTACCGTTATTACACCGGGGCCGACCAGGTGAAAGAGATGCAGCAAACATGGGACCGGCTAAAAACTTTTGTAGACCCGGAACGGTTTTCTCACGTGAAGCAGCTATTGGCTATTCAACAGGAAGAAGCAATCTGGTGGCGTAATTCCTGTTTACTGTACTTCCAGACCTTTAGTAAAATGCCGATACCGGCAAACTATGAACAACCTGATAAAACTCTTGAGTACTATAAAAGCCTGCGTTTCCCATTTGCACCGGGCAACTGACGGGAATCAAGGCTGACCTTGTTTTCAATAAGCCGGTAATAATACAGGCATTAATACAGCTGAGCAAAGACGAAAACAGGTTATTGTATCCTGAAATATTTTTCGTGGAAATGAAGCCGGAATAAAGTGATCAATGACCAGTATCTTCTGAAGACCCGCACCCTGATTTTGCAATCGGTTACAACCGGGAAATTAAACCATGAATGATATTGCCATGAAATCAATGCTAAAAAATGTTATCGTCCTGTTCTTTTTAAACAGCATGACCGCGTATGGGCAACAGCCCTTGAAAAACGAATCCCTCAATTACCAACAGGTAAACACATACATGAATCCGGTGTTACCGGGCGATCACCCCGACCCAACCTTAATAAGAATCGGGAAGGACTTTTACCATTGCGGATCATCTTTTCATTTCAACCCATACCTGCCCATCTATCATTCAACCGACATGGTACACTGGGAAATTATCAGCCGGGTGGTCCCCTCCTCTAAAGCCGCATTTGTTGCCGATCGTCCCTCCGGGGGAATCTGGCAAGGCGCGATCACTTATTTCTATGGTTCCTACTGGATTTATTTTTCTTCCGGTGGTCAATGGTTTTGTAAAGCGGATTCCCCCTACGGTCCATGGTCTGAACCGGTACAGGTTATAACCAATCCGGTTACAGGTCCGTTAGGATACGACAACTCTATTTTTATCGATGATGATGGCAAGCCTTATATGGTAATTAAAAACGGCCAGAAGGTAAACCGATTACAGGCACTCGGAAAAGACGGGCAGCTGACCGACACGGTGATCAACCTGGACTGGATCAATCAAAACCTGCAGTACAGCTGGGCAGAAGGACCGGTGATGTGTAAACGAAATGGCTGGTATTTCTATTTCCCCGCGGGAGATGTATCCGGTGGTCAGTATGTCATGAGAACCCGTGAACTCACCGCCGATTCCACCAAATGGGAAAGACTGGGTGAATTTTTTAAACCGATTGCTGACCCACACACAGGATTCCGGAGACCCAATCATATTGCGGCCCCGCTTCAACTGGAAGACGGAACCTGGTGGACCATTGGACAGAGTTATGAAAAATATGATCCCGATGACTGGTCCGGATCCGGAAGGCAAACCTCGCTTTACCCGGTAATATGGGAAGCTGATCGTCCCTTGGGAATGGCCCCCACCACCGCACCTGTTCCTAAACCCAACTTACCCAAATCAGGCATCGCCTGGCGAAGTGTGCTGAGTGATTATTTTGACAGTCCCCTATTAAAACTGGATTGGCATTTCCTGAACAGAAAAGCAGCCGGCAGTTATTCCCTCACTGATAGAAAAGGCTGGGTCCGGTTAAAAGGAGATACCAGTCGTGCCCACCTGGTTCAGAAAGAAACGGATCATTTTTACACGGCGATCACAAAAATGGAAATGGATGCCACCGATAGCCTTGCCAAAGCCGGCATTTACCTGACTAACGGAAATCAGAAAGTGATGGCCCGTTTATACAGTACGTATGATAACGGAAATAAACTCGTGCTGCAATGTGATACAGCGATCCGTATTATTCCAAATCCATACGGGAAAACAGTCTGGCTCAAAATCGAAAGGAATGGCCATGAACTATACGGCTATTATAGCAGCAATGGTAAAACCTGGATGTCCGCGGGTCTTCCGGTCAGTACCATTAATCTCGATAAAACACAACCCAATTATAATTCCTGGGTGGGAACCAGTGTCGGACTTTTTGCAGAGGGCAAAATGGCTGACTTTGATTTATTTGTCTGTAAAGACGGCTATTCTCCCCTTCCGGCACACAGCTACAGTAATTATTTTGGCATTCAGATAATCACTGAAAATTCCAAAAAAATCATTACCAGCAGCACGGAAAACGGTGGATGGTTCATGCTGTCTGGTGTGGAACTGGGAAAAAAGACACCCAGGGCTATAGAAATTACAGTTTCAACCGAAACAAAAGCAACAGTTGAAATATGGGCCGATGACCTGAGTACGGGAAAAAGACTGGCTGTGATCTCAGTCCCCGATACCGGAAAAAACAACTGGCAGGTCATCCGCAAAGCGGTTTCGAAATCTACCGGGCATCATGATCTGTATTTCAGGATAATGCCAGGAACACCGGCCTCCGTAAAAATCAGCAGTGTACAATTTATTCAATAGCAATAAGAATCTCTGAATCCCGAATTTCAGTTCAGTCAAAAAGGTTAAACGGTTTTACTTATGAAAAAGCAATTGGCATTACTACTTATTCTGGGTAGTCTGTACTGTTCAATATCGGCACAGGTCCCTCCTCCTGCAGTGGGGTTTGATACCGTACGTGCTTCCATCGCACATGGCACGGTGGACACGTTGATTTATCCATCAAAAACAGTTGGGGTAAAAAGAAAAGTCACCATTTATACCCCGCCAGGCTATTCCAAAAAAAACAAATACCCGGTTCTGTATCTGCTTCACGGCATTGGCGGGGATGAGAAGGAATGGCTGAACGGAGGCCAACCCCAGATCATATTGGACAACCTGTATGCTGAGGGAAAAACTGAACCGATGATTGTGGTCATGCCCAATGGCAGGGCTATGAAAGACGATCGTGCCACCGGTAATATTATGGCCCCTGATAAAGTACAGGCTTTTGCCGATTTTGAAAAAGACCTGTTAACCGATCTCATTCCATTTGTGGAGAAGAAATACCCTGTCCTGGCGGATAAGGATCACAGAGCAATAGCCGGTCTCTCGATGGGCGGCGGTCAATCCCTGAATTTTGGTTTAGGTAATCTGGATGTATTTTCATGGGTCGGTGGGTTTTCATCTGCACCAAATACAAAACCACCACAGGAATTGTTGCCGGATGCCGAAGCAGCAAGAAATAAACTAAAACTACTTTGGATTTCATGTGGTGCCAGTGACGGACTGATAGCTTTCAGCAAAAGAACACACGACTATTTTGAGAAGAGTAATGTGCCGCATATCTACTTTATTGAACCCGGCGGGCATGATTTTAAAATCTGGAAAAGCAGTTTATTTATGTTCTCTCAGCTGATCTTTAAGCCAGTTGATGCTACAAGTTTTCCAAAATATCCGGTAGCCGGCGCACCAGCCTCCACCAATATCCGGAATGGGGCCTATCCCCAGGTGCTAAGCGACAGTCGGGTAAAATTCAGTATAAAAGCCCCTGATGCAAAGAAAATACAGATAGACCTTGGAAGAAAATATGACTTAATAAAAGATGACAATGGTTTGTGGACGGTCATCACTGACTCAATAAGTGAAGGATTCCATTATTATTCTCTTTTAATTGATGGTGTGGCGGTAGCCGACCCTGCCAGTGAATCCTTTTACGGGATGGGCAGAATGGCCAGTGGTATTGAAATTCCTTTTGCCGGCGGCAATTATTACAGTACCAGGAATGTGCCACATGGGGATATCAGGATCAAACGATACTATTCAAGAATCACCAACAGTTGGAGACAATGCTATGTGTATACACCACCCGCATATGACTCCACTAACACGACAAAATTTCCGGTGCTCTACCTTTTGCATGGTGGCGGTGAAGATCAGCGGGGCTGGGCACAACAGGGAAAAACGGACCTCATACTCGACAACCTGATTGCGGCAAAAAAAGCAAAGCCAATGATCATAGTGATGATGGATGGAAATTTTGGCAGCGGTGGACTCAGGCAATTCGGAGAACAATCGTTGAAAACTTTTGAAAACGAACTGAAACAAGTCCTGATC
>JAKQJH010000051.1 GCA_029561255.1 Bacteroidota bacterium | reverse complement strand
AGGGAGCAGAATGAAGTGGAACAACTGGCTTTTGATGTGCCGTCCATTGTCAATATTCCGCTAAGTGAATTTGAGATCCGTTATAAAGAACTGGCCATGGATAAGGAACTGGTCATTGTATGCCGGAGCGGAAGCCGAAGTTTGCGGGCTGCCGGTTTTTTAATTAATCATGGTTTCGACCCCCTAAAAGTGGTGAATATGAAGCACGGCATCCTGCGTTGGGTACAAAGAGGGTTTCCCACCAAAGGTGATTTATCAGGGATCGTGGATATGAATACCGGTGGTTGTTGCGATCATGGCGGAAACAAAGGGTCAGGTTGTTGTTAGTATAAAATTCAATCATGTTTGACTGGCTGCAATATTTTGCCGACTGGCTGATTTATTCAGTTGTGGGGATGTCTGCTGAAAGCCATTGGGGGCAGGCCCTTAATTTCTTTGTATTCGATACCCTGAAGATATTCCTGCTCTTGTTTTTTATCATCACCATCATGGGGATTGTCAATTCCTATTTCCCGGTGGAGAAAGTCAGAAATTTCCTGAGCCGTAAGAAAATGTATGGACTGGAATATTTATTCGCGTCCGCATTTGGTGTGATAACCCCTTTCTGCTCCTGCTCTTCTGTGCCGCTCTTTATCGGGTTTGTGAAAGGAGGTATTCCTTTAGGCATCACCTTTACGTATCTGATTACAGCCCCTTTAGTGAATGAAGTAGCCATCGCCATTTTTATTGGTGCTTTTGGACTCAAAGTAACTGCGATCTATGTGGCTACCGGTATTGTACTGGGGATACTTGGCGGATTTACCTTGGGAAAATTAAAGCTGGAGAAATACCTCAGCCCCTGGGTACAGGGCGTTATTACGAATGCAGCAACAGAAGATAAACTGGAAACAGAGAAAACCAGTCTGCGCCATCGGATGCCGGGTATACTTAAAGAAGCACTTGGTATCGTAAAAGGTATTGCCATTTATATCGTGATCGGGATTGCGGTCGGCGGAGCGATGCACGGATTTTTGCCAACCGGTTTCTTTGAACAATACATAAATAAAGATCAATGGTACGCAGTGCCCCTGGCCGTAATCATGGGCGTGCCGATGTACAGCAATGCAGCCGGGGTGATACCCGTGGTACAAGTGCTCGTGGCCAAAGGAGTGCCGCTGGGTACTGCCATCGCTTTTATGATGGGGGTGATCGGTCTCTCTTTACCGGAAGCCATGTTACTCAAGAAAGTGATGACCTGGACGTTGATCGCTATTTACTTTGGTGCGATTGCCTTTTTTATGATACTTTCCGGTTACCTGTTTAATATGATCCTTTAAACTACTTCTATGACTGTCTTAATTATCTCACTTGGTTTTCTCTTTGGCCTATTTCTTCAATATGCGAAGGTCAATACTTATAACACGATTTCAGGGATGGCGGTGCTCAAAGACTTTACCGTAGCCAAGACCATTGCTGCGGCGATCGGTATCGGGGCCATTGGGCTCAGCATTGCTATCGGTTTGGGTTATGCAGATTTTCACATTAAGCCATTTCTGGCCGGGAGTGTTATTGTTGGCGGACTCCTGTTTGGTATTGGTATGGCCATTCTCGGGTATTGTCCGGGTACACTGCCTGTCTCACTGGGACAAGGTTCAGTGGATGCATTGATTGGTATACTGGGTGGCTTAGCTGCCTCAATACTTTATACCGTGTTAAGTCCGGCTATACATGGAACGATGGGTCCGGACCTGGGTAAAATAGCCCTTTCTTCAGCTGTTCAGCCCGGCACTGCTGGTTATTATATATTGGCTGTATTTATTGGGAGTGGCCTGATCGCTGCAGCCTTCTGGCTTCAACGGATAGAAAAGAAAAAGGAACTGAAATGGCTGGTTGCTGCTGCCGGTATTGCGGCAATAACCGTTACCATATTTATCGTATCAGACCGGGTGCTTGGGGCTTCTACCTTTTACCCCTATATCGCGGACCGGCTGACCGGGCTGACTGATAATACTTACTACATTAAACAAGTGGAACAATCCGGGTTTTATGAAATGAAGTTCCTGACGGGTGCTTTTCTTTCCGGCCTGGTTTACTCTTTATTAAAAGGAGAATTTAAGATCCGGCTCCTGCACGATAATTGGATCCGGATGAAAGGAAGCTCTTCAGCTGGGCGTATTTTATGGGCTTTCACCGGCGGGTTTCTCTTACTCTTTGGGGCAAGACTGGCCGGTGGTTGTACCAGCGGTCATATTATATCCGGAGGGATTCAGTTTGCGGTCAGCAGCTGGGTTTTTGCTTTTTTTGTATTTACCGCATTTCTATTGACTGGCCATTTTTTTTACCGGAGCGTAAAATAATCCAGTAGGGAATAAATAATATTCCGGTAACATTGGTGGACCGGTAGGTCTTATTAGACCTGGTAAAAATGGTATTTTCTTTCGTAAGTATCTGTACCTGAGCTGCCGGATGCAACCGGACTCCATATCGTTAACATTCCGGTAATATTCCGTTTACAATTGGTTAACCCGGGAGTAACATACCGGTAACCTGCCGAAGGCATCTTTGCGGCAAATACACTGATATGGTTCGCAGGATGCGTTTGATGTTGTTTCTCTTGTGCTCAGGTCTTCTGGCGGTGGCACAACAATCTCCCAAATTAACCGGAAAGGTTACCAATTTAAAGAATGAACCCCTGGCAGGTGTTACGATCAAAGTATCCGGTGCGGCCGGTGGTACTACTACGGAAGTGGACGGACGTTTCACCCTCACATTAAGCGCTGGTAAAAAATACACCCTCATCTTTACCGCTGTCGGTTATGCTAAGAAAGAAGTTGCGGAAGTGGAAGTTACAGCCGGGCAGATCAACGAATTGAATATCACCCTCGAGGTAGAGGAAAAAACCGGGGACAATGTAGTGATCACAACTAAAGTATCTACAGCCCGCAAAGAGTCAGTTAACTCCCTTATAGCTTTCCAGAAGAATACCAATACCGTCGCTTCCGTCATATCTGCCGAGACGATCCGTCGCTCACCCGACCGTAATACCGGCGAAGTTCTTAAACGTACACCTGGTGCGAGCTTGCAGGAAGGTAAGTTCATTGTAATCCGCGGTCTCGCTGACCGATACAACCAGGCGATGCTGAATGGCATTCTCCTGACCAGTACCGAGCCAGATCGGAAAACTTTCTCTTTCGACCTGATCCCCTCCGCCATGATTGATAATATCATTATTAATAAGGCCTTTGTACCGGAATATCCCGGGGAGTGGGCTGGTGGTCTGATCCAGGTAAATACAAAAGATATTCCTTCCAAGAACTTCTTTAATATTCAGGTTGGGTCTGGTTTTAATACACAAACCATGGGTCATACCTTCTATAAGGATGAGAAATCCAAAACAGACTGGCTGGGTTTTGATGATGGTACCCGTTCTTTACCCGCTGGTTATACCCGCAAAGCAGCCTTTGATACATTATCACCGGCTGCCAAAACCGCAATTGGCAAACAAATGCGGAATGCATGGACGCCCACTGCAACCTCTGTTCCTTTAAATTACTCTTTCCAGTTTAACGGCGGTTTCAGCGGTACACTTTTTGGAAAAAAAATCGGCGGTACTTTCGGGGTGAACTACAACCGGAATAACCGGTACCTGAAGATGGTGAACCGTTCCAACGCCCTCTCCAGTGGTGTATTTACCACCAACTATGATTACAATGATGATCGTTATGTACAGGAAGTAACGGTGGGCGCCCTCGGCAGTTTATCCATGCAGATCAACTCGCTGAATAAGATTTCTATAAAATCAATCATTAACGTGAACTCACCTTCTTCGGTTACCCGCCGGAGCGGAATTGATTTTACCCGTGGTGAAGATATTGCCGGAACAGAACTGGCTTTTAAACAAAACACATTCTTCACTGTTCAGGCCAATGGTGATCATAGCCTGGCCAAATCATTAAAGTTAAAATGGTATGGCGCCTTTAATATCCTCGATGGATATATTCCTGATCAGCGCCGTCTTTCTTATTCCCGCTTTACCAATACCCAGGATCCTTTCCGCCTGCTGATCTCCAATACCCTGTCACAAAACAGCGGCAGCCGTATCTATCAGAGCTTATCCGATTATATTTATACAGCCGGTGGCGATCTTACTTATAATTTCACGATGTTTGGTCAGAAGCAGTCACTGAAAAGCGGGTATATGCTGCAGATCAAGGACCGCTTATACGATGCCCAGTTATTTGCCAATTACCTGCCTTTGGACAATCCTGCACTTACCTTATTACCGGCAGATCAGGTATTTAACACGGATAATTTCGGAGATGGCACCGGGAATAAATTCGCCTTCGATGCGATCAAAGGGAAGACCTTCCGGTATCTCGCTAACACTATCCTGAATGGTGGTTTCTTGCAATTCGATAACCAGTTCAGTCGGGCATTACGGGTGGTCTGGGGTCTCCGGGTGGAGCATTACGATCAGCTGGTAGGTAGTGTGAAAACCTGGGATCCGCGTCATACCTATACTAAAGTGACCGACTTTCTGCCTGGCCTGAATGCCACGATTAAAGTTAATAACAAGACAAATATCCGTTTGTCAGGATCACAGACTGTTATACGCCCGGAATTGCGCGAACTGTCTTTCCTGAACCTGTATGATTTTGAACTGAATGCATCCGTACAGGGCAATCCGGCGCTGAAAAGAACTAAGGTTTCCAATTTCGATTTCCGTTATGAGTTCTATCCGAAAGCGGGAGAAGTACTGACTGCGGGTGTGTTTTATAAAGATTTTAAGAACGCGATCGAACAGCTTTTTAACGAAGGAATTGGTGGAGCCAGTACTTTCAGTTTCCAGAATGCAGGACAGGCTACAGCCTGGGGAGCCGAACTGGAATTCCGGAAGAAGCTTGACTTTATGAATGCCTTTAAAAATTTCACCCTGCAGGCCAATGCCTCTTATATCAAAAGCAATGTAAAAGATGTCATCTTTAATATTGACCGCCCGATGCAGGGTCAGTCGCCTTATGTAGTAAACGTAGGGTTGATGTATGACCTGGAAAAATCAGGCCTGAATGCCACCCTGCTCTTCAATCAGATCGGTGAACGGATTTACCTGGTGGGTGACCTTACTTCAGGTGCCGGTTCCCCGGATATCTATGAAGCTCCCCGGGCCCTGCTTGATTTCCAGCTGGGCAAGAAACTGCTGAATAAGAAAGCAGAGATCAGGATGAATATCTCCGATATCCTGAACAGTACCCAGTATTTCTACCAGAACAGCGATGGTCAGAAAAAGCTGGATAAAGGAACGGATGCTTATCGTTTTACAAGGACCAACGGCACCACGTTCAGTTTCACCTTTAATTACTCCTTATAAACAAGTACAAACAAAAATTTAAATAAACAGCAATGAAAAAGTACATTTTCTTATTATCGGCCTTTGCAGCAATTGCCGTAACGGGTTGCCGTAAAATCGAAACGGATGGTGAGATCCAGGTAGTCGTGGTGAACGGCGGCGGCAGTGGCAATACAACCGGTGAGACGATCACCCTGCAGGGTCGTATTAATGCAGATACGATGCTGCGTAAGAAAAACACCTATATCCTCAAAGGGCTGGTGTATATGGTAGGGAATCATACCATGACCATTGAGGCAGGAACCATTATTAAAGGTTCTTTCAGTGGTTCTGATGTGGCCGCACTGGTGATTACCCGTGGTTCAAAAATTATCGCACAAGGTTCACCCACCGAGCCCATTATTTTCACTTCCGCTTCTCCTAATCCGCAGTCAGGCGACTGGGGTGGTATTGTGATCCTGGGTAAAGCACCGGTTAACTCCAGTTTTAATGGTACAGCCGGTCTGTTCCAGGTAGAAGGCGGTATTGACAATGCAAACGGTGATGGCCTGGCTGGTTCAGGTGATGCAGCCGTTCCTGCAGCGATTCCGGCGGATAATTCAGGCACTCTCTCTTATGTTCGTATAGAATATGCCGGTTACGCTTTCCAGCCTGATAAAGAAGTGAATAGTCTGACCATGGCCGGAGTTGGCAGTGGTACGACCCTCGACCATATCCAGGTGGTATATGCAAAGGATGATGCCTTCGAGTGGTTTGGTGGTACAGTAAATGCCAAATACCTGATCGCTTTTAAAACACAGGATGATGACTTTGATACCGATAATGGTTTCAGTGGTAAAGTGCAGTTTGGCCTGGTAATGCGTGATTCACTGATCGCCGATATTTCTAACTCAGAAGCTTTTGAAAGCGACAATAATGCCAGTGGAACGCAGGTGAATCCTAAAACAACCGCGATTTTCAGTAACATCACTGCCATCGGACCCCGTGCTACTTTGACAAATGTTGGAAGTTCATTATTCAGAGGTGGAGCCCATCTCCGTCGTAATACCGGTATTTCTATTTTCAATACCATTTTCCTGGGCTGGCCCCGTGGCGTGGAAGTGGATGCCACTACTGGTAATTCCACCGCCCTGAATATTGAGGACAGCACCATGCGTCTGCGCAATATTACCGTTGCCGGTTGTGCCACGGCCACCCGTTTTAGTGGAACAGCAGGTGCGACGATCACTAATGATGCGGCATTTACAAGCTGGTATACAAACAGCTATTATAACAATGATATCCTGACCAATACTTCGGATGCCAAACTGATTCAGCCTTTCAATTATTCAGCTCCAGATCCTACTCCGTTTGCTGGTTCAGGCGGTAATCAGAAGATCCTGGCTGGTGGTAGTTTCACAGATTCAAAGTTTACCGGAGATACTTTCTTTGATAAGACAGCCACTTTCCGTGGCGGTATCGCTACCTCTGGTGAGAATGCCACCTGGTGGAAAGGATGGACTAAGTTTAACTATAATTAATTATTCCGATCAATAACCATTACCCTATCTCAGCCCCGCCATTGGCGGGGCTTTTTTATTAATGTACCGGTAACGGTTGAGTAATGATGAGGTAACAGGAAAAGTCTTGCTTTGCAGTAGTTCAAATCCGGTAAAGGGAAATCAATTTTGGTAAGTAAACCGGTTGCATTATTTTCTCATACAATCCACGCCCCGCATTTTCATGCGGGGCGGTTTTTTTACAGCAGGGCAGCTGTGTTTTCATACGCTGACTGGACGGATTCTTTTAGTCTGGAGGGAGAGAGTGAAAACAGGTATTCAAGGGACTCACGGATGCTGTTCGAATAATCTCTTTTTACCGCAGGGGTTGGATCGTTGATCCACGCATTAAAATGCTGCTCAAATGTAGGGTCAATAGCCGGGAGACAGCGGATGCCCAGTTTTTCAAGACCAGCGGCATTGCACTGCTGTTCATACTGACCGGAAATGGGAATGGTCATTATTTTTTTGCCCAGGTGAATGGCTTCAGCCGGAGTTTCAAAACCAGCGCCGCAGATAATACCTGCACAACCGATCATACTCCGGGTAAATAAGTCACGGTCAACCGGTATAAACTGAATATGCTTTTCTTCCCGGATGTGGTTGGTTTCGCGGGAAAAAACCTGGAAGCGGTGGTCCGGGAATTTATTCAACAGCTCCATCAGCTGCGGTTCACAAAAGGAGGGAAGGTAAATGGTTATATGGTTTTCGGTCAGTGGAACCGCTTCCAGGATTTCTTTTTTTACCACCGGCTCAAATATGCCGGTATCATATTTTTCAAAATGATACCCGGTATGCGCCGCTGCTTTTACAAAACGGGTGAGTATCCATTCCCCGGCGGTTGAGCGTTTTGCCGGACGGGGTGTATGTTCGGAGTAAAAACTGGCCTGGTGTCCAAAATGAACAGAAGGGATTTTCTTCCGGGCACAAGCCGCTGACGTGATGTAATCAAAATCATTGAGCACGAGATCATATTTCTCCACCGGAAGATCCCTGATTTCCCGTTTGACCCGAATAGGGTTTAGTTTACGGGTGATTTCCCAATAGTCCAGTCCGCCGTTACAATTGTAAAACAAGCTAATTCCCTTACTCCGGTATTTCACCGGCCCGTTCAGTGGCAGGTGGGCATTGTCGCCACTCAGGAAAATATCCACCTCTCCATATTGCTGAAGATGAGGAAGAAGCGTCATCGCCCGGCTGATATGGCCGTTGCCGGTAGCCTGT
>JAKQJH010000346.1 GCA_029561255.1 Bacteroidota bacterium | reverse complement strand
CCGTGGCGGAAAAATTCCGACCCCGGAAGATTTTGATAAGATCAACCTGGACCGTAGTTTTCAGATCTATAAAGAACGTTTTGCCAATGCCGGTGATTTTACCTTCATCTTCACCGGTTCATTTAATGAAGAAACAATCCGACCATTACTGGAGAAATATATCGGCAGCCTGCCCGGCTCACCAAAAAAGGAAAATTTCCGTGACCTCGGCATCCGTCCGCCACAGGGCAAAGTAGAAAAAACAATAAATAAAGGCAGCGAACCCAAGAGTACGGTGAATATTGTATTTATGACACCCGCGGTCTATAACGGAAATGAAGCCTATGCACTAAAGAGCCTGGCCGAACTGATGGATATTAAACTGGTAGAGCAGCTTCGTGAGGAAAAAAGCGGGGTATACGGCGTGAGTGCCGGCGGATCCATGAATCGTATTCCGTATGGCAATGTCAGTTTCAGCATCAGTTTTCCCTGCGCCCCTGAAAATGCAGATACCCTGACAAAAGCTGCACTGGATGAATTGAAAAAAATTATGCAGAAAGGCGTCAGCCCGGAAGACCTGGAGAAAATCAAAGAACAACAGAAGCGAAAACTGGAAGTGGATATCAAACAAAACAGTTTTTGGGCCAACGGGTTGCTGGAAGCTTATTTCTATGGTGCTGATCCTGCTGAACTGCTGAAGAAGCAGCAGCAGATCGATAAACTGACGGGGAAAATGATGCAGGACGTAGCAAAGAAATATATCAACCTGCAACGCTATATTCGCGTAACGCTGAAACCCGAAACGGAAGAAGCCAAAAAACCATTGAAAGGATTCTGATACTATAACATATGAAATACCTGCGCCTGTTTATTTTCTTTATTGTCTCCCTGATTGTGGTCGTAATGGTGTTTTCCTGGTTAGTCCCGGTAAAACAATCACTCGATAAAAGCATCAGCATCCAGGCGCCTGCAGCCGTAGTGTATGAACAGGTGGCCCGGCTTGAAAACTTCAACCAATGGTCGTCCTGGAACCAGCATGACTCCACGGTAAAACTGGAATACACAGGAACAGACGGCAGCGTGGGAGCGTCCAGTCACTGGACCGGTGATCCCAAAATTTCAGGAGAAGGCCGCATAACAATCGACTCACTCGAACCGGGTAAAATGGTCAGCCAGAAAATACATTTTATCAAACCAAAAGAGGGACATGCTTCTTCGTCCTTTACTCTCAGTGAGCTGAACGGACTCACTACGGTCAGCTGGCATTTTGAAAGTGAAACACCCCGTCCCTGGAATATTTTCAATTTCTTTTCGGATATAGAAAAAAACCTGGGCCCTGAATTTGAGAAAGGGTTGGCGGCCCTGAAAGCAAGAGTCGAAAAAGTTACCGTTCCTTCCGGACAATCGGCCGCCTATGAAGTAAAAGAAATGGATTTCCCGGAAACGAAATATGCGCTGATCCGCCAGGAAGTGAAATGGAATGATATCCCCGTTTTTTATGCGGGCCATATTTCGATATTAAATGCGGAAGCACAACGTCAGAAAATAAAACCGGGTACCGCTACCGGTTTATACTTTACCTGGGACAGCCGGCAGCAGCTTACCGAAATGGCGGCTGCTATTCCCCTGCCCGAAGGAAAAGAACTGGGCAGTCCCATCATCCGGATGGAAACTATCAACAAAAGCAAAGCGATCTATACGGATCATTTTGGTGATTATGAAAAAACACTGGCCGCCTGGACCTTCCTTCGACAATATATTGCTTCACATAATTTAAAAGAGAAAGCACCCGTGATCGAACAATACCTCAATGACCCGGCCACGGTCAAAGACACGGCGAAATGGCAGACAAGGGTGTGGATGCTGGTGGAATAGTGAGTGGTGAGTGGTCAGTGGTGAGTCCCGTACTTCGTACCCCGTACTTCGTACCTCGTACTTCGTACTTACTAATCCCTACCTTTGCGCCACAAACAATCAGTATGAAACTCTCTCACCTGTCGGAAACATTAATCGGTTCTGAAATCGTTAAACTCGGTGGCGAAATACGGGAAAAAATCAGGCAGGGTGAACGGATTTATAATTTCACGATCGGTGATTTTGATCCCGCTATTTTCCCTATTCCCAAAGAACTGGAAGATTCGATTGTGGAAGCTTACCGCAGGCATTTCACCAATTATCCGGCAGCAGAAGGCAACCTGGACCTGCGGGAAGCGGTTCATTCATTTATAAAAGATGAGGAGGGGCTGGACTATAACATCAACGAGATCCTGGTGGCTTCCGGCGGACGTCCGCTGATCTATACCGTATTCCGTGCTATCTGCGATGCGGGAGATAAGATCATTTACGCGGTGCCCTCCTGGAATAATAATCATTACACGCATTTTGTGAGTGGTGAGCATGTCGTGATCGAAGCAGGAGCCGATACGAATTTTATGCCAACAGCAGCGGCTATCCGTCCGCATGTCAAAGACGCGGTGCTGATTTCCCTTTGCTCTCCGCAAAACCCAACCGGCACCACATTCCGCAAAGAAGAACTCGAAGCAATCTGTGACCTGGTGATTGAAGAAAATAAAACCCGGGGTGAAGGACAGAAGAAACTCTATGTGATGTTTGACCAGATGTACTGGCACCTTACTTATGGAGCTATACAACATTACAACCCGGTATCGCTTCGTCCGGAAATGAAGGAATACACCATTTTTATTGATGCGATCAGTAAAGTATTTGCCGCTACAGGTGTACGGGTGGGCTGGGGCCTGGGTCCTGCCACGGTGATCAATAAAATGAAAGCCATTCTCACGCATATCGGCGCCTGGGCTCCGATGGCGGAACAAAAAGCCGTAGCGCATTACCTCGGCAACCGGGAAGCCATAAAAAAATACCTGGTTCATTTTAAAGCCGAGATCGAAGAAAGACTGCAACGCATTTATGAAGGATTTTCCGCGCTGAAAGCAGAAGGTTTTGCGGTGGAAGCGATTGCCCCTGAAGCCGCCATCTACCTGACAATCAAACTGGACCTGGTCGGTAAAAAAACAGCAGACGGAAACGTGCTCGCTGCACAAGCTGATGTAACCGCCTACTTACTCAATAAAGCCGGTTTGGCGGTAGTACCATTCTATGCATTTGGTGCTTCTAAGAACTCACCCTGGTATCGCCTGAGCGTGGGCACTTGTAAGAAAGAAGAAATTGGTGAAATGATTGGTAAGCTGCGGGAGGCGCTTATTGGCCTTGCGCTCTGACCTGCTGAATTTTTCCCGCAGATTTCCGCAGATGAATACACGCAGATTACGCAGAAAATACATAGTATGGTTTAAAGCGAATTGGCCTGAAAAAATTTTGTACCCGAGTATCTGCGTGTATTCATCTGCGCCATCTGCGTGTATTGATCTGCGCTATCTGCGGGAAACTGTATTTCGCGTATATCCGTAATATCATCAGCGCCATCTGCGTGTATTGATCTGCGCTATCTGCGGGGGAATGTATTTCTTGTATCTTCTTAATTCTTATTAATCAGAAACCTGAATTCCCTCATTCTGAAATGACCGGCTTCTTTCAGGATCTTACGGGGATTGGAAGTGATGGAGTTGCGGTCAACCAGTTCGTTGGCGTTACAAAATGCTTCGGGAGTATCGGCAATGGTTAAGATGCCGTTCAGATAGGAGACTTCCTTTTCAATCGCTTGTTCGCTCATGAATTCATCTCTGGAAAACAATAAAATGTTTCTGCTGAAAGGCTTCATTCCAAAAGAGGTGATTTAGTATCCGGTCATTCCTTTGTGGCTTGGACAGCCACAACCTTTTCCTCCTTTACCTGAGCCGGAATAATAATTACGGTTGCAGGAAGCAAGGAGAATAATGAATAACAGGGCTAAAGCGATTTTGTTGATTTGTTTCATACACTTAATGTTCTAAATTAAAACTATTTTACGAACAAAATAGTATACCGCTGATCCATTTTTCACCAAATAATAAGCCTGATCAGGCCAAATACCCTGAAAAACAAGGAAAACCCCGTATCCTCGTTGCCCCGCTGGACTGGGGGCTCGGGCATGCCACCCGCTGTTTTCCCCTGATCCGGGAACTTCAGGCCCAGGGGGCCGATGTCTGGCTTGCCGGGGAAGGAGCCCAGGCCGCCTTGTTCAGCGAGGCTTTCCCCGAACTCCCCCTGTTACACTTACCCGGCTACCAGGTG
>JAKQJH010000339.1 GCA_029561255.1 Bacteroidota bacterium | reverse complement strand
ATCGGCCCCTACCCGCCATACCTTACCATATTTTTCCAGTTCACCAAAAATCACCCGGCCTTTCTTATACGGACGGCCATAGGTAACGGTAGTAACTTTTGAACTTACGGTATCATGCGGACTTTTCTTTCCACCACCCTGTGCGTTTGAAGTGTGGGTGATCATAAAAACGGAAAGGAGAAGGAGGATTTGTTTCATATGTTTAGTTTTTGTTTACTAATTGTTCTGGCCACTGAAGACAACTGTTCTGGCCACTACGGAGTGGCCTGAACAGTTGTCTTCAACTTCGCCAGCCCCTGCTCCATCACCGGACCGTATCGTTTCTCCAGCAAAAGACTGGAAAATTTTTCCCAGGGATACCAGCGCAGTTTGAAATCCATATACCACTGAACTGTTACGGTTTTTGGATTGCTCTGTATCAGGTTCCAGCCCATACTGGCCCGTTCAGTTCCACTGCTGCTGTTGGCCGCCATTACCGTGCTGTCATTAAAACCGGTAATCATGAGCACCTGGTTGCCTGGCATCCGGATTCCTTTGATCACTCCATCTGCTTCATAGAGCGCCAGGGTATCGGCACCAGGATACCAGTTTTTCCAGTGAAGCGGCTGACTGATCATTGCCCGTACCGAATCCCTGGGGGCATTGATATCAATCGCTTTTGAAATCCGGACATGGGACGGGAAAAAAAGGGAAATACCGGTGATCAGCAAAAAAAATACAAAAAAACTTATAAAGGCCAGTTTAATGAGTCGCATACCAAACAGATTTCTGCTTATGCAGGTTAATAAAGGTCAACAATTTTGGGTCCAAAGGGTTTACTCCCATTTCAGGACTTTAGTCGCAATCGCATAAATAATTACCATCCAGATACCCAGTATCCCGATTTCCTTCCAGCATTCCAGCAAACTCAGTCCCTCAAATGAAATTTTGCGGACCGCATCATTATATTGGGTCAATGGTAATAACCGGCAGATTTCCTGTAACCATTTTGGGAAAACTTCAATCGGAAAGAATGTTCCCGATAACATCATCTGGGGAAAACCGAAGAGGTTGATCAGCAAGGGAATCGAGGTATCACTTTTTACAATACTGCTGAAAATCAATCCGACTCCCATCAGCAGGAACAGCATGATAAGGGTCATCGTAATGATGGAGAAGAAGGTAAAGATTCCGTTTTGAAGCGTGAAGTTCATAAAGAAATGACCGAACAGGAGCAGCACCAGCACACTTAATACCTGGAAAAACAGGCGGCTCATGCCCACGCCGAGCAGGATATTGATCTTTTTAACCGGTGAAGCATAAAAACGTTTGAGCACCAATTGTTCCCGCAGGTTAAAAAAGGTAAAGGCGATACCAAATAAAGTAGAGAACAAAATGGAAAAGCCTAACTGTCCCGGCAGGATGAAATCGATCTGCCGGTACTGCCTGACTTGCTCAATCACGGGTTCTTCAATATCGACATAACTGACATAACTGTCATTCAGTTCTTTCTCCAGCATCAGTTTTACCATCTTCAGAGCAGGCACAAACGAATAGATGGTATTTGAACTGGCGGAGGTGGATTTAATACTTACATTATAGTGTGGCTTCTCCGTGCTATCCGTTGTTTTTTGAATATCCAGGATAGCGGTCAGTTTTCCTTTAATCAGGTCTTTTCTTAATACCGCTGAGTCTGTATATGCTACAATTTTTACACCGGGTATCTGTAGTAGTCCTTTATAAAAAAAATCAGCCGTATCCACTTTACCGGCCAGCGCAATCCGGTAACTCACTCCACCCCCGCCACCAAAAGCCCCGAAAATCAGCACAAAAATGATTGGAAAAAGTATACTGAAAATAATCGCACTCGGGTTACCGAAAATAGCTTTAAAACTGGCCCGGGTGATGGCCCATAAAGCCCGGGTCTGGCTATAAGGTTTTTGAACGTTTGACATGCTGGGGGCAAATGTATTTAATTACGGGGCATCCCGGAAAATAAAGATATTTGGGGCATGAATACGGCCTGGTTACTGACGGGAAGCAATATGGGTATACGGGAAAACTACCTTTCCGCCGCAAAACGGGAGATCGCGTTACAATGTGGAACGGTTCAAAAACAATCCTCCATTTATGAAACGGCCGCCTGGGGCAAGACCGACCAACCTGCCTTCCTGAATCAGGCGCTCGAAATCATGACCCCGCTCAATGCCCGTCAACTGATCCGCCGTTTGCTGAAAATTGAAAAACAACTGGGCAGGATCCGGGAGGAAAAATATGGTCCCCGGCTGATTGATATTGACATATTAATG
>JAKQJH010000337.1 GCA_029561255.1 Bacteroidota bacterium | reverse complement strand
GTACTGGCGGGAACCGCCACCACGCTGGCACCATTCTTCCCGCTGCTGTTATGGAAGGGACTGATTGGTAAGTTTATGATCTATCTGCCGATTGTACTGATCCTGACACTGGCGGCTTCCCTGATCGTGGCTTTTATCTTCAACCCCATTTTTGCGGTGAGCTTTATGAAGCCGGAAGGAAAAGAATTTGAAAAACCAAAGAATAGTGTATTCCGGAACAAGTGGTTCTGGACGTCCATCATCGGTGGTATCCTGTTGCACCTTCTGTCATTCCACGGAACAGCTAACTTCCTGTTGCTGATGGCCATCCTGATGGTGTTTAATTCCTATGTGCTGAATGGCGTGATCCATCGTTTCCAGGATCGTTTCCTGCCAGGACTGATGAATCGCTATGAGAAATTGCTGCGCTGGATACTGAAAGGCAAGAGACCGGTACGGGCTTTTTATTCCCTGTTCGGTTTGTTCATACTGGCCGTCATTATGATTGTAGTCAGTGTGGCCACCGGCCGTACCAAATCCACCTTCTTCCCGAGTGGTGATCCCAATTTCGTGTATGTATACCTGAAAATGCCGGTGGGTACGGATGCCCGGGTAACGGACAGTGTGCTGCATATACTCGAACACCGGGTGGAGAAAGTACTGGATAAAGAAAAACCAGGTGCACCGGGCAGTATCGTGGAAAGCCTCATCACCAATGTGGCGGTGAATGCGAATAATCCACGGGATAATAACCGGAGTGTGCAATCCAACCTGGGACGTATTCAGGTATCCTTTGTGGAGTTTGAAAAAAGACATGGGAAAGAAACAGGCCCCCTGATGGACCAGATCCGTAATGTGGTGCAAGGTATACCGGGTACCAGTGTGGAGGTCAGACAGGAAGATAACGGACCACCCACTGATCCTCCCGTGAATATTGAAGTATCCGGCGACTACCTGGATAATGTTACAAAAGTGGCTACTGCTCTTTATCAGTATCTCGATAAAAACCGGGTGGAAGGTATTGAGAATCTCCAGCCAGATGTGGACCTGTTCAATCCGGAGATCACGGTGAAAGTGGACCGCAAACGGGCCATGATGGAAGGGGTGAGTACGGCCCAGATCGGTATGGAACTACGTACCGCCGTATTCGGAAAGGAAGTGAGTAAGATCAAGGACGGTGAAGATGAATACAAAATCCAGTTACGGCACCGTGAAGATTTACGCAACGATGTAACCGGTCTGATGAATATGCGGATCACCTTTATGGATATGAATACCATGCAGGTGAAATCTCTTCCGCTGAGTTCGGTGGCTACCGTAGAGTATACCAATACGGCCGGTGGGGTGAAACGTAAGAACGTAAAACGGACGATCCAGTTGCAGAGTAATGTGCTGGACCTGACCATGGTGGCACCGATTAATGCACAACTGCAGACAAAGATCAAGGAGTTTAAAGAACAGAATGCCATACCCGCGGATGTAACGATCAAGTTGAGCGGACAGAGTGAGCAGGAACAGGAAACCTCTTCCTTTCTTGGAAAGGCCATGATCATATCGCTGGTACTGATCTTCTTTATCCTGGTACTGCAGTTCAACAGTATGAGTAAACCCTTTATCGTACTGACCGAAATCTTCTTTTCCATCATCGGTGTATTGCTGGGTTATGCCTTAACCGGCATGACGATCGCCACGATCATGATGGGAGTGGGTATTATCGGACTGGCCGGTATCGTAATCAAGAACGGTATCCTTTTAATTGAATTTACAGATGAGCTCCG
>JAKQJH010000310.1 GCA_029561255.1 Bacteroidota bacterium | reverse complement strand
GGTTGGGTTTGTTGTTTTTGCTGTTTCCGCAGGAAAATCACAAACCGACAGAACCTATGTTACAAAAGATCCGTCACTGGTAAAACCTGTGGAAAACAATCAAACGGTTGTGCATACCCCGGTTCAAAATCCCAACGATGATGTTATCTACAAAAACATGGGAGCACATGCCCCTGACATCAACGATCCTGATTTCAGAACCAAATCAGAAGAATGGATGAAAAATTATCCTGAAGAATTTGATGCCTGGATGTTAAGGACAGTGAAAGCATATCCTGGTGTGGGTTCGGAAAATTATCCTGCAATTGCGCAACCCGGGCCAGCCGTTCAAAAAGTGGCAGAACACGCTCCGGAAATGGGTGATCCTGACTATCAGGCCAGATCACAAACAGGGCAAAATACAGTAACAACCCCAACGGTGAAACATCCTGCGGCTTCTTTACAGCAAAAAGTTGCAGAACATGCCCCCTTGATGAGTGATCCTGACTATGAAGCCAAAAAACTCGAATGGATGAAAAACTATCCTGAAGAATATAATGCACTGCTTGAAAAACCTTCAACAACCCCTGTGGTACAAACGCCTTCGATGAATAACACCATAATAATCAATGATGACCGTGAAAATGACAGGATGGAAACACTTCCTGAAGTTATTACATCCAAACCCAATTCAGGATCGAATACAGAGGTTCCCCAGGTGGCAAAAAAACCTTCCGTCAAAGTTGCCGAACACGCTCCTTACATGGACGATCCGGACTACTTCAATAAAAAAGCCGAATGGATAAAAAACTATCCCGAAGAATATGAGCAGGTTTTGAAATCCTCATACGGTCAGCCCAACAAATAATCAAGGATAATTCTTAATATTTTTAAAAATATAAAACTTATCAATATGAAAACAAATACCTTTATTCACAAAAAAACATGGGCATTTATGAAGAAGTTGCTCACATTCATGGCCCTGCTGACCTTCACTGCCAATATCAGCGTCTGGGGGCAAACGATCACCATCGGAGCCGGCACCACATATTCGGCCTCGAACACTATTACTCCCTATTCCACATCATACATGGATGGCAGACATCAATACCTGATATTAGCCAGCGAAATTACCGCAGCCGGAGGGCAAGCAGGTACTATTACACATCTTGGCTTTCAGATTTATTCAGTTGGCAGCCCTGCCATGAGCAATTTTAACGTTTCATTGAAACAGACAACGATCACAGAATTGACAACGACCTATGAAACCGGCCTGACCACCGTATATTCAAACGCATCCTATACTCCGGCAGGAACGGGATGGCAATGGTTGATGCTGGATATTCCTTTTGCATGGAACGGAACATCAAACCTCTTAGTACAGGTTTGTTTTGATAATACTTCTTATACTTCCAGTTCTTCCGTTTATTATTCTACTGTTACCGGAAATATGCATCATTATGGTTATGCCGATAATGAAACCGGATGTAGCATGACTGCGCCAACTTATAATGGTGTTAATGCCTTCCGTCCTAACATCGGGTTGTATTTTAGTTGCTCATCACCTGCAGGCATGATTTATTCATCCTCATATTACCTTACCAATGTAACCACCACAGGCTGCACTAAAAACATAAACAATACCACCACCTTTGTTTCGGGAGGGTACAGTAATTATTATTCCAATACCTATTCCTGCATTGCTGCTGCAGGTTCGGCCATTACGATCGCACTGACCACCAGTACGGGCACACATCATTATTATATATGGATAGACTGGAACAGTGACGGGGACTACCTTGATTCCGGTGAAACTCTTCTCGCCACCACAGGATACACCGCCGGGTATACCCTGAATTATACGGTACCCGCCGGCACAGCTCCCGGGCCATACAGGATGCGGGTTGCCAACAGTTAT
>JAKQJH010000299.1 GCA_029561255.1 Bacteroidota bacterium | reverse complement strand
AAGAGAGTATAAAATATTTTGTGTAAACGCCATCAGTAACTGTTATTAGATCCGGCATCTGTTTTCAAATATAATTAAGAACTGCTGGAGTATATACCCCCAATTGGGGATGGGCATAGTCCATTTTTTTTCGATATTCATTATTGCGAGGTAGACGGCTTTTTGAGCTGCCTGATCATCTACGAACTGGACCTTGGTTTTGGTGTATTTGCGGATACCCCGATTCAGATTTTCAATAGTATTGGTTGTATAGATGATTTTGCGGATCTCCAGCGGGAAGTCAAAATAACTGGTCAGGTCGGTCCAGTTCCTGCGCCAGGAGTCTATCGCATACCCGTATTTGGACCCCCATACTGAGTCAGCTTTTTCAAGTGCCTGCTCTGCCGCCTCCCGGTTTACCGCTCCGTAAATCGTCTTTAAATCGGCACAGAAAGGCTTACGATCTTTCCAGGCCACAAACTTGCAACTATTGCGGATCTGATGAACAACACAAAGCTGTGTCACTGTTTGGGGGAACACAGCTTTGATCGCTTCGGTAAACCCTTTCAGGTTATCGGTACAGGCGATCAGGATATCTTCTACCCCCCTGGCCTTCAGATCCGTCAACACGCTCATCCAGAAAGAGGCCGATTCCGTTTCGGCCATCCACATTCCCAGCACTTCTTTTAAACCGTCCTGCTTAAGCCCGATGACCAGGTAAATACACTTGTTGATGTACTTGCCGTTCTGCTTAACCTTCAGCACAATGCCATCCATCCAAACGGTAAAGTAAACCGACTCCAGCGGGCGGTTCTGCCAGTCCCTGACATGCTCAATAATCCGATTGGTTACATTGGAGATGGTTCCTTCGCTTACATCCACACCATAGACTTCCTTGACATGCTGGCTGATATCTGAAGTCGTCATTCCACGGCTATACATCCCGATAATGGATTCTTCAAGCTTATCGCTCATCCGCGAACCCTTGGGGATGAGATGGGGCTCAAATTCGCTGTTCCGGTCACGCGGAATGTTGAGCACTAAGTCTCCCAGCGAATCGGTCTTTACTTTTTTGGAATATGACCCATTGCGACTATTGCCACTGTTGTGACCTTCCTTACTGTGTTTCTCGTAACCCAGGTGCTCATCCAACTCGGCTTTGAGCATTTCCTCAACCCCTTGCTTATAGAGGTCTGAAAAAAAGGATTGAAAATCCTCCTTCTTTTTGAATTGCTTGAAGAAGTCCTTGGGGAGATTGTTTTGTTGATTATCCATAAACTGTATTTAAAGTTAAAAAATCGGGGCCATTTTGCCGCCGCCCCCCGGTTCAGGTTCCGCTTCGTTCGGCTCCGCTTCGCTTCGCCTTCTCTTCGCTACACCTGAACCGGGGGAATAACCCTATTACAGTTACTTAAAGCTATTTACACAAAGAACTAAATACTACCTTAAAGGATCAGTCACTTCGAAAATCGGAGTGTCTGATCCTTTTTATTAACGTCGAACATTACTCATTACTCATTATTCATTACTCATTATTCATTACTCATTATTCATTACTCATTATTCATTACTCATTATTCATTACTCATGCTAACCTCCTGCTACTTCTTTCAAACAATTCCTCCAAAAAATCCTTATTCAGTTCATGAAATGGCACAGGCGCAGCCGGCTCTTCGTCAAAGCTGTTCAGCACCAGCTGCCACCAGCCCACATTTTTCCATTCCCCCAATTTATACCCTACTTGTTCATAGGTGGCAAAATGCCGGAATCCCAATCGTTCATGCAAAGCCACACTACGGTCATTGGGCAAATTGATCACTGCATATACATTCCGGAATCCCTGCTGCTGAAGAATTTCAAACAAGGCGCTATATAAAGCCGAGGCAATTCCATGCCGCATATAAGCCGCATGAATATAAACAGAACACTCAACGGACCATTGATAAGCGACCCGCTCCCGGTAACGTGATGCATAGGCATAACCGGTAATTGTTCCATCCGATTCACTTACCAACCAGGGACAAAAGTCAAGATATTGACTAATCCTTTTTCCAAAACTTCGGGTATCCGGTACCGTTGTCTCAAAAGTAATAGATGTTCCGGATACGTAGGGTGCATAAATATTCAATAATTCCGCCGCATCCGACTCCGTAGCGAGTCGTATAAAATTCTTATTCATGTAAACCAGTTTACTGAAACGAAAGTAGAAATTTAACCGTTTTATTTTTTGACGGATCTGCAAAAATGAACAGGTTTCTCCTCACCAAAAGTCTATCTGCAAGATTCCGAAACAAAACCCGGCCACACTGGCTTAAGTAAACCCTTTATTATCATTAAGGGTATACCCTTAATTTAATATAGTCTCCTCATTTACATTTGTTTAACCGCTCCGTCAGAAGTAATTTACAATAAATCCAACTTATGAAATTCCAAACGGCGACTACTATGCAAACAGATTGGCACGACGATTGTCCACAGAAACTACCAATTATACATCAGCTTATCTCTTTTGTATCTGCCTTGAAGCCTGGTAATATACCCAACCAAAAACCACACATGGCAATTACAGGGAAAACCCGCCCAGCCAATGTTCATCCGGTTGAATTTGTAATTAAAACAGCTGCCTTACCTGCTACTGCCGGTCTTGCCCGCAGTATTGTATTCTTTAACTGGAAAGACTATGCCTGATTTCGTACCCAACATATAAACCATTTATAAATTTATCATTCAGCTTGCAGGTACTCACCACCCAAACCAAACCGATTCAGGTACCGCAAAAACGAACTAATCTTTTCATATGAAGTCCGCCATTTACTCCTATCATTCCAGTCGCTTATTCCGGCATCCTGCCAGCCGGGAAATCAACGAAGACAACGCAGGTCTTGTACTCTGTTTTGGAGCCAAATCACTCCTTTCCGGAAAGCCGGTATATCAAATGCTTAAGGAAAAATTTCCGGCTGCGAATATTGCCCTCTGTTCAACTTCCGGAGAGATATTCCATACGGAAGTCATGGATGGAACCTTATCTATCACCGCAATAGAATTTGAAAAAACCAGGGTAGTTCCCCAACAGATCAGTATTAATGCTTTTGAGAATAGCTATGAAGCTGGAAAAGCGCTGATCCGGAAGTTTGATACGGCGGGTCTTACGTACATTTTTGTATTATCAGATGGCAACCACGTCAACGGAAGTGAACTCGTCCGGGGAATGAATGAAATGGTTGGTGATCAGGTATTGATCACCGGGGGACTCGCCGGCGATGGGAGCAATTTCAGTTCAACCCTGGTAGGATTAAATAACAACCCCGAAGAAGGACTGATAGCCGGCCTTGGTTTTTATGGAAATAATCTGCAGGTCCTGCATGGTTCACAGGGGGGCTGGGAAACATTTGGGCTGGAGAAAATGGTTACCCGATCCTCGTCCAATGAACTGTTTGAAATAGAAAACTACAGTGCACTTGAACTTTACAAACAATATCTTGGTCCCGAAGCCGAGGGCTTACCCGGCTCAGCACTCCTGTTCCCCTTAGCAGTAAAACTACCGGGATCCGATGAACCGGTGGTGCGCACGATTCTGTCGATTGATGACAAAAAAGGAAGTATGATTTTTGCCGGAGATATTCCTGTAGGTTCTAAAGTCCGGTTTATGAAGGCCAATTTTGACAAACTGACCAATGCGGCTTCGGGTGCTGCAGCACTTACTTACGACAAAACAGCCGCTTACCCGGATCTGGCCATACTCATCAGCTGTGTCGGACGTAAGCTTATTTTAAAATCAAGGACGGAAGAAGAAGTGGAAGCCGTCAATGAGGTGTTTGGCCATCAGACATTACTCTCCGGTTTTTATTCTTATGGTGAAATATCTCCTTTGAAAAAAGGGGGCAGCTGCGCATTGCATAACCAGACTATGACTATAACCACCTTTCATGAATCTTAATAAATTATTGTCACGTCAGCTGAATAAGTATGTACCGGCGGAGATGCGGGATAATCCGGCTATGGAACGCTTTCTGCAGGCAATAAGTGAATCATATGATTCCTATGAAAGAGATAATGAACTGTCCAACCATGCGTTTAGTATCAGTGAACAGGAATACAAACAACTGAATGATAAACTTCAGCAGGAATCCCAGATACGGGAGATATCCATCAAGAGCCTGAAGGAATCAGTGAAAAAACTGGACGAAAATTATCTGTCCCGGGAAGATGACGACCTCATTGATATCCTTTATTACCTTAAAATCCAGATAGCCAAGAGATCAGATGCGGAGAACGAGCTTACCGCAACAGCAAACCGTCTCTCTTCACTGATTCAGAATATACAGGCGGGCATCCTGGTGGAAACGGAAAACCGGAAGGTCGTTTTAACAAATGCGGAGTTCTGCAGTATTTTCATGCCCGGAAAAGACCTGGAGGCACTTATCGGTACCGATTGCTCCAGTGCGGCAGAAAAAAGTAAACAACTGGCCACTGACCCGGAACAATTTGTTGAACGGATACAAACAATAATCCGGGAAAAAAAACTGGTTATCAATGAAGAAATCAGTTTTATAGACGGCCGCTTCTTTGAACGGGATTATATTCCGGTTTTTATTAATAATGAATACAAAGGTCATCTCTGGAAATACAGGAATATTACAACGAATAAAAAAATCAGGGATGAAATTGCCGAAAGTGAAAAAAGGCACCGCCTGATCATGAACGCTGCCCTGGATGCCATTATTCACATTGACATCAACGGGAATATCCGTTTCTGGAACCAGCAGGCAGAAAACATTTTCGGATGGAAGGCAGATGAAGTGCGGGGAAAAGATATGGCCGACCTGATTATTCCTGAAAAATACAGGGATGCCCACCGAAACGGCATGCTGCATTTCAGGAAAACAGGTGAAGGTCCTGTATTGAACAAACCGCTCGAAATTACGGCCATCAACAGACAGGGGCAACTTTTCCCGGTCGAACTCGCCATTATCCCTATCCGTGAAAATGACACGGTCTTCTTCTGTGGCTTTATACGGGATATTTCTGCCCGTAAAGAAGCGGAAGAAAAAAGCAAAGCCAATGAAGAATTGCTCCAGTTTGCCCTGGAAGGAGCCGGTGACGGCATCTGGGAGTTTAATTTTTCAACCCGGAAAAAGTATTATTCAGATCAAAATAAAGTGCTGCTCGGATATAACCACGATGAAGCGCTGCCTGACTGGTTGGAACAGATGCACCCCGAAGATGCTTTTATCTTTGAAAATCTCGAAAAAGACTACCTGGATGGCAGCATCCGATCGCATAAAAAAGAATACCGGATCCTACATAAAAACGGCAAATATAACTGGATCATGGACCGGGGCCGTGTGGTAGCCTGGGACGAAACAGGAAAACCTTTACGCCTCGTCGGTACACATACGGATATTACCCGGTTAAAGGAGACAGAGAATGAACTGCGCCGGCTTTCCCTGGTGGCGATGAACAGCAAGGACGGGATTGTTTTTACCAAAGCAGACGGAAAGATTTTCTGGTATAATGAACGGTTTCAGCAGTTGTCCGGTTATGAAACAGAAGAAATTCTGGGAAATACGCCCATACAATTATTGCGAGGGGAAGCTTCGGAAAAATCGGTCATAAAACAAATGCTGGATCAGTTTTATGCAGGACAGGGATTCTCTGTTGAAATGATAGGGTACAATAAAACCCGTCAGCCCTCCTGGTTAAAGGCAAAAGGATACCCTGTTTACGATGAAAAAGAAGATTTTACTGAGTATTTCACGATTATCGAAGATATTTCTCAAGAGAAAGAACAGGAAAACAGGTTACGCCTGTTATCGCAGATTGCCGAGGATAATATAAACGCCGTGGTCACCACGGATGAAACCAGCCGGATAACCTGGGTCAATAAGAGTTTCATAAAAATGACCGGCTATGAAATGGAAGAAGTGGTCGGGAAAAGTCCGGCAGAAATCCTCCATGGTCCGGAAACCAATAAAGTAACCATACATTACCTTAAAAAACAGATCATCAAAAAACTGCCTTTTGACGCAGAACTGATCAATTACCGGAAAGACGGGTCAAAATACTGGGTACGAATCAAAGGGCAGCCTATCTATGATGAAAAAGGGGTGATGACCGGATTTTTTGCGCTGGAGGAAGATATTACCAAAGAGAAAGAATCAGACAAACAGATACGTGAATTTGAAAGTCGTTTCCGTAAAGCCCTGGAACAGGTGGGTGATAATGCCTGGGAACATAATTTCAAAACGGGCAAAACCTATTTTTCCAATACCTCTTCCTTACTCCATAATTTTAATATCGGGGAGCATGAGGACAATGCCTCCGTCTGGTGGAATCTCGTTCACCCGGAAGATATTCCCTTATTAGAAGAAAATAACAATGCCTACCTGAGTGGGGAACGTGATAACCACTCCCTGGAATACCGGCTGATTAATAAGGAAGGGACTATCCGCTGGGTACTTGACCGGGGGGTGGTCATTGAACGGGATGAACAACGCCTGCCTTTACGCATCGCCGGTACCCATACGGACATCACCAACCGTAAACAGGCCGAGCAATCCTTATTGGTTAATGAAGAAAAATACCGGAGCATTATTGCCAACATGAACCTGGGGCTGCTCGAAGTAAATATGGAGGAGGTGATCCAGTTTGCCAATAATAGTTTTTGTGAAATGTCGGGCTATAGCCTGGAGGAATTGATCGGAAAAAAAGCAGCTGAACTTTTTGTGCGTGGCGATAATACTGAAATTGCAGAAACGAAGAATGAGTTACGTAAAGAAGGCATTTCTGATGCCTACGAAATCGGTGTCACCAATAAAAAAGGAGAACAGAAATGGTGGCTGATCAGTGGTGCTCCCCGATTTGATGACCAGGATAACCTGGTGGGCTCTATTGGTATACACCTGGATATAACAGCGCAGAAAAAACTGGAACTGGAATTACTCGATGCCCGTGAATCCGCAGAACAGTCTGCCGCTGCTAAAGAAATTTTCCTGGCCAATATGAGCCATGAGATCCGGACGCCTATGAACGCAATTATTGGAATGGGGCGGCAGCTTCACCGCACACCACTGGATGATCAGCAGGAGTTTTACCTGGAAACAATCAACAAAGCCGCTGAGCACCTGCTCGTATTGATCAACGACATATTAGATATTTCCAAAATAGAAGCGGGTAAACTGAATCTGGAACAGATCGGCTTCCGTCCGGATGAAGTGATTGACCATTGTATACAGGTGATGGAACACAAAGCGGAAGAAAAGGGGTTGAAATTAATGAAGGAAAACAGCCCTGAAAAATCAACGATTTTCCTCGGTGACCCCTACCGGCTTACGCAGATCCTCCTGAACCTGCTGAGTAATGCGATTAAATTCACAGAAGAAGGCAATGTCACTATTTCCTGCCTGCTGCAACCCGTTATCAATGACCGCCAA
>JAKQJH010000280.1 GCA_029561255.1 Bacteroidota bacterium | reverse complement strand
TACGAAGTACGCTGACGAACCTTGAGCTATTGCTTCTTAGTACGGGCTGTTGACTACTAACTACCGACTCCCGACTACTAACTAGTCCTCAACTCTCCCCTGCTCCCCATCCTCTCTCTCCTTATCATACACCAGCACTTTTACCTGCCAGTCCATCGGGGCTTTGTACTGAAGGGTGAGTTCCACTTTTACTTTCTTCAAATCCGGGGCCGTGGGCTCAATGGCAAATAGAACAGAATTGAATTTGTTCTCGTCTGACGGGGCTTCATAGACCCCACGAAGTTTGAAATGATCCTTACCCAACGTCACACCCAGGTTATTCAGCTGGGAAAAATAGTTTTTATACTTTTTCTTCGCGTCCTCAAAATCATCAGAAGTAAACATTACAGCCTCCCAGCTCACCACTCCATCCCGTTTGGAAGAATAACGGATAATGGTCGCTTCCTCCGCACCATTGACCTTCAGGTTGCATTCATATTCGGTGGATTGTTCGTGCTGTACTTTCACTTCGCCCATGAGGTGAATAAAGCGGCTGGGATAATCCTCTATCACCTTTTTCATATCCGAGCTGAAACCGGTAGCCACCGGGAGTTTCAGCTGAGCTATAACCGAAATCGAAAAGAAGGAGAGAATCGTAATTAATACAAGTGTTTTTACTGTTTTTTTCATCTGTACGGGATTTAACGGGTTGATAACAGGACCCAATATTATTAAATTTTACTTTTATTACATACTTTTAAAGTCAACCTGATCGTTAACCCTTCGTAAACACATCCTGATATGAAAAACAAAGACCTCGTACATTATCACGAATCTGCCCGGATTTACCGGAATTATTACAAACCCTCTTTTAATGTTGTCCGTTTGCTGAAATCAGTACTGGCTGTATTTATTTCCGGTGCCAACCCGGTAGCCTCTGGCAGTTTCCGCAGACCCTGATCATTTCTTTACTAACCCCTACTATAGTAAAAGGGGCTCACTTTCGTGAGCCCCTTTTTATGCTGGGTCTCGCGATAGCGGACCCAGCATACTATGATTCTTTTCCGGGTCTCGCGATAGCGGACCCAGCATACTATGATTCTTTTCCGGGTCTCGTGTTAACGGACCCGGAAAATTATGTTCTATTAGAACATTCTCACATCTCTTGTATTCCTTTCCATCATCCGGTTCATACCCGGAGGCATACCCTGCTGACGTTGCTGTGTTTGTCCGCCCATCCTGTTAAGGTTGAACAGGAAGCTCACCATAAAATAACGCTTCAGCACCATACTGCGGGTATCTTCCACATAGTTGAGCGTGGTAGTACGGGCAATGGCCTGGTTCTGATTGAGCAGGTCACGAACCGAAAACTTCAGCTCCCCGTTCTTGTTCTTAAATAATTGCTTACTGAAACTGGCATTCCATACCGGGATGGTCTGGTTGTACCCGGGAGCACGGCCGGTATTCATCAGGATATTAAAGTCGGTGGACAGGATGAAATTCTTAGGGAAAGTATACGCCACATCACCTGAATAGTTGTGGGTATAATAGTCTTCGTTCTGGCTTGTATTGATTGAATACTTCACCGTATTATAGGCCAGGTTGGCTTTTACCCCGAAATCAAGTTTTTCCTTGTTGAAATTCAGTCCCACCCCCTGGTTAATAGTGAATACCTGGGTAATATTCTTTACACTGTTAAGTAAACTGATATCCTGGGTATAGCTCATATTATTGGTTACATTGATGCTGGATCCTTTCAGTTTGGGATTGCGGAAAGGAAGACCCAGTGTAATAAAGGTGGAACCATTAAAATAGCCATCCATATTTTCATAAGTGGTCACCTGTCTGCGTCCGGTATAACTGATATTGTTGATGATCTTATTATCCGTGGTCGTAAAGTTGATATTGGCCGCGATAAACTTCATCGTCAGCATATTGAACGTATTAAACCCGAGGTTGAAACTATGGCTAAACTCCTGGTTAAGGTTCGGGTTACCAATGCGGATGTTCAGTGTATCGGTTACATCCGGTACATTCTGCAACTGCGTGATCGAAGGCTGGTTAGTCCGGCCATTATAACGGAAACGCAGGTTCTTGCTCCGGGATGGCGTAAAGTTGAAATTAGCTGTTGGGAAGAGGTTGGTATAGGTCTGACTGGTCAGGAAGGTTTTGTTACTGTCGGCCCGGTAGCTGGAGTTGTCCAGCGAGGACTGCTGTACACCCACACCAAACTGGTAATTGTATTTGGCATTCTGCACCCTGAAGTTGATACCCGCCCTATGCGCTTCAAACACATTTCTGAAGTCATTGGTCTGACGCAGGTTTAAATTATCATATTTACCCGAATTGTCATTGAAGTTAAAGGTCTTCCTGTTAGACTCATTCACGTTCCTGGTATAAGCATAGTTTAACTCAATCAGCTTATTGAGTCCTACCGGCTCTGTGTATGAAGTACTGATCACGTTATTATTGGTGGTCGTCTTCTGCAGGTAATTCTGATTCTGGATAAACGCAGAGTCCAGTGTTCCGTCGGAGAGGTAAAACAGGTTACTGGAATAGGTCAGTCCGTCACTTTCACTGTTACCAATAGTATTATTCACTCCAAGTGTCAGGGTCCGTCCTGTCTTTTTGAATTTGTGACGGAACAACAGGTTATTACCCAGGTTAAGTCCATCCCGGCCGTTGCTGTTCTGCGTACGGCCACGCACTGCGAGGTACTGCTTCAACGGGGTGATGGATTCCGTTAATGAACTGTCCAGACTGAAACTCTCCGAATGCTGGAAAGTTAAAGAAGGCGTGTACAGAATTGAATTCATAGAATCAATTGCGTATTCAAACCGTAAATTGAAACGGTGGTTCTGGTTCAGGTTATTGGATTGCGAAATATTTGATCTGGCTGCTGTAGAGTCATTGGGGAAGAATGTCTGACGGAACGTGCTCTGCTCCTGCAAAGGCCGGGTAGTGGAATAGAAATAACTACCGGTCACTTTTATTTTACTCCCCCATTCATCGGTATAATTGAGGCCTGCTGCAGTGGACTTTGTAATACCGGTACTGTTACCACCGAAATTAAGTCCACCAAAGTTCATACCGCCACCACCGCCGCCACGACCGCCACCGCCAGTCATGGCACTCATACCGCCCATGGAACTGATGATATCAGAAAAAGAGAACCCTTGTTTATTAATATTATTCGAATTGAATAATAAAGAGATCCGCTGATTGCCTTTGAATTTGTTGACGCTGAAATTTGCTTCATAACGGTCATCTGATCCGTATCCAAAAGTGGACCGGCCGAAATAACCTTTGTTCCGGTCTTTTTTCAATTTGATATTGATCGTCTTGCTCCGGCTGCCGTCATCCACTTTCGTGAACTTGGCCTGATCACTCATATCATCAAATACCTGCACACTCTCGATCATATCTGCGGTAAGGTTCTTGGTGGCGAGCTTGGGGTCATTACCAAAAAACTCTTTGCCATCCACCAGCACTTTCTGTACCTGTTCACCCTGCGACTTCACCGTTCCTTCCTTATCCACTTCCATACCCGGGATCTTTTTCAACAAATCCTCCAGGGTGGCATTGGGCTGGGTTTTAAAACCACTGGTGTTGAACTGGATCGTATCGTTTTTAACTATAATCGGTGATTCAGTAGAGATCGTAACCCCTTCCATCATTTTATAGTCTTTCTGAACAGTAAGGCTGCCCAGGTCGATCTGTTTTGCTGTTTCGGTTAACGTAATTTTTTTCTTGATCTCCTCATAGCCCTTACTGGTAATCACCAGGCGGTATTCACCGGCAACGAGGCCTTTTACTTCAAAAACGCCCTGTTTATTGGAAAGGGTAAAAGTGGCCAGCGAGGAGTCTTTGGCATTCAAAACAGACACGGTCGCATCTGCAATTGGTTGTTTAGCAGTGGTATCCACCAGCTTGCCCTTGATGCCACCATCCGCTTTCTGGGCCTGTATTCCCGTAATTAGCGTGAATAAAACAAGGAATAAGGTTAAAATCTTCTTCATAATCAGCTATATATGTTGTACGAATAAAGACGTAATGCCGGGGGCGAACCTTCGCTCCGGCCTCCGCTTTTTACAAAAATGAGGGTGAAATGGACGTTTTGACCGATGAACGGCTTAACTGAAGAGATATTCAACATCCTCCCGGGTCAGGGTCTTCACGAAGGACGCATCATCTGAGATGATATCCTTGGCCAGGGCCCGTTTCTTCTCCTGCAATTGGAGGATCTTGTCTTCAATCGTATCCTTACAGATCATCCGGTAGGCAAATATGTTTTTGGTCTGACCAATACGGTGTGTCCGGTCAATGGCCTGTTGTTCAACGGCCGGGTTCCACCAGGGATCCACGATATAGACATAATCCGCCGCGGTGAGGTTCAAACCGACACCCCCCGCTTTCAGGGAGATCAGGAACACCCGTACTTCATCGTTTTTCTGGAAACTTTGAATGGCTTTCTCACGGTCAGGCGCCGAAGTGCTGCCGTCAAAATACTCGTATTTGATGCCCAGCTCGGTCAGCTTGGCCCGGATCAGGGCCAGCATACCCAGGAACTGAGAGAATATCAGGGCTTTGTGATTACTCATGTCCTCACTCAGCTCACGGGCCAGCTCATCCAGCTTGATGGAGTGGTTTTCAAATTTCTCCTGTTCATTCAATATCGCCGGTGAGTCACAGATCTGCCGCAGTTTCATCAATCCCTGCAGGATCGTTAACTGTGATTTCTGGATGCCCTGTGTCTCAATCGTACCCAGGATCTGGTTACGGAAATCATTCCGGTACGCATCGTAAATACTCCGCTGCTCTTCTTCCATTTCACAGAACAGGATCATCTCCTGCTTTTCCGGAAGATCCTTGGCCACCTGCTCCTTGGTACGACGGAGAATGAACGGATATAAAATCTTGCGCAGGTGATCCTTTCGGTCCTGCTCCCCGAATTTATCAATCGGAATGGCAAATTCCTGACGGAAAAACTCCATCGTCCCCAGCATACCGGGGTTCAGGAAATTCATCTGTGCAAAAATGTCAAATGTATTATTCTGCAGCGGTGTACCGCTCATGCACAACCGATTTTTTGCATTCAGCAGGCAGGCCGCCTTGGTTACTTTGCTGGAAGGGTTCTTGATCGCCTGGGATTCATCCAGTATCACATAATCAAAATCCACACTCACCAGCAGTTTAATATCACTGCGTAAAGTACCATAGGTGGTGATCGTTACATCATGATCGGTCAGCTCTTCCTTAACCCGTGTACGCAGTGCACCATGGTGGATGCGGTAAGTAAGGCTGGGCGTAAACTTGCGAATCTCATTTTCCCAGTTATAGATCAGCGTGGTGGGACAAACCACCAGCGCTTTCAGTTTGCCCTGCTCCTGTTTAAAAAACTCCATGAAGGAAAGGGCCTGCACGGTTTTACCAAGACCCATATCGTCAGCCAGTATCCCGCCCCATTTAATATCCTTCAGGTAATTCAGCCACTGGTAACCCGCCACCTGGTAAGGCCGCAGGATCTGTTTCAACTGACTCGAGGGATCGATCTCCCGGATCTTATTAAACTCTCTTAATTTTTCATATTTCTCTTCCAGTTGCACCACCAGTTCTTCTTCATCCCTGGATTCATAGAGCTCATCCACCACACTCAGGTGATATCGGGAGAGCTTCAGTGAATCGGTCTTGCCCTCACCCACGCGGAACAACAATGAATACTTTTTCAGCCACTCTTCCGGCAGAATTCCCAGTGTACCATCACTCAGGTGTACAAATTGCTGCTTGTTGGCCAGCGCCCGCTTCACTTCCGCCACGGTTACTTTCTGATCGCCGAAGAGAATATCCACTTTGGCATCAAACCAGTCCGTATTACTGCTGATAAAAATCTTGGTCTGCGGTTTAGCCGTATTGAAACGGAAATTTTTCAGTGCTTCAAAGCCGAATACCGGTGTTTTGTTTTCCTTCATCGCGTCCACGAAAAGGAAAAACCAGTTATTCTTCAGCACATCAGAGCCTTTCAGCGCCAGTGTGGCGGAATCTTCGTTATAGACAAAATTGGAATGCAGGTTCTGCAATGACTGAATGAACTCCTGTTCTTTTTCCCGGTTACGATGCACCACCAATACCTTATCCGTTTGCGGTACTATCACTTCATCCCGGTCCTTGGCTTTTGTCTCGTATCCTTTGTAGGAGAAGGAGGGCTGAAACACGAGGTATTCCCCTTTTTCCATCAGGTATAACTTCACATCCGGGTTACCATCCTTCACTTCCTGGATCAGGGCCTTATCAAAATCCACTTTATGTTCACGGGCCAGGGGCATGATAAATTTCATCAACGTATCCTGCCATTGCGCTACCGGAATACTCATCTTACCAGAAGGCAGGAACTTCTCCACCAGATGGATCACATCATTACTTTCCCAGAGATGCGCCGTGTTGTTATATAAAAAGAATAAAGGTGTCTCCGCTTCATTATCACCGAGGTCAAATTCCAGCGGACCAGCCTTTACCCGGCATTGAATACTGTAACTAGAGGTTTTACGGATAATAAAATGCGGCTTCGCATTTTCTGACTGCAACTGCAATTGTTCGAGGTTGCTGGTCTTAAAGGCTTTTCCGCCCGGCAAGAGAAATACAAAGGGATTACCGGTACAATCAATAAACAATTTTTTCAGTTTGGGCAACATGTACTCAGCCATCAGTTCCTTGGTCTCATCCGGCAGGTCATCCTCTTCCTGGTGAATGATATTTTCCCAGATACCGGAGAAGGGGGAGTTACGACTGATATATTTATTGATCTCCGCATCCTGCAGTTTACGCAACATGGTCAGTAATTCCCGGTCACCTTCCGGTAACTGGTCTGTATTCACGTAGCGGCTGATATCGGTTTTTTCCACTTTGCCGGTAAACGCATCCTGGTTCTCATTCGGTTCACCAATCACCACATCAACGGTAAAGCGGGGATAGCTTTTTTTACTGAAATTAAAAACCACACCCAGTCGTTGCGAGGGAGCCGGGGCGGGTTCATCAGAAAGAACCAGTTTTTCCTCCACCGCGTCTTTTTCTTTCAGCGGTAATAATACCGGCCTGTTGGGGGCAGCAACGGGGGCCACCCGTTTGATGGTAGCATCCAGTACCCGCAGAAAAGGTTTGCCGTCTTTATAGGCAAATTCAAACTTTCCCTTTAAGTCATCTTCGAGGGAATAGCCATAGGCTTCCAGTAATTTGTTTTTTTCTTTATCCCAGTTCCGGATGCTGTCGAAATAATTGGCCCCATGTGCATTGAGCAACTGGAGAAAAACGATCAGCTTGGGCAGGCAAAGCAGGTGCGTTTCATCTTCGTAATCACAACTGGTATCAAAATTTCGTTCTTCGTTTTTACGGAGAATGACTTTATACGGTTGCCCGTTCAGGGTGACCGTGGCCTTTACCGTTTCGTTTTCCGCCGATTCAATCTTGGCTTTATTGGTACGTAAAAAAGTTTCGGCATCAATAAAGGTTTCGGGTGAACAGACCAGGCGCAGGGTCTTCAGTTCGATGGCTTTCATCTTGGCCACCGTATGCCGCTGATCGTATTTGATGTTCTCGGCTTGTAAATGACCGCGGTCGATCAGTTCCTGTAATTGAAACAGCGCAGCCGCCTCATGCCGGCAGATATCACCCAGATTATACGGACAGGCACAACGCATGGAAGTGCCTTTCGGATCCTTGAATTTCTGAATATATACTTTATAGTAAGTAGAATAGCTGTCATCTTTCACCCGGAAAACCGCTGAACCAAACAGGTCATCGTATTCGACCAGTTCTACAAAACCAATTGCATGTATTTTCTTTCCCCGGCGGATCACTTCATCCGTTCCATGGGTATAGATATACTTAATAAGGTGCGGTAAGGCCATTCAGTTTATCAGTTTGCAGTAAGCAGTTGGCAGTAAGCAGTTGCAACGATTTTGATGCTGACTACTGACTGCCGGCTGCCGACTGATTATTGGGCAATCGGCAAATCTAAATGATTAAAAAGCGGAATTCCTCGTGAAATGGCTGAAATAAAAAATTAATTTTTTTCCGGATATATGACCGGAAAATGAAGTACCTTTAATGCCTTTTTTTATTTCACAATCAGCTTCCCTTCGGTGTATACCGGCAGTACATTGGCCAGATCGGGCGTGAGGCAAAAGTTAATATCTTCTATCAGTCCAAAGCGTTCCACCAGGCGGTGATAATGCGTAAGTTTCGGCGCAAAATCAGTCAGTTTGTTTTTATACTTTCCATACATGGTTTCGGCCATCAGCGAACTGTCGCAGTGAATCGTGAATTGTTTGGCAAGCCGGTTGATCACCGCACCGGCAAACAAAGTGTCCTCCAGGTTAAACCGGTCCTTCCAGCCGGCACAACCCAGCACCACATTCTTTTTCTCCTTAACGAGGAAATCACATACGGCCGTAAGATTGGGAAAAGACCCGGATACAATGGTATCCGCATTGCGGTCAAGCGCCATCTGTAATAAACGGGTGCCATTGGTTGTCGTGAGTACCAGTGTTTTATTTTCTATAAACTCCCGGCTATACTCAAGCGGGGAATTGCCATGTTGCAGTCCTTCCGCAATCATACCATCACGTTCACCGGCGGCAATACCATCAATATTACGGCTGATTTCAATGGCCTTGGGTACCGAATCCACCGGTATCACACATTTTGCCCCATTATATAAAGCAGAAGCGATTGTAGACGTGGCGCGGAATACATCAATGATCACGACCACACTGTTACTCAGGTCGTAGAGATGTAATAAAGCCGGAGAGATTGATGTATGGAGGGTGGGTTTCTGACTCATAGTTAGTTGCAAAAATAATGCATTTATAGACCAGTGTCTCCCGCGCCATCTGTTATTCTCTTCTGTAGAGCAAAATAAGCGGGGACGCTGGTCATCTAATCAGCAGCTTTCTCCACTTATCGCTCTCTGCATATTCCTGTATTGTTTTGTTTCGCTGTTCCAGCAGCCTTCGCATGTAGTTGGTAAGATAAAGGGCATTGAACCACCGGCCCAGCATCCCATACGGTGTTTCAAAATGAAATAGGTCGATCATGATCGTGCCGTTTTCGCAGGGTTTGAAATAATGTTCGTGTTTCATCATTTTAAAATCCCCCTGCATCTGTTCATCGATAAACATATCGCCGCGCTTCAGTTCACTGATCTTTACCCGCATCAGCCGCTCTTTGAAAAAATGCCGCGCTTTCCAGGTCACTGTTTCGTCTTTCTCAATAAGTCCGAAGCGCGTTCCGGCCACCGCCTCTTCCTTGTACTTTGACATGGACTCCTTGTGCAGTCCGATATGACGGCTCAGGTCAAAGACCACATTGTAAGGGGCGGCTATAAAAGTGGTAAGATGGATCGTTGGCATGGCAAAAAAGGTTTATTCATAGTACCTGCTACACAGGATACCTCCCTTATGCAAAAACAAGACCACGGTTTAGGCCGTGAAAGGAATTTTGGACACTTTGGCTTTCAGGAGCTTATCCCGTACCTGGATGTAAATAGTCGCATCAATTCCCGCAAAATCAGTTCGTACATATCCCATCCCGATGGCTTTGGCCAGGCTGGGAGACTGGGTTCCGGAGGTGACCACTCCCAGAGAATTACCATCCGCATCCTTGATTTCATAGCCATGACGGGGAATGCCTTTATCAATCATTTCAAATCCCACCAATTTCCGGCTTACCCCTTCGGCTTTTTGTTTCGCGAATATTTCCTTTGAGGTAAACTCCTTGGTGAATTTGGTAATCCAGCTCAATCCCGCTTCAATCGGGGAAGTAGTATCATCGATATCATTGCCATAGAGACAGAAGCCCATTTCAAGACGGAGGGTATCTCTGGCGCCCAGTCCGATCGGCTTTAATCCCTGTGGACCACCGGCAGCAAAAATCGCTTCCCATATCTTATCGGCAGCTCCGTCTTTGTCTTCAAAATAAATTTCAACCCCTCCTGCTCCGGTATACCCGGTGGCACTGATCAGTACATTCTCCACGCCGGCAAATACGCCTTTGACAAACGTGTAGTATTTCAGGTTGATGATATCCAGTTCGGTGAGCGGCTGCAGTATTTTGGTGGCATTGGGACCCTGAATGGCAAGGAGACAGGTTCGCTCAGATATATTTTGCATATCTGCATTTTCCGTATTGTGCTGACTGATCCAGTTCCAGTCTTTCTCAATATTCGAAGCGTTCACCACCAGCATATACACTTTGTTTTCTTCCACACAATACACCAGCAGATCATCCACAATACCGCCTTCGGCATTGGGCAGACAGCTATACTGCGCCTGTCCGTTTTTCAGTTTGGAGGCATCGTTGCTGGTCACCCGCTGAATCAGGTCCAGTGCTTTTTCCCCTTTTAAAATAAACTCACCCATATGGCTTACATCAAATACTCCTGCATTTTTACGCACGGCAGCATGTTCATCGTTAATACCGGTATAAGAAATCGGCATGTTATATCCGGCGAAGGGGGCCATTTTAGCACCAAGGGCAATATGTTTTTCAGTAAAGGGGGTGTTTTTTACAGACATAGTTTATTCTTAAAAGGTGAGCAAAGTTAAGCGATTAAGCGATAGGTATTAATAGAGAAAGACTCCCCTGGGGGGAGTCTTCCGGCAGACCGGACTTCAACGGTCTGCCAACCATCCCGTAAAACGGGACTTCAACCTCGGTTCAGTTTCTTTATAAGACCAGTGAGCCCACAGGAGAAGGTATGCCGACAATATCGCCTTCGATATGGGTGTCTTTCTTCTTCTTCAGCAATGAAACGGGTTTAGCCGCTTTGGCCTTCTCTTCCAGTTCTTTTATTTTCCGCTCGCTTTCCTCGCGGATCTTTCTTTTCTCTTCTTCAAGTTGCTTTTGGGCTTCTTCCTCAGGAGTGGTCACCGGGGCAACCGTATCAGCGCTGTTATAGCGATAACTTCCGGTGTTGGATCGGCGGGGTGTTACATCGGATTGCTTCAACCCATCCTGCTGCAGTTTACCATCAATACCCATGGTATAATCCACGCCGGTCATAAAGGAAAAATCATAGTCATTCTCTATTGAAATTCCCATATTACGACGGTTGCGACGGTTTACTGTTACCCGGCCAATATTCAGTTTATCGGTCACCGAAGCATCAAAGCGGATTTTCTTTCCTTTCGGCACCTGG
>JAKQJH010000260.1 GCA_029561255.1 Bacteroidota bacterium | reverse complement strand
GAACGGCGGTTAACCGCATCCAGTACAAACCGTACTCCGATATCACCAGCTTTCACTGTATTATACGTAGAAGTCTGATTATGATCCGCATTGGTAGCGGCAAAATCCTCATTCAGTACATCGATCTGTGATTGTAACTGGGCCAACGATACATTCTGTGCCGCAGTGCGGTACAATACATTGAATACAACCGGTATTTCTATGACTCCGTTCACCAGTCTGAATTGTTCAGGATGGGCAATGACCTGTTGGGTAAATGTTTCAATCTCCGCCATCCGTTGTCCCAAAGACGGATCAGCTTTCAATTCATCAGCCAGTACATCTGCAGCGGCACAATGCCGTTGGGTAGCCGGCAGATCATCGGCCGGACTGTCTTCATTAGTTGATCCGGATTTGTTACAGCTCATCATAAACAATAAGCTGCCTGCAAGCAGTACGAGTGAACGCTTAATAAATTAATTGGTTTGGTTTGAGGTAAAAAAAGTTGACTGAACAATTTATTCGTTTTTTTTAGCATGTAAAGAATATCCGGATGTCTTTTATTGCAACATGGTGTCTTATTTACCTGAAATCGGAGTTTTACGGATTGTTTATTTTTAAGAATGGTAAAATACCCCTGTATTATTTTCGGAATCTTATTTGTGTTGGTTTCCTGTGCCCGTAAGACTGCCCCGCAGATACCCGAGCGAACAGTTACAACAAGGTCGGTGAATATGGAGGCTGATCTGAAAGGGGATCCGGTAAAAGGAAAACAACTCTTCAGTGCCGGCTGTAAACGTTGTCATGGACTGCCGGAAGCAGGGCAGTTTACCCGCAGCCGTTGGGAGGCCGTACTCCCAGGGATGATCCGTAATGCGGGACTGGATGGACAGGAAGCGGCAGATATACGGGAATACATCAATACGAATCTGATCAAAAACTGATCAGGCATTCAATTTCTTTATTTTCTGATTCATTACCCTGAACCATAAAGGAGGGACCAGTGACAACAACATCATTCCCGGATAGCCGGTCGGCATCTGGGGGGAATGATCATGATGCCGCAACACCTGGTATTTACGGCTGGCCATATAATGATGATCAGAATGACGGCTCAGTTCAAATAACATCAGCCTGCCGATTACATGGTCGCTGTTCCAGCTGTGTTCCGGCATGGCCCGTTCATATTTTCCTTCCCCGATGGCTTTGCGCTGCAATCCATAATGCTCGATATAATTAACGGTTTCCAGCAACAGGATACCAATGCCGGCGGCGGCCAGGAAATACAGCATGATCAATCCACCGAATTGCCAAAAGATCAGACCGACAAACATCGCCTGGATCAGGTGAAAATGTATCATCTCATTTTTTAAGGAAATAACAGGGCTGCCTTTTTTCTTCAATTCATCATTGGCAATATGCCAGGCACTGAGGTAGCTGAATAGGATGGTCCGGAAGTAAAAGGCATAAATCATTTCCCCATACCTGGCTGAACTGGGATCATCGGGTGTGGCAACTCTTTTGTGATGACCCTTATTATGTTCAGTAAAAAAGTGCATATACAGGGAGGTCAGCAATAAAGCTTTGGCAAGGGTCTGTTCAAAAACATTCACCCGGTGCCCCAGTTCATGGCCTACGTTGATCCCGAACACCCCGCAAAGCAAACCCATCACCCAGATCCGTCCGGCGGTGTCAACCAGGGACATATCCGGATCCTTCATGGAAAACAGAAATTTCACGAGCATCACATATTGCAAAATCACAATACCATATAGCAGGGTATCATAAGTGGGGTCATTTTTGGCCAGTTCTTCTTCAGCGGCAGTCATATTACCCGCTGATGGTTTTATAAATAATTCCAGAACGGGGATAAAAACCCAGGCCCATAAAAGGGGTAACCAGATCTGCCAGCCGGTCGTCGAAAAGGAATGCCAGGCACCGGCATAAATGATAAAAGGAGAGAGGTATTTGTAGGCGCTTAATTTCACATGGTTAATTTTAACAATCCGGTACTAAAAATAAGATAAGTTTCCGGGCGTTACTACCTTTATTGCGCATCCTTTTTAAACGAAACAGCTTCTTCAGAGTCTGACACTAAAATAAAGCACACATGCCGGCAAAGAATCAGTTATTGAACCAGCACCTGATGTGGAGGGCCGGGTTTGGCCCCGCCGTGGAACAATTAGGCGACCTGTCCAGGTACACCCCTCAGCAATTCTATAAAGCCCTGGTAAAAGCCTCGGGCCGGAAAACGGAATATATTGATGTGGCCGATGATTTTCTAAAAGGCCTGATGATGGGTATTGAGGAAGTGGGCCGTCAGCAGAAAAAAGAGCTGGATGCCGATGAAAAGAAAAAAGCCCAGCAGAAAAACAGGGAAGGAGTGCGCAACCTCAATATGTACTGGTTACATGAAATGGTCAATACCTCCGCCCAGTTACGGGAGAAAATGGCTTTTTTCTGGCATGGCCATTTTGCCTGCCGCAATCTGAATGTGTTTTACCAGCAAGGACTACTGGATACGATCCGTCGTAATGCGTTGGGAAGTTTCCGGACCTTGTTAAAGGAAGT
>JAKQJH010000259.1 GCA_029561255.1 Bacteroidota bacterium | reverse complement strand
TATGGATTAAAAAACTATCCATATGGAGCATAGGTGGCCTTCCGCAAATCATGGAGGTTTGGCATGTGAACAGGAATAAAAAACACACGCTCTTCGGTTACCATGGCCCATCGCTTTTATCTGGCCGGTGTATCCCAAACCAATACTTTTTACAATCAAAAAACATAAAAATGAAGTCAAAAATAGTATTACCCTTTGCATTGCTTTTCATAGCACTGTTACTTTTTACCTCCTGTAAAAAGGATAAAACAACTCAGGCAGATTTTAACTACCTGGGTGTATGGACTGTTAATTACAATTTTACAACAGGTAGTATGGCAAGGGGTGTTTTTAAAGCCACATTAAAATCCGATGGCAAATGGGATTATGTGGAAGGCAGTAATAGTCGTGGTAATGCCGGCACATGGACATATACGGGTAATTCCATCAGTTTTGAATTCAATTTTTCCGGCCTTGCAAAATATGATGGCACAAAAATCAGCGATAACAGTTTAAGCGGTACTGCTGTTGGCGATGCAGGTGTTTCAACCGGTACCTGGACAGCTACACGCTGATCCGCTGCATACAGGGTGCGCCGGTCCTGATTACCACGGAGAAGTGTTACGAAATATCGCTTGTTCATTCCGGTTATTTCCGGATCAGTGGCCGGGGAAAGTATGGACTTCGCTATGGGGTTCTGATCAGGAAAGTGGCCAACGGAACCGGATTTGCACCCTGGCCGGATCCCTGCTGATAAATACCGCTTTTCCCGGAGGATATGATCCTGCGGCAGAACACATGCGATATTGTAAAACGAATACGACAAGAAAAATAACAGTATGGTGGCAGCCGCTAACGTATTAGATATTGGCAAGAGTTCCATTTATAGGATGATGCTGGCGGGTGAGCCGGATTGATCATTGAGGGTTTACTATAAACAGCAAGGCACCGGTATAACCGGTGCCTTGCTGTTTTGCTGAGCGGTTGATTATAATTTCACCAGTCTTGCAGATACCGGCATCTGATCAATGCTTATCTGCAGCAGGTATGTACCAGGTGTTAAGCCATTAGTTTCGGGTACCTCTACCAGTTGAGCACCGGCTTTCAATGAAACAGGTTTATTGCGCATAAGGCGACCTGTTTCGTCATATATCTTCAATGAGGCAGACTGATTGCTGCCGGCTTTGATCTTAAGGATACTGCCGGCCGTTGCAGGATTAGTCAAAATAACGAGTGCCGATTCACTGGCAATTTCCTGTGCACGGAGGGTAACGATGCTGCTGTATTTAAAGGAGCCGTCTTCGTCGACCAGCTTTAAGCGGAAGTAATAGAGTACACCGCTGTACATCCGCTGGCTGAATTGATAATCTGCTTTGCCGGGGGTATAACCAACGTTACCTGTACCGGAGTAATTGATACCATCCAGGCTCATTTCTACTTCAAACTTACGGAAGTTGATCGATTCGCCGATCTGCCAGCTGAGTAAGGCGGACTGGTTGTTTTCAACAACGCCTTTAAAGCGGGTGAGGGTTACCGGTAAAGTACCACAGGCTGCTGGTGAACCGGCGCCATTCAGTAGTACAGGAGGAGAAGAAAGGACAATCAGTCTTCCGTTTGCACCAGGCGAAGAGCCCCAAGTATCGGTAAGCGGATTGGCGGCACTGCAGCAGGTCCGTGTTCTGCCGTTTGCACCTCCGGCTACATTAGAGCTGGCCAGTGTTCCATTCGTATAAATGATACCACCTCCGCCACCGCCACCGGGTCCATGTGAAAAGTAAGCACTCATATCACCGCCAGTACCACCGGTTGCCGTAGCGGTAAGATTGCTGATGCCGGTATTGCCGGTAGTAGTCACCAGGATAATGGTACCACCTGCACCACCGCCGCCAGCTGCATCTGTCTGGGCACCATTGGTAATATTTGTGGCTGCAGCGCCGTTGGCGCTTACTTGTCCGTTTCCGCTATAAGATCCTGCTCTTACAATAATCACACCTCCACCCGATGCACCGCTGCAGAAAAATTCATTGGCGGGCGCACTGTTGTTGCCCGTTCCTGAGCCACCCCCACCGCCCATGATTACACGGGATAATGCATATTGAGCAAAAGGACTGCCTCCATAACCACCAGTAGGATAAGTATTGGGATTATTTAAGCCGTTTTCCCAGCCGGCGCCACCTTTACCACCGGCGCCACCATTGGCACCGCCGCCACCTCCGGGATTATATTCATTCGTTCCGGCATTTCCATCCGTTCCGCCACCACCTGCATTGCCAGGTGCACCCCAGCCCATGCTACCATTTACATAACCTTCCACTGTACCGGTTGTGGTGGTTGTGGCTGTGATGTTCGGAATATATCTTGGAGTACCTGCAATTCCTTCTCCTTTGGATCCGCCGGTTGTATTAGCCGCTGTGGTCGCAGCTGAATTCCAACGGTAGTCGGTGTTTGTAATAGCACCTGTCCCATTCGTATTTCCGGCCGTTGCACCGGAAAAATTTTTTCCGCCACCGCCCCGGAAACCAAGACCATTGGCGGTGATCACCGAAGTGCTGTTTGTAAAAGTCAGTACATTAACGGCATCCACAACCAGCACGCCACCAGAACTTCCGTTCCATGGAGCAGCCGTAATGGAAGAGGATGCATTGATTGTAAGATTAAAATACCGTGGTACCCGGATTACCTGGTAACTCCGGATACTGTTACCTGCAGAAAATGCACGGGTATAGTAGTTGTTGATCAGCGGGTAGGTAAGATTTATAGTGGTACCGGCCACACTTGCCACATTCGCGTATTCATAGTAGCCTGCATACAAATTGGTGCTGAGATAGCCGGAGGCGGTGGCACTGCTTACGCCATCGCCATAGCTGTTGGTATTGCCTGTATTAATATCAGCGCCCTGCATCTGGATGATCAGGATCAGATCACCGGCTGTAATCGTAGCAGCGCTGCCGGCTGCATTAATCGTTCCTACTACGAGGGAGGATGTACCACTTACCGGATTCCCTGTACCCGGATAGTAGGAATTGACGATGGTATTTGCCGCAGTGATAGTGGTGGTGCCGGAGGAAGGGGCAAGTCCACACTGGGCGTTGGCCGTTTGATTAATCAGGAATAGTGTTGCAGGTATCACAAGGGTGATCAAGTGCCTTAACCAAGTCATTTTATTGAATTTGAAACGAAATTAAGGGTTAACACTTAAATGAAAATAAGTAATTTTTTGGCACTAACAGTTGTTAATGTTTAAAGATTCAACGTTACTTTCTAACCTGATTATTGGTAGCGGAGTAGAAGATGTTGAATGAAAAGCATCCGGAATTTTCCAGGTATAATCAAGGCGTTTTATTCAGCTTCAACTTCCAACATCGTAAACATCCACTTCACAGGGTTCTGCCAATCTTTCCCCTTAAAAGCTCCAACAGGCGCTTTAATCAAAACCGTATTCCAGCCTTTATTAAAAAATATTTTTGCCGGTTCCCGGTATTCATAGCCTTCATCTGTTAATGGTGTTTCTGCGTTTCCCTTCTGACCGGCATTTTTCCAAAGAGGAGGAACGATGATTTTCTCATTTACCCAGATAGCGCTTCCTTTCTCATCCCAGGCGCCGGCAGGGGGTGAATCAGTGGCGGTGGAACGGGACAAATCATTGAAACCAATCCAGCAATTTTTAAACCCTTCTTTATCGCTCCAGATTTTTCTTATCGCGTAATAGGTAGTACTGTCTTTCGTGTTTTCTAAATGGGACTGGATCATCGGGTGCCAGAAATGCCGGAGCCAGATTGTTCCCCCATAAACGGAAGGGTGTTTCATGAACTGTACCGTATCCATATAAGAAGCGGACTCGGGTGCGAAAGCCAGGTCTGTTATTCCTTTATTGTCAAAAGGCCCCAGCAAATGCCATTCAATATTACTTTGCCTGGCATAGGGAAAGGACAGGTTTTTAAAGTAAAGTGATTGGTGTTCCAGTAAACGGTTTTCAAATTCCACAAAGGCATTATAGCGATCAGTTCCCGGTATGCCGATATCAGATAAGTAGTTTTTCCACCCGCCACCCTTCCAACATCGTTCGGCAAACGTCAGCATGACCGGGTAAACTGCATTCATGGTAATCAGGTCTTCTTCTTTTGCTACCCTGCGGTCCGGCCAGTTACAAAGCGTGGCTCCCATTTTACCTTCCTCGCCAACAGGACTATCCCCAATGACATGATTAAAAGTGGCCGCGACTCCATCCAATGGATCAAAATGATTGAGGTATAAATGCCTCGAATCAATGGCGGGAAACCGGTCTTTTGGTTTTGCAGTGCCAATCCACATTTGCAGCCAGGTTCCTTCCGGTACAGACCCGCCTGGGTCCCAGGCAATCACTTTTTTGCCGAGTGATTGCAATAAGGCTGTCATCTGTGGAAGGAAATCTTTATTGACGATCTTCACTTCATCACCTCCAATATGGACGATCGGTACATTCAGCTCCCGGCATAATTCTGTCAGGATATTTTTGCAAATCTTCATTCCTTTCTCTGTTTGCATATCCACTCCCATTGCCCGCTTAAAGGCTGCACTATGGCCCGGCATATCGATTTCCGGTATGAGGGTGATATGCCGTTGCCGGCAATAGGCGATCAGCTCTTTCATTTCCGGGATTGAATAATATTTTCCGGCATTGCGCAGCATGTGTCTGGCATCGGTCAGCTGCGGATATTGTTTACTCTGCAGCCGCCAGGCAATATCTTCCGTCAGGTGAAAATGAAAGACATTTAATTTATAAGCCGCCATCACCTCAATCTGCTGTTTCAGCTGTTTGATAGTTTGAAAATTTCTCCCCACATCCACCATAAAGCCACGGTATGGAAAAGCCGGTGCATCGCTGATTTCCGCACATTGAACCTGTTTTCCGGTAATTAATTGCTGCAATGTCTGGACGGCATAAAAGATACCTGTTGCCGTTTTAGCTTCAATCAGTATGCCGTCCGGTTTAACCGACATCCGGTACCCTTCCTTGTTATTCATATCCGGGTTGATCATCAGCCGGATAAAATGACCGGCCAACGGGGGGGTGTTGGTGATGCGGATAGCTGCTTTGTGCTTAGTAAATAACGATTGTAATAACAGGGCCTCCTGTTTCAGCAACGGATTTTCCGCAACAATGAATTTAAAGCCGGTTAGATCAACTTTTTGGTGATTCCATTGGATACTGGTTGGCCGGGGGATGAGTGCCGGTAAATCATAGACGGATGTATAAATGGTTTCTTTCCATTTCACATACCCGGGACCGGTGAGGTGCAGCCCATCGTTAGTATAGGCGGCGCTTAATCTTCCGGTACTGTCGCTCAGCGAGGTACCCATATCGGTGTATTGATACTTGTATTGTGCAGCATGCCTCCTTAACAATTGATTCGTTTCAATGATTTGCTGCTTCTTTGACGTATGCCCGGAAAACTTGCCGAATTGTTCATTTACCGGGAAAACGGACTGCACATACAGTTTTGTCAGCGGTGATTTTTCATGTAGCAATCCCGCTATCCGGAAAATGTTTTTTGTAACGCTGTCCGGCGAAAGATTTCTTGCCAGGTCATTCGTCCCAATTAATAAGAATACTTTGGCTGGTCGTCTGGAATATACTTCATCCAGCCGGTTCAATACCCCGGCCGTGATATCACCACTGATACCCCGGTTTTTTATTTTCAGGTCCACAAACAACTCACTCCACTCCCCGCCATCCGTAATACTGTTGCCCAGGAAAATAATATCGTCTTTTGTCTGTGGTAAATTTCTGAAAAGAGAAACCCGCTGATGATAATACGTGGAAAACAAGGAGTCGGGAAATAATGGCGGGTTTACCTGTGTCCAGCTCCGGCTGGATACCAGCAGGGAAAAAGCTACGGCCAGGGTATATGTCAACTGTTTCATTTCAGTAAAATGATTTTTGTGACACAACAAAACCGGTGGGCCTTACGACGGTGATGATACCTTTCCCATTCAATAGATCGTCTGTCTCCACATATTTCCGTTCTCCGGGTTTCAAATCCGGAATTTCGTAAGCTTTACTTTTCGTATAATCGCCCGTACTGTCAGTAACATACAGTTTGTATCCTTTCACGGTATGTTGCGGCAGGCCAAGACTGCCATAAACGGCCACGGTTAATTTCCCTTTTTTCCATTGGTGAACGGATTGTATTTCAACCGGTGAAGACAACTCTCTCAACACTTTCATGGAGGGTTTGGGTTGGCCGTACATGTCATAAACGCCATGTATCCTCCTCCGGTATTTGTTTTTATCCGGGGTGCCGGGATAATGGGTACGGTAATCCGTCAGGTCGAAGTAAATGGCCCCTTCCACATAGGGCTTACTCTCATAAACAGCCATGTGGTAGATCAGGTCTTCAATACGCCGTGGGTCCCCGCCTTTAAAATTAGGTTCACAGAGCCCAAACTCCGAGATGAAAAAGGGTTTATCCGGATAACTCAGGTGAACGCTGTCGAGGTAGGCATGAATTTGCCCCGATGGGATATCCCACCAGCTTCCCCCGTATTCATTCATCATGATATAATCGCCATCGTTTGCGGCATCGGGTATAAAACGGGGATGATTATAGAAACTAGAGGTGAGGGTATTACTTACGTATGCCGTGTAGCGGAAAGGATCTGTTGCACGGGCCTTCGCGATCAGATCGGTAATCAGTTTTTTTATATCCGGATCCCGACCCCGTAATTCATTCCCGGTACCCCAGGAAAAAATACTGGGATGATTATAATTATTTAAAATCATCCGCTCCATTTGCTGTAAGGCAATATGCCGGATCGTATCGTTAGCTGGTGTCTCCGGCCCCCAGAGCGGTACTTCCTGCTGTATCAGTATTCCCTTACGATCACAAAAATCATAAAACAATTCATCCTGCTGAAAATGCTGACGGGTAAAAATCGCATTGACTGCTTTCATTAATTGGCACTGACTGAGAATGACGGAATCCGTTTCTGCAAAACCAAAATCCGCATTGCTGCCAGCGGTCCATTCCACCCCCATCAGCCTGATGTATTCGCCATTCAGCCAGGTTTTTCCCCCGGCAAATACGATTTCCCTGAACCCGGTGGTGGTGGAAATATGATCACTTGTTTTTTTGCCTGCCACTACACGCACGTCAATGCGGTAAAGATCCGGCCGGTCAAAATGCCAGGGGTTTATTTTGGGTAATAAGATATCTACAACCGCTTCATTTTTTTGCCAGCCTGGTTTTTGTGTCCGTTCGTAGATGGTCTGATTTGTCTGCTGGTTTTCCTCCGTTATGGTAATAGCCAGTTGCAGTTGGTTGCTGTCTTTCAGCCCGGTAAAACCCAGCTTGATGTTCAACTTACCTTCATGGTTTTTGACATTCAATACCGGCGTGACACGAATATAATCCGCAGCGGGCCGGTTACTGACAATCAACATGACCTTACGGATCAGGCCACCATCATTGGGCCAGTCGAATGAACTGCCAAAGGGAACTTTGTTTCTCCCATAGTCATTATTCACCGCTATGGTAAGGATGTTTTCTTTTCCATATTTCAGTTTGCCTGTGAAATTCAACGTGAATGCGTTGAAGCCGTCGCCAATATGCTCCCCGACCTTTTCCCCATTGAGGTAGATGAATGAACTGTGATTGATAGCACCAAACCGCAACACCACATTTTTATTTTTCCAGTTGGCCGGAATCTCAAGTTTCCGCTGATACCAACCCCACCCGTAATGATTTTCGTTTTCGGCCTCAATGTTCCAGGTATGGGGAAGCTGTACGGATCTGGCGTTGGGTAGTGCCCCTGCAAACCAGTTGTTGCGGACTCCTTCCCCCTTTTTATCAATACTAAAAACCCATCCGGTATTTAGTAAAGTGGTATCCCGTTGGGCATAAACGGTTCCTGAAAGCAGCCAGATAGCGGCAATCAGTATTTTTTTTATCCGATTTTTCATTCGCATGATTATTTCTTCCAGTTAACCAAGGTGAAAACAATCTGCGAATAACCATCCCTTTCATATAAAACACCTATTTCTTTTTTACTGACCTTAACGATGTCCGAATAAGCCGTAAAGTCTTTTTTGCCATCTTCCGATTTATCAAGGCGTATACTTTTGGCCCAGGTGTGGCCTTCATCAAAGCTGATACGCAGGGTGAGGTTGTTTCTTTTTGCGGTATCCGCCGCATTGCAAAAAGCAAGCAGGTGTTTCCGTTTTTTAACACCTATATTCAGGATACTGCCTTCGCAGACCGGGTCAGGCAGATTTTTATCAAAGTCTATGCTCTTCCAGGTTTGTCCCCCATCATTGCTTCTGGCCACTATCCTGGCCCGTACATCCCCTTTTTGATTCCGCGCATTCAGCAGTAATCCGTTATTGGAGATTTCAGCAGCGGTGGCTTCGTTGCCCCCGGGTAATTGAATGGTTTCGCTTAAACGAAAGGTTTGGCCATGATCATCCGTATAAAAGCCATGGGCAAAGTAATCTTCAAAACGACCTTTAGGGGCACCCTCAGAGTGATTGGCTGCAACATATATCCGTCCTTTGTATTGACCACCTGACAATTGCAGTGCATGCCCGGGTGTGTTAGCATAACTCCGCCAATCTTCTGAAAAATTATAGGCGGCATTCACCTGGGGTTGTTTCGGGCGATGTGCCTGCATGGTTATATTTACAGCCGGGCTCCAGGTCATGCCTCCGTCAGCTGAGGTTTTATACCATACTTCACGCAAACCTTTTCCTTTCCTGACTTCACCTTCATGATTATTGCCGGTATTATAGAACAGGAAAATTCTTCCACCCGGATAAGCTGGATCGTTCAGATCAACGACAGGAGCCGGGTTGCCTGCCTGGAGACTGTCTGTATCCACAATGGTTTCCAGTTTTGTCCAGGTTTTTCCATGGTCACTGCTTTTTTTCATGACAATATTGATATCCCCGAAGTCGCCACTTCCGTTTACCCGGCCTTCACAAAACGCCAGCAGATCACCATTGGGATTTTTTATGATGGCGGGTATCCGGTAACTTTTATGTCCTTCGGTG
>JAKQJH010000258.1 GCA_029561255.1 Bacteroidota bacterium | reverse complement strand
GGGAATATTTTATTGGCGGCGGCCACGGCCACCCGGTCATCTGCGGGGAAGGCCAGTTCATTCAAGGGCAGCACATTTAAATACATGAGGTTCGCCGATACATAAATGACTGTCACGATCAGGGTGCCGAGAAATAAACTCAGCCCGATATTCCGCTTGGGGTTCTTCATTTCCCCGGCAATAAAGGTCACATTGTTCCAGGCATCACTGCTGAAAATAGAACCGACCATGGAAGCGGCAATGGCTCCTAGCAAAGCCGAACCGGAAATGCCCATCCAGGCAGTGGGATGTAATTGACCGGTGGCATCTTTTTGCCCGAAGTCCTGCACCGCTGTAAAACCCGTCTTCCAGTTCTCCGCCCAGTAACTTTCTTTTACCAGCAGGAAACCAAATGCGATCAGTCCGAACAGGGCAAATAATTTGGCGGAAGTAAAAACCGTCTGAATGAATTTTCCTTCCTTCACCCCCCTGGAATTAATATAAGTCAGCAGGCAGATGATGGCAATAGCCACGAGCTGCCCGGAATACACTTTGATAATACCCGCGTCAAACAGGAAATAATTATTGCCCAGTTCAGGTACCAGGTAAGCCAGGAATTTGGAGAAAGCCACACCAACGGCCGCGATGGTAGCGGTCTGGATCACGGCGAAAAAACTCCAGCCATAGAGGAATCCCATCAGGGGATTATAGGCTTCTTTGAGATAGACATATTGTCCCCCGGCCTTTGGAAACATACCACTCAGTTCCCCATAACTCAGGGCGGCGGTCAGGGTCATGAAGCCGGTGATCAGCCATACAGCGATCAGCCAGCCGGCACTACCCACATTCCGGGTGATATCGGCACTCACAATAAAAATACCGGACCCGATCATGGAGCCGGCTACAATCATGGTGCCATCAAAAAGACCCAATGTGGGCTTAAAGGAACTTGCGTGTTCTGCCATACAATCAGTTTTGAAGCCTAGGTTAAAAGGGGAAAATACTGATTTCCGGTTAATCGCTTAAAAAAGAGTTATTAACGGCGGTTTTTTAATTTTTCAACTGGGTAATTTTACCGATTTTCGGACATATTTAATCAGACTGCTATGTCGAAAACCAATAAACTGACCCTCTATATTTTCCTGGCTATGCTGATCGGTGTGGGAGTGGGGTACTGGGTGCATGAGTCCTATCCGAAGTCCACTATCAATGTTTTTTCGGATAATGTAAAACTCCTGACCACCATCTTTCTGCGCCTGGTGCAGATGATTATTGCCCCCATTGTATTCTGTACGCTGGTTGTGGGGATTGCCAAACTGGGCGATCTGAAAACCGTGGGACGGGTAGGAGGCAAGGCCATGCTCTGGTTTGTCACGGCCTCCCTGATATCGTTGGGGCTCGGACTGATGCTCGTGAATATTTTTGAGCCGGGTGTAGGGGTGGATGTGAGTAATGTGGACAAAGCTGCGGTGAGCGAACTGATGGATAAATCAAAAGGATTTTCATTGGCCAAGTTTGTGGAACATGTGGTGCCCAAGAGTGTAGTGGAAGCCATGGCCACTAATGAAATTCTGCAACTGGTGGTGTTCTCCATTTTCTTTGGTATTGCACTGACTGCCTTGGGTGAAAAGGGCAAGGGGATTATTCATACACTCGATACTCTCGGTCATGTGATGTTGAAAATGGTGGGCTATGTGATGCTCGTTGCCCCATTGGGTGTGTTTGGCGCTATGGCATCTGCCATTGCAAAAAACGGCCTGGAAATACTGAAGACATTTGGTATGTATGTCGGTGAGTTTTACCTGGGGTTACTGATACTCTGGATGATCATGCTGATCGTGGGCTATATTATATTAAAAAGAAGACTGCCCCATCTGCTTCGTCGTATTGCCAGTCCGATGGCCATTGCCTTTAATACGGCCAGCAGTGAAGCGGTATATCCCAAGATGGTGGAAGAGATGGAACGCTTTGGTTGTAAAGACAAGATCGTGTCGTTTGTGCTGCCGCTGGGTTATTCGTTTAATCTCGATGGCAGTATGATGTATATGACCTTTGCCAGTATGTTCATCGCACAGGCTTATGGCATTACCTCTATTACAGGGGATGTAGGTCAGCAGATCATCATGTTGCTCGTTTTCCTCGTCACCAGTAAAGGAATTGCCGGGGTACCCCGTGCCTCTCTCGTAGTGGTACTCGCTACCGGGCAGATGTTTGGTTTGCCGGCAGAAGGGGTGGGACTGATTTTAGCCATCGATGTGTTCTGCGATATGGGCCGTACCATGACCAATGTACTGGGCAATGCCCTGGCCACGGCGGCGGTAAGTAAATGGGAAGGCGCATTGGAACATACCGATCATCACCAGCACCCCCATCATTAATTCACTCATGTTATTAAAATAAAGGAACTATATGTTTTTACTGGATGCGTTTCATTGGTCACAGCTGGTACAGCCGCAATGGTATGTGGAGAATGGCGGACTCTGGCTTTTGCTTTTTGTGGTGTTTGCCGAAACAGGATTATTTGTGGGATTTTTTCTGCCGGGAGATTCCCTGCTCTTTGTTGCGGGTATTTATGCCCATGAAATTACCAAGGCCAATGAAGTGGCCAAACCCGGATTGGGTTACCAGGTTCTGAAATACCTGGAAATTTCCTATCCCTATACCTACTGGCTCGACCTGATCGTTTTGATCGGTCTGATTTCTCTGATGGGAATTTTAGGAAATACGGTCGGTTACTGGACCGGCCGTAAAGTGGGTCCGGCCATGTATCATTGGCGGGATCGTTTTTTATTTAAAAAGAAATACCTGCACCAGGCGCATGATTTTTATGAGAAGCATGGCGGACTGGCCGTGATCGGTGCCCGTTTCCTGCCCTTCATCCGGACCTTTGCGCCCATCGTTGCCGGTATTGTGGAAATGGATCGTAAGAAATTCCATTTTTATAATGTGGCCGGTTGTATTTTATGGGTAGCCACCATGATCCTTGGCGGATTCTTCCTGCAAAAATGGGTGCTGCAATTGTTCAATTTTGATTTAAAGGAACACCTCGAATTTATTGTACTGGGTATCGTATTGGTCACCACTGCACCGGTGCTGATTAAAATGTTTTCCAAGCATACCCCCAAGACCCCG
>JAKQJH010000033.1 GCA_029561255.1 Bacteroidota bacterium | reverse complement strand
GCCTGGGAATTTAAAGGTGAAAGCAACTGGGAGTTACATAAGGAAGCGTTGAATTTTGAAATTGCAAAACCCACACAGCGTTCTTATAAATAATAATTTTCAACTGATCAACAGTAGTATAATATGGAGCAATATTCAATGAATCTTACACTAAAAGTGTGGAGACAGAAGAACTCAAATGAACAAGGTCGTTTTGAAACTTACCAGGTGAAAAACATTTCTTCAGAAATGTCTTTCCTTGAAATGATCGATGTACTCAATGAGGAAATGATCCGTGAAGGACATGATCCGATTGCCTTTGATCATGACTGCCGTGAAGGAATCTGCGGGATGTGCTCCATGTATATTGACGGACGTCCGCACGGGCCCTGGCAGCAGAATACCGTATGCCAGCTCCATATGCGTGCTTACAAGGATGGCGACACCATTGTGATTGAACCCTGGAGAGCGAATGCTTTCCCGGTGATTAAGGACCTGATGGTGGACCGTTCTTCCTTTGACCGCATTATCCAGGCGGGAGGTTTTATTTCTGTCAATACCGGAAGTCCGGTGGATGCCAATGCTATTCCTGTCAATAAAGACCTGGCTGATGCTTCCTTTGCCGCAGCCGCCTGTATTGGATGTGGTGCCTGTGTAGCCGCTTGTAAAAACTCGTCTGCCATGCTCTTCCTTTCGGCTAAAGTCACCCACCTGTCACTCCTGCCACAAGGACACCCGGAAAGAAGAAGCCGCGCCCTGAATATGGTGGCCCAGATGGATAAGGAAGGATTTGGCGCTTGTACCAATACGGGAGCTTGTGAAGCGGTTTGTCCCAAAGGTATCTCCATCGAAAATATTGCACGCCTCAACCGGGAATACCTGGTGGCCGGATTGGTGGCAGAGAAATAAAGAATTACTTAAACTGTTTTGAAGCCCTTTATCCAAAGGGCTTTTTTATTTCCGGTCAGAGTTCGTACATTTCATTACTTAAATCAGTTTATGCAGAAATCACTATTAATCGGATGCCTCAGTATTGCACTGCTGGCCCTTTCCTGTAAAAACAATCAAGTGAAAAGAGAACCAGTTAAATGGCCGGAAGGGATTGCCGCTCCGGTAGCAGAAAAAAAGGATACCGTATTAACGGCTCACGGCGATAACCGGACCGATGAGTACTATTGGATGAATGATTATTTCAAAAAAGGCCCGGACAGCACCAGGGTGGTGGATTACCTGAAAGCAGAGAATGCCTATCTCGATACCATGATGGCCGGCACAAAAAAATTCCAGGATGATCTGTTCACCGAAATGAAAGGCCGGATCAAGGAGAAAGATGAATCCGTGCCCTTGCTGAATAATGGCTACTATTATTATAACCGGACAGATGAAGGAAAACAATATTATAAGTATTGCCGGAAGAAGGGCAGTATGGATGCACCTGAAGAACTCCTGCTGGACGTGGATAAGATGGCGGAAGGTTCCGGCTATTTTTCAGTGAACGGATTTAATGTGAGTCCGGATAATAAACTGATGGTGTACGGGGTGGATAAACTTTCCCGCCGCCAATATACTCTTTACGTAAAAAACCTGGAAACAGGGGAGATCTATAAAGATGAAATTCCGGGTACATCCGGATATGTAGCGTGGGCAGCGGACAATCAAACTTTTTTTTATACTGCAAATAACCAGGTAACCCTGTTGTCTGAGAAAATCAAAAAGCATAAGCTGGGTGCTCAGGCAGCGGCTGATCAGATTGTCTACGAAGAGAAAGATCCCACAAATTATATCGGGGTATATGCGACCAAATCAAAAGAATATATTGTTATATACTCCAGCGGCACCTTATCGAGTGAGCACCGGATTTTAAAGACGTCGGAGCCCGATAGTCCATTCCGGGTTTTCCAGCCAAGAATGAAAGAGGTATTATGCAGTTTTGATCATTGGGGCGATAAGTTCCTGATCCGGACTAACCTGAATGCAAAGAATTTCCGTCTTATGGAAACACCGGTGGATAAAACCACGGTGGAGAACTGGACTGAAGTGATACCCCATCGTGCTGATGTTTTACTGGAGGATATTGAACTCTTTAAAGGTCATTGGGTCATTACTGAACGAAAGGATGGTTTGCTGCAAATCCGGATCCGTGAGACCGCCTCCGGCAAAGAACACTACCTTGATTTCGGCGAACCGGCTTATACGGCTTATGTATCCGGGAATCCGGAGTTTAACAGTACCACACTCCGGTATCACTATACCTCACTCACCACACCGAATTCCATATATGATTATGATCTGAATGCACGATCAAAAAAACTGATGAAGGAAGAAACCGTACTGGGTGGATTTGATAAAAAAGAGTATACCACCGAACGGATTTTTGTTACCGCCCGCGATGGAGCGAAAGTACCGGTCTCCATTGTTTATAAAAACGGAACACCGAAAGACGGCACAGCCCCGCTTTTATTATATGCGTATGGCTCTTATGGCTATACAACTGATCCCGGATTTAACAGCAGCCGGCTTAGTTTGCTTAACCGTGGATTCGTCTACGCGATTGCACATATCCGGGGCGGACAAGAGATGGGGCGCCAATGGTATGAAGATGGCAAACTGATGAAGAAGAAAAATTCCTTCACCGATTTTATTGATTGCGGGGAAGCGCTGATCAAAGATAAGTATACAGGCAAAGGGCATTTGTATGCGATGGGTGGCAGTGCCGGCGGTTTACTGATGGGCGCTATTGTGAATATGGCACCGGATCTCTGGAACGGGGTGATCGCGGCGGTACCGTTTGTGGATGTAATCACGACCATGTCGGATCCGACAATTCCGTTAACAACCAATGAGTATGATGAATGGGGGAATCCGGCCAATAAGGAAGCATATATGTATATGAAATCGTATTCTCCTTATGATAATGTGGAGAAAAAGAATTATCCGAATCTGCTGGTCACCACCGGGTTGAATGACAGCCAGGTTCAGTATTTCGAACCCGCCAAGTGGGTAGCCCGGTTACGGGTTATGAAAACGGATAAAAACCTCTTATTATTTAAGACAAATATGGAATCGGGTCATGGCGGCGCTTCCGGCCGTTTTGATTACCTCAAAGACGTGGCCCTTCAATATGCCTTTATGATGGCCCTGGAAGGCATTACGGAATAATAGGTTCAGAATACTATTCCCAGCTGAAGGCTGGTGATCCATAACGCATCACTCCCGGATTCCCTGATAAAGGCGCATCCGGGGGTGATGATTGTTTTAGGACCGATGGCATAACTACCCTGTAAATGTCCGGTGACGGTGAAGCGGAGTGTTTGGTTGTAGTAACCCATGCCCGGTCCTGTATGCAGCGAAAAATTGATTTTATTTAACGGAGACCAGGTCATTCCTCCCTGGAGTTCCAGCAGACTGTAATGATGATACCGGAAGCTGGACTGCCCGGTTTTTTCTTTTTTACCAACATAATGGGAGAGCGAAGTGGCCATGATCCAACCTGTTTTTTTCCGTTTAATCGAATCCTGGTTACGGAACCGATCCATTTTACGCATATAGCTTGCTGTTATCCCCGGATAATGCGTTTCTCCAAACTGAGCCAGGGGAAATGCCGGTCCGGCTGTAACGAGCTGCTGGTAACTGACCATTTTTACTTTAGTCATCGCTGGTTGCTGGGCGATGCTCAAGTGGTACAATAAAAGGGAAGGGAGTAGTATCGTTAAAAACCTTTTCATAATTAACGGTATCAGCGGATCAGGGTCAATGTTCCTTTCCGGTTAATCGCACTGCCGTCCGGCGACAGTGCATTCAACACCCAGATATAGACCCCGGAAGTTTGTAAAGCACCCCTGATTCTGCCGTCCCACCCCTCACCCTGAATGGAGGTCGTAAAGACTCTTTCCCCACTCCGGTTATAGATGCTGAATTCTTTAAGGGTATAACGCCCATTAATAAGCGGATGTATCAGATCATTTTTTCCATCGCCATTCGGCGTAAAGCCGGTTGGTATAAAAAGAAAATCATTCTGTATAACGGTTATGTTAATAGTATCGGATGCGGTGCAGGTTCCGCTTTTCGCGTTCAGTATATAACTGATATTATCGTAGGGCATAGCTACAGGGTTACGACCCGTACTGTCGCTCAGCCATTTTCCGGGTGACCACACATAACTGTCCGCAGGTACATTGGTATTCAATGATACAGTCTGGCCGTAATTAATAGTCTGATCAGGAGGGACACTGATACTGAACCGGCTGAAACTGACCGGCATACTGATCGAATCATTTTTACACGGATTACCGGTATTGATCCTGAGTTTTACCGTATAATTTCCATCCAGCTGGTAAGTATGAACCGGGTTCGACTGGCTGGAGAAATTGCCATCCCCGAAATCCCAACTAAAGCGAATACCCGGTGACGTGGTATCGAGGCTGGTATTGATAAAACGGATATAGTTGGAATCACAAACAAATGTATGGGTGAAATTGGCAACAGGCTTAATCAGTCCTGAAGGCCGGATAATACGGGTCCGGATCAGGTTGCCACAGGAACCAGTGGCCGTAACAGTCAGTTTTACGGTGTGCAACTCGGTTGGGTTGGCAAATAAATGGATCGGATTTTGCAAACCGGAACTGGTATTGTCCCCGAATTCCCATAGCCAGGTAATATTTCCTGGCAGCGAAGTGGTGGCATTAAACTGAACCAGGCCGGTACAACTGTCCAGGATGGAATAAGCAAATCCATTCCCCTGGTTATTGGAACCGACTATATCGTTAATGTGAGAGGGTAAACCTACAAAAACAGAACCGGGGCTGACATTGATCGCGTTGCGTTGGAAATTACAGGCAGCTCCTGGTTCATTGGGGAAGTTGATTCTGGCCAGTTGTGAATTAGCCTGTGTAAGATAAATTTTTTCGTCCATTGCCAGTTGAATATCATAATAACTGGTGGTGGTTGGAAAACTTACCCTGGAAGCCAGAATGGCCGGAAATGTGGGCTGACTGATATCCAGCTGATCCAGCTGTTTATTATTTTTCCGGGTCAGGTAAAGCTTTTTGGAGTCCGGTGAAAATTCACAATGGTTATATTGCGTGGCCGGGAAACTGAGTTTTCGGGCATTACTAATCATACCGGTGCTGTTATCAAAATCGAAAAGTTGTGCAAAATCAGAAGCAGCGGAATTGGCATCCGAAAAAGGAAAATGGGTCTGGCAAATAAACCGTCCATCAGGACTTCCCTTCATAACACCAACGTTCATCAGCGGATGTGAATCTAAAATATCTCCTGCAACAGATATGATGGGTGGATTTGCCGCATTGAATCCATTACAAGTTAACAGCCAGGCCCTGAAAATATTTGAATTTTCATCATTCGTGATTATCCATACATCAGTACCATTCGCATGACGGATGGCGGTAATCCGTTCCGTACAGGAAGCCCAGAGCGGATTGTTTTTGCTTACAACTCCTCCAAAACCACCATCGAAGCTCATGTCCACAACAGAGTAAGAATAACCATTCAGAAAATCATGTTCAAATGCATCAGTGGTAAAGATGTAAAAAATCTTATCGGATCCGGGTTGAGGAATTACGGCTATTTGACAGGCTGACGGATTGCCATTCAGGCCATCCCCGTTGCCCATTATTTCATGATTCCGGTTAAAAACAGTAACGCCGTTGGTATAGAAAAGCAGGTTGCCATTATTATCGGAAATGGTGGCAGAGGCTTCTGCCGTTTCCATTATATTATTACTTAGAACGATTGGGACAGGCTGATTTCCGGATGGATTAAAATTGAGAGCTGCTTTGATTCCAAAATACCAATGGGCATCTGTCTGGGCAAACAGCTTTAAAGGGCCAAGCAGGGCCAGAAATGTGAAAATGCTCAAAATTGTCAACCTCACAGGGGGCATGGCCATACTTATCTGATTGATTATCAAAATTAAGTAGTTTTACAGGAAGAGACGAATCCAGACAATAAAAACATCCATTTTTACGCTTTTGTGTTAAACCGCTGCTTTTGAAGCAATTTGGAAAACCATATCTTTTTTTACTATTCGTATTGTCTTCATTCTGCGGCTATTCACAGTTGCCTGGCCCTTCATTACCGGCTTCCAATCTGCGTGTTAAGTCTTTTAAAACCGGGACAGACAGTCTGATCCTGGATACCCTTAGTATCGTACCCGGCACCCTTTTGGTTTCCCGTATACCTGTAACCGATTACCGGCTGGATCCGGTGAATGCGGTTTTGTACTGGATCAACAAACCCAGCCTGGATTCGATAACTATCACGTACCGGGTTTTTTCCTACAAACTGAACAGTGTCACCAAAAGACTGAACTATGACAGCGTGATGAACAATTTCTATGTGAAGCCTTTCGAATTCAACCGGGGATTGTCCAATGAACAAAGGGGCGTATTCGATTTCGGTTCCTTAAAAGCCGAGGGCAGCCTGGGCCGTCAGATCGGTTTTGGGAACCGGCAGGATGCGGTAGTGAACTCCTCCCTGAATCTGCAACTCAGCGGTATGCTCGGTGACAGTATCGAAATCCAGGCCGCGATCACCGATAATAATATTCCGATTCAGCCGGATGGGAATACCCAGCAATTAAATGAATTCGACCAGGTTTATCTTCAGTTTAAGAAGCGAGGCTGGCAGCTCAACCTGGGTGATATTGATATCCGCCAGAACCAGGCTTATTTCCTGAATTTTTATAAACGGATGCAGGGGATTGCCTTTCAGAACCAGCAACGGATTTCAAAAAACACGGTATCCAAAACACTGGTCAGCGGTTCAGTGGCCAAAGGAAAGTTCACCCGTCAGCTGCTCGAGGCTCAGGAGGGTAACCAGGGACCTTACCGGCTGAAAGGGCCAAATAATGAGCTCTTCTTTGTGGTGCTTGCCAATACGGAACGGGTGTATTATGACGGGCAGTTATTGCAGCGGGGCGAAGACCAGGATTATGTGATCAATTATAATACTGCGGAAATTTCGTTTACCCCTAAGCGTATGATCACGAAGGACAGCCGTATCCAGGTGGAATTTGAATATGCGGAAAGGAACTACCTCAATACGAATCTGTACCTGTCACAGGAATTTGAAATCAATAAAAAATGGAAGCTCCGGCTCGGGGCCTTCAACAATGCGGATTCGCGTAATTCACAGATCAACCAGATACTGGATACCCGGCAGAAACAGTTCCTCGCCGACCTGGGTGACAGCACCCGGAAAGCGTATTATCCCACCGCCCTGATCGATACGTTTGCCGCAGATAAAATCCTCTATGAAAAAATTTATGCAGGCATCGATTCTTTTTACCGCTATTCCACTGATCCGTTAACCGCCCGGTATAATCTTTCTTTTGTGGACCTGGAGCAGGGGAATGGTGATTATCTGCCTGACTTTAACGGGGCCAATGGAAAAGTGTACAAGTATGTGGCTCCGGTGGCCGGGATTAAACAGGGACGCTATGAACCAGTACAGATACTGGTGGCGCCCAGGCGTCAACAGATTCTCAACCTGGGCGTGGACTATGCACCTGGAAAGAATACTTTATTGAAAGCAGAGATTGCGACCAGTAATAACGACGTCAATACTTTTTCCTCAAAAGATAACGGGGATGACCGGGGCTGGGCGGCCAAAATACAACTCAGTAATACGAAAAGACTGAAAGCCGCCAAAGAACTGGATCTGACCAGTAGCCTGGATTATGAAACCGTACAGAAAAAATTCAGTCCGCTGGAACGGCTGCGTAATGTGGAATTCACCCGTGACTGGGGACTGGAATTACAATCCGTTCCGCTGGCTGTGGATGAAAATATAATCAAAGCGGGACTGGGATTGAAAGATAAGAAAGCGCATGCCGTCAGTTACCAGCTGATTCATTATGATCGAAGTGATGCTTACAAAGGACTTCAGCACCAGGTTAAGCATGCAGCTGACTGGAAAGGCTGGCGGTTTAATAACCAGCTGGTGGTAACGGGGTTTGATTATAATCAGAATAAGGGAAGTTTTCTCCGACCAACCATTGACCTCAGCAAACAACTTAAAAAACTGGACAACTGGAGAGCCGGGTTTAACTATTCACTGGAGAAAAGTAATACGGTCTATAAGTTATCTGATACCCTGACACCCACTTCTTTTTATTTTGATGTGTATTCCGCTTATTTGAAATCGGACGAAAGCCGGAAGGATAAATATGCGGTTACTTTTTTCACCCGGTCTGATAAGTACGCAGCGGGTAAGGAGTTTATCCGGGGCGATCGCAGTCTGAACCTGAATCTCCAGACCATGCTGGAAGGAAATGCCAAACGACAGTTTTACCTGAATGCTACTTTCCGGAAACTGAAAGTGCTGAACAATACGGTTTCCACCCAGCAGGAAGATGAAACTATTTTAGGCAGGGCGGAGTATGTAATGAATGAATGGAAAGGCTTCCTGACCGGAAATGTGTTATATGAAGTAGGAGCAGGGCAGGAGCAACGACGGGATTTCGCCTATCTCGAAGTGCCGGCAGGAACCGGACAGTATGCCTGGAATGATTATAACAGTGACAATATCCAGCAGTTGAATGAATTTGAACTGGCTGCCTTTGCCGACCAGGCAAGATTTATCCGGGTTTTCACACCGACCAATGATTTTATCAAGGCCAATTATAACACGTTTAACTACCGGATTGATTTAAATCCCCGGGTATTGCTGACGGATTCAAAACTGAAGGGGATGAAGAAGTTTGTTTCCAGACTAAACCTGTTAAGTTCCTTCCAGACCAGTAAAAAATCCGTAGCTACCGGTTCATTTGAATTCAATCCGTTTAAGTACTCCGTTAGTGATACGGCCCTGATAACCCTGAGCACCAGTATTCTCAATACGCTTTCTTTTAACCGCTTCAACAGCAAATGGGGACTGGACCTGACAAATTTCCGGAATACCGGTAAATCCCTGCTGACGTACGGATACGAGAGCCGTAAGGTCAATGACTGGACAGCAAAATGGCGCTGGAATATTAACCGGAAACTGGCTTTGACCATGAGCAGCCGGACCGGGATCAATGCGTTGTATACGCCTTCCTTTGCCAACCGGAATTACGAGTTATCCCTGTTCAGTGCAGAGCCCACCCTGATCTTTATAAAGGGCACCAAATTCAATATCAAAACGGCGTATAAGTTTGACCGGAAGAAAAATAAACCGGCATATGGCGGGGAGAAATCCATCTCTCATTCCATCAACCTGGAATCAAGGTATAATATCCTGCAAAGGAGTTCGGTGACGGCGAAGTTTACCCTGAATAATATTAATTATAATGCGGTGGCCAACACCACGGTCAGCTATATCATGCTGGATGGTTTATTACCCGGCAGTAATTATCTCTGGACCATCGGGTTTAATAAACGACTCATCAATAACCTGGAACTTACTTTCAATTATGATGGGCGTAAATCCGGCGCGGCGAGAACGGTGCACCTTGGCCGGGCTGGTGTTACGGCTTTATTTTGAGGCGGCCCCCTAATCCCCCGAAGGGGGACTTCAAACTCCGATATTAGTAAAGTCATTTACTGTTTTGCATTGCGTAATGCGTCCCGCAAAGCCAAAAAAGACTTTTCCTTAATCGGAGTGTGTTTAAATCTTAGCGGGAAATCTCACGCAAGACTCGGCCCCCTAAATCCCCCGAAGGGGGACTTCAGACTCCTTTTATAGTAAAGTCAATTAGTGTTTTGTATTGCGTAAATATGTCCCGCAAAGCCAAAAAAGACTTTTCGTTGAACGTAGAGACTTATAAATCTTAGCGGGAAATCCTACGCAAGTCTAAGAGAAAGGAAAGTTCAAACTATACGGGTCTTCGAAGTCCCCCTTCGGGGGACCTGCCTGCCGGACAGGCAGGTTTAGGGGGCCGTATTTAGGGGGCCGCCTTTACACATTAAACCTAAAATGCATCACATCTCCATCCTTCACAATGTATTCTTTCCCTTCAATCCGTAAGCGACCGGCTTCGCGGCAGGCGGCTTCTGAACCGTAGTTGATAAAGTCATCGTATCCGATTACTTCGGCCTTGATGAATCCTTTTTCAAAGTCGGTATGAATCACGCTCGCGGCCTGCGGAGCTCTCCATCCCTGGTGGATGGTCCAGGCCCGTACTTCCTGAACACCGGCGGTGAAGTAAGTAAATAAATTCAGTAAGCGGTAAGCGGAGTGGATCAGGCGGTCGAGGGCCGGCTCTTCCATCTTATATTCTTCCATGAAGAGCTGTTTGTCTTCCGGATTATCCATTTCAGAAATCTGTGCTTCGATGTTATTGTTCATCACGATCACTTCAGCCTTTTCATTCTTCACGGCTTCTTTCAGGGCTTCAGAGAATTTATTACCGGTATGCATGGACGCTTCGTCCACGTTGGCTACATAGAGTACCGGTTTTTCGGTGAGCAGGAACAGGTCGGCAATGGCGTTACGGTCTTCTTTTGAAAAATCAAGTTCGCGGATGCTCTTTCCTTGTTCCAGGTGTTTTTTACATAATTGCAATACTTCCAGTTCTGCTTTCAGTTTGGGATCCAGCTTAGCCAGCTTCTCATTACGTTGGATCTTCTTCTCCACGCTTTCGAGATCTTTCAGCTGCAGTTCGGTATCTATGATTTCCTTATCACTGACCGGATTGATCGCGCCTTCATCACGCAGAATGTTTTCGTCTTCAAAACAACGGATCACATGGATGATGGCATCCACTTCCCGGATATTTCCAAGGAATTTATTGCCAAGGCCTTCGCCTTTACTGGCACCACGCACCAATCCGGCAATATCCACGATCTCGATCTGGGTGGGAACGGTACGGTTGGGAAGCACCAGCTCGGCCAGTTTATCCAGCCGGGGATCCGGTACATCGACCAGTCCCACATTGGGGTCGATGGTACAAAAACGATAATTACTCGCCTGTGCTTTGGCGCTGTTGCTGACGGCGTTGAACAAAGTTGATTTACCGACGTTTGGGAGACCCACGATACCTGCCTGTAATGCCATGAGGAGTTGTAAGTTTTAAGTTATAAGTTTTAAGTTTGAGTCCGAAAGAACAAAGACCGGGAGTCCGTAAGAAAGAAGTGTTTCGAACTTCCGGGCTTTTCCGACTTCCTGTTATTCGGACTTCTTAAAAAGTGTGCAAAGATAGCTTAATTCTTCGGCATGGCCTCCTCCTAATGCCGCTAAATCTCGTTATCTTCATCATGTCATAAACGGCTTGTTAACAACATCTTGTAGAATCAGTGTATTGACCTGCCTTTGTCGGCAGGCAGGCTTAAAACTTACTACTTATAACTTATAACTAGATATTTATGGCTTTAAGCAGAATCTGGACCGCCTTCATATTCATCGCATTACTCGTGGCTGGAGGCAAATTTCTTTTTGAACCCGGGCAGGAGCAGATTTTCAGTAACCTGGTAACCGGAAAAAATACGGATACGGTTTCTGCCAGAAGTCTGGATTCTGCCGCTATTCCGGCAACGGTACATGCCCAGCTGACACAACTGAAACTGGCGATCTGGGACAAAGAGAAAGTGGCAAAGACCAGTGATGGGTCATTCCGGGTGTTCAGAATATTGCCAGCCAACGGGGTTTTCGAAACCACCCGTGATGCGGTGAATCTTTGTATCGGACTGATTGGAATTATGGCGCTGTTTATGGGCTTTATGAATATTGCAGAAAGGGCAGGAGGGATCCGTTTTTTATCACGGATCATTGGTCCGTTCTTTTCGAAGATATTTCCGGAGGTTCCCAAAAACCACCCTTCAATGGGTCATATGGTGATGAATTTTTCCGCGAACCTGATGGGACTGGATAATGCGGCGACTCCTTTTGGCATTAAGGCGATGGAGAGCCTGCAGGAGATCAACCCGGACAAAAACACGGCGTCCAATTCACAGCTTATGTTTCTCTGCCTGCATGCTTCTGGTCTGACCCTGATCCCTACGATCATTATAGCGGACCGGGTGGCGCTGAAATCGCAGCACCCAACGGATATCTTCATTCCCTGTATGATCGCCACCTTCGCCGCTACAGTGGCTGCCCTGATGATTGTAGCGTATCGTCAGCGGATCCGGCTTTTTCAGACGGTTATCCTTTTATGGGTATTGGGATTATTTGCCGTAATCGCCGGCCTTATTGTTTATATCAGAACCCTGGATGCGAGAGGGGTGCAATTGTTTTCCACCAGCCTGAGTAACGGTATTATTCTCCTGATCTTCCTGTTGATTGTAGCCGGGGCGGTGTATAAGAAAACACCGGTTTTTGATGCCTTTGTGGATGGAGCCAAGGGCGGATTTGAAACAGCCATCCGGATTATACCCTACCTGGTAGGTTTATTGGTGGCGATCAGTCTTTTGCGTAACAGTGGTGCTTTTGAATACGTAATGGATCTGTTGAAAAACGCCTTTATCTTTTTTGGTGGAGATACCCGGGTGGTGGACGCATTGCCAACAGCCTTGCTGAAGCCTATGAGTGGCAGTGGGGCCAGGGCTATGATGATTGATACCCTGAATGCGCATGGCGTTGATTCCTTTGCTGGTAACCTGGCTTCTGTATTCCGTGGTTCTTCCGATACCACTTTCTATATTATTGCTGTTTATTTTGGTGCCGTAGGTATTAAAAATTCCAGGTATGCAGTTACCACCATGTTGCTGGCCGACCTGGCCGGGATTATTACGGCGATCTCCATTGCATACTTGTTCTTCGCCTGACGAATTGAAATTTGCCTGACCTGTATTGAGGGAGGTTTCTTACGAAAGCATGTATAAAAAAAGAGGATGTCTTTTCAGACACCCTCTTTTTATTGGTAAAAGCAAATTGCTTAATAGTTGGCTATTACACTCAATCCCCGAACCGTTGCATTCGTGGAGGTGGTTGCCCTGTACCCACCTCTGAATACGATCGTATAACCTCTTCTGAGCGTGGGTGTAAAAATTAAAGAAATATCTCTCCAGCCTGCAGGGGCAGGGGTAGTAAAATAGTTCTGCAAATTGGTGGAGGTACCTGTCGGACGGATATAAAAAGTATCTGCTCTTCCGGATTCATAAGGAATAAAACTTGTTACATCCGTTACCTGAACATTGGTAAACACATTCTGTTGCTTGTTTTGAGAATAAATATCAACGGCCGGTATAACCCCGGGATTATATACAAAATTGGCAAAACGAATCCTGGCCGTGGTATCATTGGGTATGACAACCGGTGTTTCTATGGTTTTCTGTTTAATGGAAGTGATGGTATCGTAGGCTACCACCATGTAGTTTTTCCCGATTTCCATGTTCTGGGCAAATGATAACTGGGGCTGAGTAGTTGCGGTCAGCGTATCTCTCAGTAAGAAACTGCGCATGCCGGTTGGCACGCTAAACCCATATCCAATACTGGGGAACAGCGTGTTGGAAGTAAGGGCCGCGCCATTTATCGGTTTGGAATCCACATAAATATAATTCCGGAGCGCACCTACGGTTGAAATAAAATACTGTACATTACTGCTTTTATCATTTCCATAAGTTGCACTTAACCTGGAGTCAAAGCTTTTCGTACATGATACCAGCAAACTACCAGACAGTAGTATATAAATAGCTGTCGTATATTTTTTTAAAAAGATCATAATCAATTTTTTTTAGCGTGAGGTAGTTATGGTTTTGAGAACCAGCATTCCTTGGTAATATAATCTGCTGCAAATGCACCCAGCCGGTTTAATTCATCCACGTTGTACAGGTATTCAGAATTAAATCGGGGACGGTGCCGGTAAATCAGTTTGCCGCCATTACGGGCATAAAGATCAGTACCGGAAGGAGGTGCAAAATCCCTGTAAACCTGTTGGCCGGTTACCGGATCCAGATCAGTATAGTGATAACGGCGCATATCCACCCAGGTTTCCACCACACCCCAGCCATACATAGAGACATATTTCTGCATCATGATATGGGAGAGGGTCAGATTTGCGGCAGCAGGAACCACCAGCGGGTTGGCCAGGAAAGCATCCCTTGAAGCATCTGAGATTTTATTAGCCACGGGAACAGTGGCTTCGTAGTCTGCTCTTAACTGGGCAAAATGAAGTTCAATACCTTTTTTGTAAGCAGCTTGGGCTCCGGCATTATTACCACCTTTTCTCAGCAAAGCTTCTGCTTTAATAAACTGAATTTCACTGGCAGTGATGATCGGGAAAACCGGGGCATTCCTGAAAATATACCGGGCATTCGCATCGCTTGAAGGAGCGGTGGTAGAAGAAAAGAGACCACCCCAGAAATTGGCGGGTTGATCAGCAACGGCCAGTCCGTCGGTTCCCCTGTTGGGTCGGTTTCCTTTAAATGTGCCATTCGGATTTTCGCGGATGATATACCAAGCTCTTGGATCCTGACTGCTGGTCGGGAACTGGCTATTCACGCCCTGCATCAGGTCGGCAATGAATTTGGTCTGACGTAAAGTGCCGATATTACCGCGGAACGGAGACCAGTAGCTGTAGGTACCCACACCGCCGGCATTGGACCATTTCAGGGAAGTGTTGTCGGCATTGGTTTGCATGGCGAGGTCACAATAGTAAACCACGGAATCAGGCTGATATAACCCGGCTTTGTTGCTGATCCGGTTATAGGTCCTGGCCATTATACCATACACAAATTTTTTCCACTTGTTTACATCGCCGTTGTTCATATAGGCATCCCCGAGGGCCAGGTTGGTCTGACTTACCCCGTCGCCTGTTTTAGACAGGTTTTCCAGGGCAGCATTGCAGAGGCGTTTGATTTCCTCAAACACTTCTGACTGTGGGTCGTATTTGAATACCAGTTGTTCCGGGTTGAAGGCTTCGTAGAGAATCACATCATCATGAATATCCGTCAGGGTCAGCCAGCCCCAGGCACGAATGGCCTGGCCTACGCCAACATAATCCCATTTCTTTTCCTCGGTTCCCCACTCAATCATCCGTTTCAGATTGGCACCCATACCATAATAATGCATGGCCCAGATACTGCCCATGACATCACTGGAGTTGATGAAATTGTCTCCCATCTGATCGTACTGGTTACCCGCACTGCTGGTTGCCCAGTTCTGGATGAACCGGCCGATATACAACCCATCATTCTGCGGTCCGTACAGGGTACCATTGGCTGAGTGCTGGATCGCCATATTGGAAATGATACCCGGCAAAAGGGTTTCAATCGGTTGTTTAATCTGGGCATTCGGGTTAGCGAATGACTCATCAATCTTCTTGCTGCAGGAACCCAGCAGGAGCAATGCTCCCCCGGAAACCGCACAAATGAATTTATTAATTGACTTTTTCATATTTCAATAATTTTTGTTTGTTAGAAGGAGGCTCTGATTCCAAAGTTTAACTGCATGGGGCTGGCGAGTGTGCCATAGTCGAAACCAAAGGCACCCACACCACGTCCACCGGCAGAGTTACCATTTACAGCCGGGTCAGCGCCGCTGTAATTGGTCAGGAGGATCAGGTCATTACCTGTTACAAACGCACTCATGGTTTTCAGGCCACGGATTAAGTTCTGATTGAAGGTGTAGCTGAGCGTGATATCCCGCAGGCGGAAATAATTCACATCTCTCTCGATAAACTCTTCATCAGGCAGGGTGTAGAAAGTGTAGTTGTATGCAGGAACTACGGCAATGTTATTGCGTGTAGGGGTTGCAGAATTCTGCAGTCCGTCATTTAACACACCATCCACCACACGGGGGGTATAACGGTCAAGTGTACGTGTACTCAGACCCGTAACCGTCATGAAACGGCTGGTACCATTGAATACATCGCCACCCACTTTCAGATCCCACAGCATATTCAGTTTCCATTTCTTGTAACGGAAGCTGTTGTTCCATCCGGAGGTGAAATCAGGATTACGGTCACCGATTACTTTAAAGGTTGCATCGGTTACAGGGAACCCATTGGCCGGGTTGATCAGGATCTGGCCGGCTGCGTTGCGGGCATACGTACTACCGGTGATAGAGGTGGTTGGTCCACCAAGTTTAAGACCTCCACGGGCCGTATAAAGCCAGGTATCAGCGATATAATACTCAGATACTGATTTCGGCAGTCCAACCACTTGGTTGCGCATACGGTTGAAGTTGAAACGCATATCCCAGGAAAAATCTGTTTTCTTAATAACACTGTAGTCCAGCACGATCTCAATCCCTTTATTGCGGGTAGAACCGGCATTCTGGGTATTCAGTACGAAACCGGTTCCATAACTCAGACGGAAATTTTCAATGATCTGGCCTTTGTTCAGTGTATTGTAATAGGTGAAATCAACACTCAGACGACTATTGAACAGTCTGAATTCTGTACCGAGTTCCTGGGTATTTTGTTTTTCCGGTTCCAGTTCTGCGTTGTTATTGAAGAATCCGTAAGAATAACCACCACCACTGGCCAGGTTATCCACGAAAACAGACTGGGTGGAATAGGGAGAGTTCAGACGGGCGGTGGTCGCACGTGAAGTTCTTATTTTCCAGTAGTTAAGGATATTCCCTTTTTTCAGGGCAGGGATCAGGTCACTCACGATCAGACTGATACTGGCCCCGGGATAATTATATTTACGGTTTTGCTTGGGAAGCGTGGACGCTTCTTCAAAACGGTGTGTATAGTTAATAAAGGCCAGGTTTTTGTAACTCAGGGCTACTTCACCGAAGTAGGCAATCTGGCGAGTCTGTACATAGTTCCATTCGCCAAATTTATTCCGGTTCAGGCGTACACGGGAGGAAGCTTTAGTGACATTACTGTCCATATAATTACCCATGAGAGCTGCCAGATCTTTGTCAGTAATGATATTTCCGTTTTTATACATTTTACCATTTCCGGTTGTATTGGTAATACCCCCTACAGTATCAATCATGTTGGTGCCGTATACCGCAAACATCTCCGTTTTATAATCCTGCCACATGGTTCCGCCCATCACTCTCAGGCTCAAATTTTTGCTCAGGTCTTTTTTCACCGTACCCGTGATGGTATGGTTATACCCGGTATACTTTCTCCAGTAATTATCCAGTGAGCCACCGGATGATGCTGAAACATAAAAAGACTGGGGATGGAAGAACAGAAATCCGTTCTGGTCGTATGTATCATAACCGAAACGTCCGGAAATCGTCAGCCATTTCCAGGGATTGATATTCACACCCAGGCTTAAGGTCTTCCGGGCAGATTCATCCTTACCAAAGTTGTTGTTGACGTTCCAGAGTGGGTTGTCATATTCTCCATTCGCTGAAGTTCCTTCAAAAACATCCAGTTTGTCACCGGAGAGATCATTCTCGAATTTCCGGATATCATTGGTATTCGGCCAGATCAGCAGACTCAGCAGGTAACCACCGGAGCTTCTGAGTACTTTGTTGTTTTCTGTTTTGATATAGGCAAAGGAAGGCGTGATATCTGCTTTACCTTTCCAGAATTTGGTCGTATTGGAAATACGGAAGTTATAACGCTTGAAGTCGTTATTGGGAACCACGCCTTTCTGATCAAACAAACTTCCGGAAACGCGGAATTTAGATTCGCCAACCCCGAAATCCATACCGATATTATGGGTCTGGGCAAAACCGGTGCGGAAGAAATTGTCGACATTATCATAAAACTGGGTACCGGCAGGGTAGGCGGGACCAAAGCGGTTAAAAGAACCACTTGCAATACCATTCAGACCACCACCATACGTGTTCTGGATTTCAGGGAAACGGGTTACTTCCTGAATCCGGAAACTATTGTCGTACTGGATGGCCAGTTTATTGGTTTTGGCTTTGCGGGTGGTAATGATGATGGCACCGGAGCTGGCCTGGCTACCATAAAGCGCGGTGGCTTCAGGGCCTTTCAGTACGGTTACACTTTCAATATCACTGGGGTTGATATCCGCAATCCGGTTCTGGTAATCACTCACCCGGTTCGGGCGGTCAGAAGCCAGACCATTGGTAGCACCACCGGAAGAAGTTTCATTCAGGGAAGAGTTATCCATGATCACTCCATCTACCACATATAAAGGCTGGTTGCTGAGGGAGAGGGAGTTGAATCCACGTAATACAATGGAGGATGAAGAACCGGCCACACCCGATGTCTGATCGAGGGTAAGTCCGGCTACACGGCCTTGCAGGCCATTGAGGAAATTCTCACGCTGGGTCTCCTGGATTTCATCACCCTTGATACTCTGAGTGGAATAACCGAGTGACCGCGGGCTTCGTTTAATATCCATGGCGGTCACCACCACTTCACCCATCGTGTTATCAGCGGTCTTCATGCTGATACCCAATGTAGCACCATCACCGGGTTTTATATCTGCAGTCACATAACCTACATAAGTTATCTGCAATACTTCACCGGGGTTTACTTTCAGGGTAAATTTTCCGTTTGCATCCGTCTGTGTGATCTTACGGGTGCCTTTCACCCTGACCGTTACTCCGGCCAGCGGCGTCTTATTATCCTCTGACACGATTGTGCCTGTAATGGTGCGCTCCTGTGCCTGCATAACCTGCGGCAACAACAGCAGCATCACAGAGAAGGCCAGGAATAACTGGAGAATTTTTCTCATAGCTGTTTTTTTTGATATAATTATTAAATAAGCAGTTTACAAATTAATTACAAAACATGGATTCCTGCATCAACGAATGTTTTCAACAGGGGGTTGCCAGGATCAAGTTCGGTGATCAGCATATCAATATCGCTGAGCCCGCAAACCCGGATTGGCTGCACCGTATTGATCTTTTCCGCAATACTCAGACAGATCACCTTTTTAGAAGACTCTATCATGGCCTTCTTTAGCTGCACCACTTCCCAATCATTATCGGTAATTCCGTGTTCGGCATCGATTGCGTTGGTTCCTAAAAAACAGAGATCTGGTTTGATTTGTTTAATTTTCGCAATTGCCTCAGAACCAACCGTAATCTTAGAGTTTTTTGAAATTTTATCTCCGATAAGAATCACTTCAATATTGGGATGATGCATATATTCCAGGATCACCGGGATACTACCGGAAATAAACGTGGCCTTTAACTGGGGGGGCAATGTCCGGGCCAGTTCCATAATAGTGGTTCCGCCACTGGTCAGGATAAACATGCCATTCTGAATCTGGCTGATCGCTTTTTGGGCAATCAATCTTTTCTGATTTTGTGAATAAACCCCGCTGATTGGAAAAGATACTTCATTAAAGGAATGAGAGAGGGCACCGCCGTGTACTTTGATGACTTTTCCCTCTTCGGCCAGTTCCTGCAGGTCGCGACGGATCGTATCTTCTGACACATTGATTTCTGTGCAGAGAGAAGAGGATAAAACCTTATTATGAAGGTTCACCTGATGCAGTATATAGGCCTGTCTTTCCTTTTTAAGCATCCGTCAGTTTTAGCAGGACTAAAATAAGGGTATTCCTGCAAAAAAACGCAGAAACCGGGGGAAATTTGCAAAAGAAAGTGACTTAAAGCAGGATACTCCCGATCAAGTCAAAAGTCATAAGTAAAAAGTAAAAAATAGCCCCCTTGGGCTGAAAAAGCTTTAAAAGGCGGCAATGTTCCATTCAGGTACCGGATTTTGTTTTCCAGGGAATTATACCAGGAAGATCCTTGTCATAGAGTATTTACCAATCACATGCTGGTATTTTGACTTTTTCCTTTTGACTTTTGAATTAAAAAAGGGCTACATCTATGTACTAAGATGTAACCCTTTACCGTCCCGATCCCTAAGGAAAAATTACTTGCCAAATGTGAACCTGGCCGTAAACCCGATGGCTGCCGGTTCAAAATTGATATCGTTTACAATATTCAGTTCCGGTTTCCAGTCCAGTGAAATATTAAGCGGAATATTCATGAATTTATAATCCAGACCAATCACCCCCTGTGCTCCGAAATTTGGATCCGTGGTTGTTTTCTGTGTAGTGGTATTAACTGTTTTCAAAAACGCCAGGTAGGCACCACCACCATAATACCAGCTCAGTCCGGGTGAACTCAGCGGCTGATGCAATTCCAGCAAGGCTCCAAGGGCCAACGGATCACCAAAGGACAACAGTCCTTCTACCGCCATCTTATCGTTTATAAAATGTTTAACAGAAATCGCATTACTGACCATCGCGTTTGAACTGCTGAGGCGTACCCCGACGGCCGTGGTATAAGGTTGTTGGGCGGAAGCGGTATAAAAAATACCAGTAGTGAGGACTACAAGCAAGGTGACAATGATTTTCTTCATGATGATTGATTTGTACTTTCTAAAACGAAAATGATGCCAGCTAAGTCTAAAGGAAATGTAAAAGTTAGTCGGGAGTCAGGAGTCGGTAGTCGGGAGTCAATACAGCTTCTAAGGAGGTTGAAGCTAAAAAAAACGATGTTACTCGTTTTACGAAATGCCTTTCGTACTTCGTACCTCGTACTTAACTCAATTGTTGAATTTTAGCTGAAAGTAGTTATTCAAGATCCATTTCTTAGAAGTCTATTCAAACAACTCATACTTTGTCTTGGGTCTCCTGTTGTCGAGCCATTGAAATTTTTCGAGACGCATGGAGGAGGGGGATTTGTCTTTCATGGGCCAGATGGTGCCGGTGACCCCACTGCGGAATACGATCTTATCGAGCTCTTTCTCGATGAAATAGATATCCATCACATCACACTTCGACTCATTAATGCCGGTATAGGCGCTGTCTTCGTCCTGTATAAAATAGATACATTCCGCATAGCCGGCCGCTCTTACAGAATCCAGCGAACCTTCCTTGAACCAGCCATCCATCCGGATTGACCGTACCTGGTTGTAAATGCCCGGTTCGGATTCATTAACCAGGAAACTGTTCTCAAACACTTTTACCCGGTCAGCTTTTTTGTTTTTAGTAAACAACAGCACTGTATCGCCGGTGATCTGGCTGCCTTTGGACCAGAGTACAGGATTTTGAAACAAGCGGAATACGGAATCTTTAAAGGAATAAAACATACTATCACTGACAGCCTGCATGGAATCGGAAAAGATCCGCACATTCCGGTAGGCTTCAAAATAACGGTCGGTACTATCTTTCTTATTAGGATCCTTTATTGCCATCGCCAATGAATCATTGGGAGTTTTTTTTGTCAGCGAGTCCCGGGTGGCTACGGGGTTTATTTTAACAACCGGCAATCCCTTCTGACTGCTATCAACAATCGGAAGACGATTATCATCCGATGCTATAATTACCGGAGCATTCACACTATCTTTTGTCAATGAATCCGGTCCGGCTACAATAGCAACCAGTTCGTCTTCTTTACTTGTTAGGGAATCCTTCGGCTTTTCTCCCTGTCGCACGGCCAACAGGCTATCCCCCTTATTCGCTCCTTTATTTTTACCCAGGTTGATCACTTTAACCCCTTTTACAGTATCCTTTATCATGGAATCTTTACGGGCGTAGAGATCACTGAGACGGGCAGAAAACAACGTATCGGCTGTTACATAAATGGAGTCGTTGTCCTGCCGGATAATCATCAACGGCTTATTCGTGGCCAGCATCCGGTCATTCTTTTTATCCTGCCATACCACACCGGCCAGAATGGTGGTGCCCTGCACGGAGTCAATAATAACCACATTCCCCTCTGCCTGCGATGTTTGCAGACTGTCATTAAAGGCCATCTTGTCACCGGTAATATAAACTTTGGATTTGGTATCCCGGATCACGGGACGTTTACCAAATTCGGCTTTACCATTGGCCATATTGTAAAAACCATCGGAGGTTTCGATAATACGGCCACTGGTATCTTTAATAACAGTCTGGGCTATAAA
>JAKQJH010000242.1 GCA_029561255.1 Bacteroidota bacterium | reverse complement strand
TTTCCCGAGCTACCTGCCTTTGCCGGCCGGCAGGCTCATTACTGATTACTGATTACTCATTCCCTCTGAAAGCCTGCTTCTTCCTTACATAAATCTTCCTGCTCTAGTACACCACTCATTACTGATTACTCATTACTCATTTCCTCTGTAAGCCTGCTGCTTCCTTACATAAATCTTTCTGCTTAAGGATTATAAAATCCCCATTTCCCGCCCGGCTGCACCAATATCGCGATCTCGCTCATTTCGCTTTCGTTATTGTTTTTACCGACGGCGGTGATGACATAGCGATAGGAGAAATGGCTCGAGGAAAGGGTTTCCTGCAGCTGGAAGCCCCCGGGTTGGGTTACGATCCGGGATAAATAGCGGGGTACATTGCCAAAGGTTTCGTTGTGGGAGTCAGCGGCATATTGGTAGACTACATAGTATTTTATGGCTACATGATTACGGGGATCGGGTTTTACTTCCAGCTGAATGATCGAGTCATTGCTGATACTGCGGGTTACAATTGGCGGCCAGGGCTTTTCATTATCAATCCAGCGCATCGGTGGTAAAAGGGCCGGGTATTTATAATAGTTCTGTTGCAGACTGTCGTTCCAGCCATTGGGATTTTTTTCAAAAGCCTTGCTGCTGAAATAAATGCTGCCTTGTACATTAGGGTAGAGGCGGAGCAAACTGATCTGGTTGGGCAGTTCGGCGGGATTTTTCCACTTGGGTGCTTTTTCCAACGTACGATAAATGCCGTGGCCGATATAAATATGGCGGTCATAGCTATGACGGCTCCACCATTCCAGCAGTTTTTCGTAAGCGATCTTATCATGCCCGATTTCGAGGTATAACTGGGGCGTCACATAATCGATCCAGCCTTTTTTCAGCCATAACAGGATGTCCGCATACAGGTCATCGTAATTGGTGGTACCCGCCCGGCTGTCGCTTCCGTCCGGATCTTTGTCTTTATTTCTCCATACACTGAAAGGAGAAATTCCGAAACGGCAAAGCTTTCGTTCTTCTTTGATCACTTTACTGATGGCGACAATGATAGAATCGCAGTTGCTGCGGCGCCAGTCATCTTTGGCCAGTGAAGAACCAGAACGGGCATAGGAGGCTGCATCCGGAAATTCCTTTCCAGGTATCCTGTATGGATAAAAATAATCATCCATATGAATGGCATCCACTTCGTAACGTTTGACAATGTCACGCACTACATTCACCACAAATTTTTGGGCTTCCTTATTTCCAGGGTCAAAGAATTTTTTATCACCATATTTCAGAAACCATTCCGGATGAATCCGGGTGATATGATTGGGGGCAATGGAAGACGTACCGAGATTATGGACCGCCCGGTAAGGATTGAGCCAGGCGTGGAATTCCATGCCGCGTTTATGCGTTTCTTCGATCATGAACTGCATCGGATCATAAAAAGGGGAGGGCGGTTTTCCCTGTGTACCCGTCAGCCATTCGCTCCAGGGTTCGTAGGGAGAGGGGTAGAAAGCATCGGCTGAGGGACGTACCTGTACAATCATCGCGTTCATGCCATTGCGCTGGTGCAATTCGAGCAGACGGATATAATCAGCTTTTTGTTTTTCGGGAGAGATATAACCGCTCTGGGGCCAGTCGATATTATTGACCGTGGCAATCCATACACCCCTGAATTCATATTTGGGTTGTGCGGTAGTGTAAAAAGAAGAGAAAATGGCCAGGAAAAGGAACCAGACAGGGATTTGTTTCATGTCGTTTTCAGATTCGGAATGAATATTCCGGCGAAGTTACATCATTCGCCTCCATCCCGTACCTTATCGAGCAGGTCACTGAGAATATTAGCATCTTTTTCTGAAAGATGGCCGAGTATTCCATCAATTTCATCCTGACGGGTATCCAAACGTTCGAGGAGTTTTTTGCCTTTGTCGGTGATCACCACATCCACCAGTCGACGATCATTCTTACAGACTACTTTTTTTACCAGGCCTTTTACAATCAGGCGGTCCACGATACGGCTGGTATCGCTCATTTTATCCAGCATCCTTTCCCGGATCTGCAGGGTGGAAAGTGGTTGGGGGAAACTGCCACGCAAAATGCGCAGAATATTAAACTGCTGGGACGTGATGTCTTCGGAATCGAAAATCATCTTTGTTTTGTCCCGCATCCAGGCAACGGTATAGATCAGGTTGATTCCTGCTTTCTGGTATGCATTGCGGAATTTAGCCTGTTGTATATCTTTTTCTATGCCCATTTGTAGTGTGTCCATATAAAAGTAAAAAGTTTTGGGCGAAGTCCGTGACTTTACCCAAAACTTATTGATAAGCCTCAACCAATTAGTTGTTGTAATAGAACTTCTCTTCCACGATCTGGCCGTTTTTCCAGCGTTGTACGGCCAGCTGGGTGTAGTTTCTTACTCCGTAATCCTTATGGGTGTAATCAAACCACCACTCCGTTACGGCCAGGTCATCACTGATCAGGGTATTGACCACTTTGGCACCACGGAACTCGGTCAGGCCGCCTACAAAAGCCTCTTCGTACTGACGGTTCAGGGCCTTTCCTTCCCGGGCCGGGTAGTTATTGTCCTGCATCACTACTTCCTCCGCATAGAATTTATCAAAAGCGTCCAGGATTTTTCCTTCCAGGATCATTTGGTTCAGCTGGTCTACGTTTGTTCTTAAATCGCTCATGGTATTATTTTTTTAGTGTTTGAGTTAATACAGCAAAATTAATGTTTAAACATTGAAATGACCAAATCTTTTTAAAATAATCCTTCTATTTAAAGGTTTATTAACAGGCGGGACGCAGCATACGTGGAAAAAAATACCTCTTTAGGGTATAGGCTGTGAACCTGAAAATCAGTTGTTTTACGGCTGTAAGTCACGAACCACTAACCATTAACCCACCTTTTATGAAGTTATTCACCGATTCCCTCCGCCATTTTTTTGAAGGATTTAGTTCGTTTTATACATCGATTTTTGACGGGATTAAGAAAATATAGCAGAATGAGTAATGAGTAATCAGTAATGAGTAGCCCGGGTATAGGCGCTAAAGGAAGAGGCAGTACGAAAACTGGATGAGTAATGAATAATGAGTAATGAGTAGCTCGGGGAGAGGCGTTCAGGGAATAAACAGATTAAAAGAGGAAGAAGCACTATTTGCTTCTTTTTTTGTGAATAATATTCTATAAAACTCTTCCTGCTTAAGGACTCCACTCATTACTGATTACTCATTACTCATTCCTATTGTAAGTCTGCTTCTGTCTTAAATGTATCCTCCTGCTTAAGGACATCACTGATTACTCATTTTCTTCAGCTCCCCCGACAACTTCAATATCGCAAACAAATGATGCCCTTCATGCAGCAGGAAGAAATTGATCCATTGCTGCAAGGTCAGTTCGCCGAATAAAGGATGGGTTCCTTTTTTCAAAAAATCAGGCTCACTGAAATGCAGCATTTCATTCGCCATTTCCTTGCGGGTGGTGATCATATCCTGCATGACTTCGCGGAAGCTCTTTGCACAGTTTTCGTGAAACTGCGGATCGGTTTCGGCAGTATACCGCTCAAAGACGGGACCATGCCCTTTCAGGATCTCTTTGACCCGGTCAATAAATGTATGCTGGTAAGTTTGTAAGTGTACAATCTGCTGGAAGATGGACCACTTGCCGGGTATCACCTGGAAGCGGACCTGTTCTTCGGTCAGTCCGTCAATAATATCAACAAGGTTCTTATGCTGGTACTGAAGCCGGGTGGAAATGTGCGATGGTAAATGCATAGCATTGGGTGTTTGTGGTATAATGATAATTCCTAACTCTCCCAGACACGGGTGCCTTCGCTGCAATTGGAACAGATATCGATATTCTTTCTTCCTTTCAGGATCTGTTGCCTGAATTTACTGTATTCTCCGTTCTTCCAGATTTCTTTGAACGGTTTTTTCTTTAAATCGCCCAGCTGGTGCTGCGCATCCTTGTCAAAACAACAGGGCGCCACCAGTCCGTCCCAGGTAATCACCGGATCATGCCAGAGCCGCCAGCAGTGATTGGCCAGTTTCCCCTTGAATGAATAGCCGTCCCCGTTTTTCCGGTACCGGCTGTATTTATCAATAGTCGGGATCAGCTGGTTTGGGTCTTTTTCATAATCATAAATCTGAGCGGTCTTGAACCATACATCATCCACCCCGATTTCTTTCGCCAGTGCTTTTACGTCTTCAATCTGGTGTTCATTGGGTTTCACCACTAAGAACTGAAACACTACAAAGGGTTTAGTACTGTTCAGTTCTTTTTTCCATTTCACAATATTACGGGCCCCCTCCAGCACTTTGCTGAGCTGGCCGCCAACCCGGTACTGCTGGTATACTTCCTGCGTGGTACCGTCGATCGAAATAATCAGCCGGTCCAGTCCGCTCTCTATCGTGCGCTTTGCATTGTCATCGGTCAGGTAATGCGCATTGGTGGACGTAGCAGTGTAAATTTTTTTGGATCCCGCATACAGTACCATATCGAGAAAAGACGGATTGAGGTAAGGCTCTCCCTGGAAATAAAATACGAGATAGAGTAATTCTTTATGCAGCTGATCGATGGTCTCCCTGAAAAAATCCCGTTGGAGCATACCTGTGGGACGGGTAAAGGCCCGCAGTCCGCTTGGGCATTCCGGGCAGCGCAGATTACAGGATGTCGTGGGCTCAAAGGAAATGGAAACCGGGTAACCCCACTGCACCGACTTTCCGGTCCACTTGCTGACCTGGTAACTGGCCAGCACTTTCAGCCCGTTCCACACCCGCCGGAAGGTTAATTTGGAAAAGAGGTTAATACTGTCTCGTCGGTTTAATCGGCTCATCGGGAGTAAAGGTAAGTTATGATGGGGTATGTGCGGGTGACGAAAAAACACATTATCTTCAACAACACACCCATGACCACCCCCACCTTATCATATCAACTCTTTCCCCTGGGCGATTCGGCCCTTACGCTCGACTGGGGTAATCGTATTGATGAAGCGATCAACCTGGAAGTCATGGCCCGGTACCAGCAGTTCAGGCACCAGCAGTTCCCCGGTTTTATCGAAGCGGTTCCGGCTTATAGCTCCCTGACGGTGTATTATGACCCGGTGTTTATCCGGAAACTGCTGCCTGCGGAGGGTACCGCTTTTAATTACGTACGGGAACGAATAACCGAAATAATGGCGGTTGAACTAACTTATAAGGAAACTAATTCCCGCATGGTACGCATTCCGGTTTGTTATGACGCAAGCTTGTCGCCGGATCTTGAACATATACTGGAAGAAAATAAAATAACAGTGGAGGAACTGATCAGTCTGCATACCGGCCGGATTTACCGGGTGTACATGATGGGTTTTCTACCCGGATTTGCTTATATGGGAGAAGTGGACGAGCAACTGGCCATGGCCCGCAAGCTCAGGCCAAAGTCCACGAAAGCCGGCAGTGTGGGCATTGCCGGCCGGCAGACCGGCATCTATCCATTTACCTCTCCGGGTGGCTGGCAAATCATCGGCATGACCCCCATCGAATTATTTAACCGTAACCGCAAAGAGCCCACACTGCTGCAGGCGGGTGACCGGGTGCAGTTTTATTCAATCGATAAATATGAGTTTGCGCATTATTAAAGCAGGCATACAGGATACCGTGCAGGACCTCGGTCGCTACGGTTACCAGCAAGCGGGGATCAATCCTTCCGGCGCCATGGACCGATATGCAATGCAGGTGGCCAATGCGCTGGTGGGAAATGAGCTGCATGAAGCGGTGCTCGAACTTCATTTTCCTTCATCTGTTATACTCTTTACCCGGCCACTGATGATCGCCATTACGGGAGCCGATTTTTCATCCAGCATCAATGGCGAACCGGTACCGCTGAACCAGGGTATCGTGGTGAATAAAAATGATGCGTTGCAGTTTCATCGTCCGGTGAGCGGAGCCCGTTCCTATCTTGCCGTACAAGGTGGCTTTCAAATGAACCACTGGCTCGAAAGTCAGAGTACCAACCTCAAAGCCACGGCAGGTGGTTATGAAGGCCGGGCTTTGCGGAAAGGCGACGAACTGATTTGCCGGACCGAAGGGGAGTATAGTAAATATTTAAATGGGAAAAATTTCAGGATACTGCCCTGGACAGCCGATCACCAGTCGGGTGATAACAGTAAGGAAATTTTAATTCTTCCCGGAAAGGAATGGGACCGGTTGCCAGCTGCATCCAGGGAACGTTTTTTGGGAACTCCTTTTCTGATCACCAAACTGGCCGACCGGATGGGTTTTCACCTGGGCAATGAACCCCTGGATATCCTGCCCGGGGAGGAATTGGTTTCATCCGCTGTCACATTCGGAACGATCCAGTTATTGCCCGATGGCAAACTGATCATCCTGATGGCCGATCACCAGACCACCGGAGGCTATCCATGCGTAGCCCATGTAATCACGGCCCATCATTCAAAGCTGGCGCAGAAAAGATCGGCAGAGGCATTACACTTTAAAATGACGGATCTGGAGACGGCTGAACAACTGCTGCAAAAACAACAACAGCATATAAAGCAGCTGCAGAATGCTTGTTTATTTAAATTGCAACCATATGCGTGACCATATAGATATCAACTGCGACATGGGAGAGGGTATGGGCAATGAAGAAGCCCTGATGCCTTTTATTTCCTCCGCCAATATTGCCTGCGGTTACCATGCAGGGGACACCAACAGCATCCTGCATACGCTGGAACTCTGTAAACAATTCAATGTGGCCCCCGGTGCACATCCTTCCTTCCTGGACCGGTCAAATTTTGGCAGAAGGGAAATGGAATTGCCCGTCACTGAACTCTATGAACTCATCATCCAGCAATTACTCATCATGCAGGAAATGGCCGATATGGCCGAAGTATCTCTCCGGCATGTAAAACCGCATGGGGCTTTGTATAATATGTCGGCCCGCGAACCCCTGGTGGCACAAGTGATTGCTAAAGCGGTAAAAAATTTCAACAGTAAATTATTCCTGGTCGGACTCAGCGGCAGTTGTTCCATTGAACAGGCCATTGAGATCGGACTCAACACGATCAGTGAAGTCTATGCCGACCGAACCTACCAGGAGGATGGTACGCTTACACCCAGGGGTACGGCGGAAGCCATGATCACAGATGCTTCAGTAGCGGCAGCCCAGGTATTGGAGATGGTTAAAGAAGGTACTGTGACCACCGTATCCGGCGTAAAAATTCCGATTGTGGCTGAATCGATCTGCCTGCATGGCGATGGTCCTCATGTATTGGAATTCGCCACCACTATTCACCGCAACTTAAAAGAGAAAGGCATTGACATCCGGCCCAGCTAATTCCCCCAAAAAAGGAACCAGGGGCGTCATTCTCGGTGCTGCTTTTCTGATGGCCACTTCGGCTATTGGTCCGGGTTTCCTTACCCAGACCAGTTTGTTCACCGGTGAACTGCTCACCAGTTTTGGTTTTGTGATATTGATATCGGTATTGCTGGATATCGGGGCACAGTTGAATATCTGGCGCATTATTACAGTCAGTGGGAAGCGGGCCCAGGATATTTCCAATACGATGCTGCCGGGACTCGGCTTTTTTTTAGCGGCGTTGATTGCATTTGGCGGACTGGTATTTAATATCGGCAATATTGCCGGCACAGGATTGGGACTAAATGTACTCACCGGTATTGATGTAAAAATTGGTGCGGTCATCAGTTGCGTGATTGCCCTGGGTATCTTCTGGTCAAAGCAAGCGGGAAGTCTGATCGATGTGTTTGTAAAAGTGCTGGGTTTACTGATGATTGGGCTCACCCTGTACATCGCTTTTATTTCCCATCCACCCCTGGGCGAAGCACTCTACCGGACCGTATGGCCGGAGAAGACCGATATGATGAAGATCGTGACCCTGGTTGGGGGAACGGTAGGGGGTTATATTTCTTTTGCCGGTGCACATCGTTTGCTTGATGCAGGCATAAAGGGAAAGGAACAGCTTGGCCAGGTCACAAAAAGTTCGGTCAGCGGGATATTAATCACGTCATTGATGCGGTATATACTTTTTCTCGCTGCACTGGGTGTGGTATGGCAGGGGGTGAAGTTATCGGCCACGAATCCGGCCGCTTCTGTCTTTCAATCTGCTGCCGGAGAACTCGGTTATCGTTTTTTTGGTATAGTGATGTGGAGTGCAGCTATCACTTCGGTGGTGGGAGCTTCGTATACATCGGTTTCTTTCTGGAAAACCATTTCACCTTTTGTACAGCGGAATGAAAAAATGGTGACCAGCCTCTTCATTCTGTTCTCCACCTGTATTTTTTTATTTGTCGGCCAGCCGGTGAAATTGCTGATACTGGCCGGTGCGGTCAATGGCATTATACTGCCCATTGCATTAGCCGTGATATTGGTAGCTGCACGAAAGCAAAAAGTGGTGGGGGAGTATAAACATTCTTTATTATTGCAGATTATTGGATGGATAGTGGTATTGTCGATGAGTTATATGGGGGCAGTGGGGATTATAGCTCACCTGAATCCCTAGGGAAACCTCACCCCAACCCCTCTCCCTGCCTACCGGCAGGCAGGCTTTAGGAGAGGGGCTAAGGACAATTTCTTACACCCCTGTATAATTTTCTTAGTACTAATTGCCCGTTTTAATAGCGGAATCTCCTTCCCCCTCTCCTGAAGGAGAGGGGGTTAGGGGGTGAGGTATCAATCCAGGTACAACATCAGCTTCAGACTCGGCTGAAAATCCTTAAAAAATTTATTGAAGACAAATTCCGGATGAAGAAATGCATCCCGGTAGCGGGCACCCGGAAGTCCCAGTTTAACCGTGGAAGGCTCCAGGAAATCACCGCGTCGGCTGACGAGGTAGCCGATGGAGAAGAGCTGGTTGAACAATACCTTATTGCGTTCGGTATTATCGTAGGTAACGGTTACGTATTGGAAACTGATAAAATCATTCCGGTACATTTTGTTTTTTCCGCCAGATATCTGGTCAAAGTAAAAATAAGGTTCCCAGAAAAGCTGGAAATGATTATTAATGTTACGGTAGGAGTTGATCATTTCGATACCGACGCCTGCTGAAGGGGAAAAGCGTCCGTTGATGGCCTGAATTCCCAAATGCACATAGGGAGCCACCGTGGAATGATACCGGTTCCTGCTCCAGGTATTCCTGATCCGGGAATTTTTAGATGGGTCTGCCAGGTTGTAATACCCGGCCAGGTTATATCTCCAGTTATTTTCTGAACCCCATTTCTCATTGCTGTTCCATTCGGAGCGGATCTGTTCCATCACCGGGCCCAGGTTGCCATTTATCAGTGTTGGCAGTTTTTCATAATTGTTCATGAGCAGGGTAATCTTATAAGGCAAACTGTAGTAGATGCCACGGTAGTCGACCCGTTCGGCAGTGGATTTTTTTATCACACCCGTTATCACGATTGTATCCTGTTCGATCTTTAAGGAGGCCAGTTCTTTCTGCTGTAACACATAATGCTGCCGGGTCGAAGAAAAAACCTGGGTGCGGATCCGGGTAATGCCGGCATAATCAGTGGAGTATTCCAGTTTAAGGTTGTTATTGGTCAACTTCAGGGAATCTTTCAGTTCGTTGATCACGGTTTGTACCTGCAACAATATGGAATCCATATTCAGTAAATGAGTCAGCTGTGACTTACTGGTCATTTGTACAATCATCCGGTTGCCACCAGCAAGGTCGATGATGAACTGGTGGCGCAGCCAGTTGCGGTTGACGGGATTAAAATACTGATCCGAGCGGCTCATTCCTTCGAGGTAGGTCCAGCCACTGGACTGGTTATAAATCCAGTTATTGGATTGGGCAGACATGGAGAGGACGGTACCTGCAAGCAGGCAAAGAAGCATTAATCGTTTCATGATCGTTTAGTCTTTAGGTTTTATAGAAGGACTGAAAAAGAGTATTCCTTTTTTCCGCCGGGGGGTGATACCTTCCGGCTGGATATTTTCGGCTTTGAGGGTATGATTCAGTTTTGCTTTTCTGAACAGGGGGATCGGGTTTTCTGTTTCTTCGGCTGCAGCAACCACTTCTTCAGGATCGGTTACTGCGAGGTCATTATTATATACCACCCGTAATTTTTTCTTAACGGCTGCAGGTTCAGCGCTCAGGGTAAGTTCGGGTTGACTTAACGGGCTGATCAGTGAAAACGAATCGTATATAGCTATTTCTTCATTCACCGGAATTACTGATTCCATCTTCACTTGTACGGAATTGAAATCTGCAGTGCTGTTTGGGTTAGCCGGTGAGTTGGGTACTGCCATTTCTTTCTGGTTAACAATTGATTTCTCTTCCTTCCCTGTAAGCTGAATTCCGGGAGCCGGATTCTTTTTCCCGTCATCTGTTTTCACCATGGAGGTCTCCTTTTTAGCAGATGGCCACAGGATTACGGTGCAGCAGATCAGCAGGGCTGCGGCTGCGGCCCATTTCCAGGGAAACAGGATCCTGGTTTTCTTTTTTTCCAGTCGTTGTTGCAGGGTATTCCAGGCGGAGGCTTTATCAAAAGCCGGTCCGGGGGACAGCGAATCCAGCGGGCTGGAGGGCAGTTCAGTTGGCTTTCCGGCTTTCATGTTTTTCGTTTTCGTGATTGATCATTTTTTGCAGTAGTTGCCGCGCTTTCGACAGTTGTGATTTGGACGTTCCTTCACTGATCTTCAGCAAAGCGGCAATCTCCTTATGGCTCATTCCTTCCACCGCAAACAGGTTAAAGATGGTGCGGTAGCCAACCGGCAGCCGGAGGATCAGTTGAAGCAGTTCATCCGCTTCCAGTTTACTGAACACTTCCTCATTTACAGCCAGGGGCAGGTCGGTCGTTTCCACGGTGATCTCAAAGGGTTTTTTCTTGCGCAGGAACATCAGGCATTCATTGATCATGATCCGTTTGATCCAGCTGAAAATGGCCGCTTCGCCCTGGTAGCGGAAGTCATTAATATGGGAGAAGAACTTAAAGAAACCATCCAGCATCCGTTCTTCCGCATCCGCCTCATTTTTCAGGTAGCGCCGGCAGACCATGAACATATGATCCGCATACAGATCATACAGGCACTTCTGTGCAGCCGCACTGCCCTGTTTACATTCTTTGATCAGTTGTTCCTGGTTCATTGGCCCTTGTTGAGTTGATAAATGCAATTTGGGGGAAAGGGGTTGCCTGGCCAATAAAAAAATGGACGGGGAGGGGATTAAGTAGTAAATCAATTTCAAGGTATATGAAAAGTATGTTTGTTTTACTACTTCCCGAACTACGAAAATTCATCCGGGCATCTGCATTGGGCCGGCGGCTGATGCCTTCCGGTAAAAAAGTACGGAAGGGCACCCTTGCCCAATATGAAGTGTTGTACCGTTTACTAGAGGAATTTGAGCAATCGGCCGGCACTGTTGTCCGGCTGTTGCGGAAAACCAGGATAACGTCCCGTGACTGGCAAAAGGAGCGGGTCTACTGGAAGCGGGTATTAAAAAAGTTTACAGGGTTTATATACCGGGAGAAAGGGGGATATGACCAGTATTTGTCTTCGGTATTGAAAGTCTTGCGGACCTTTTTACGTTACCTGGAGCTGGAGCGCGGTTTCCCGGCCCTGGGTATCTACCGGAAGATGCGGGTGCCGTCCGAAGTACTCACGCCGGTGGTGCTGAGTCCAGAGCAGTTGAAATTCCTGATCAATGATCGCGGTTTTTATGAAAGTCTGCCGGTACACCTGCAACGAACCCGGGATATTTTTGTGTTTGCCTGTATTGCGGGACTGCGGTTCCGCGATCTCATGAATTTACGAACGCCGAATCTTCAGCATACAGAAGATGGAGTAAACCTGTTGGTGCATACGCAGAAAACCGGGGCCAAGATCCGCGTGCCTTTGCCAGTCTGGGCGGTGGAGCTGATCCGTAAGTACCGGGGCAAAGCGGGAACATATCTTTTACCGCGTATATCCGGTACGAATCTCAATCTACAGATTAAGACATTAATGGAGCGGGCCGGATGGGTTTATTCATTGCCCAAGATCCGGAACCGAAGGGGAGAACCGGTGGAGTTGAAAAAACCGGGAGGCAAGAGCTGGCGTTTTTGTGATCATATCACGGTGCATACCTGCCGGCGTACTGCTATTACCACTTTGTTATTGCTGGGGGTGGAGGAAAATATGGTCCGTCGAATTTCGGGCCATGCCCCCGGCAGCCGGGAGTTTTTCAAGTATGTGGGGCTGGTGCAGGATTATTTGGACAAGCAGGTGAAGGAGGCGCACAGGAGGTTGGTGGAGTAGCGAAAGCGCTTATTATGGCACGGTCGTCGGAATCAAAAGGGTAAATAATCAATTAAATCTATAGTTCGCTCAGTTTGTCACTTGGCAATAACCAACTTTCTTGTTCCAATATTAAATTTACCTTTCCATGGGGGCATGATTTAATAATTTTTTGCCTCCCCTTTTTAAATAAAATATTAATCTTAGGCTTATATACATCGCCCATTCGCACGAATGATGCTAAGGTAATTTTATAGTTCTGATAATCTTTATTTAAATAAAGATTAAGCTTTGTAAAATTTCCACTTCTTTTCAAAAAATATTCAGGTATCTCGAAACAAGAATCTGATGATTTAATAAAATGTCGATCATTCTTTTTGAAAATATCAATAAAGAACTTATTGTTTTTTCTCGAAAACCATGTTGTGTCTAGTCGCTTATCTACAGAGAATATCTTAAAATCTTCTTTGCTTTCCTCCGGCGTCAAAGAAAATCGCTTTGCAACAATTGAATACTTTGCCTCGTTATCAAAAAACTTACAAACAAAAGAGTCGCCAGTATAATAGTATTTATCAAGTTGAATATACAACTCAGTGCCTAAAATAGTTTGACTTATTCCCATTAACGGGATAAAAACAATCAATAAAACGGAACAAATCGCTTTCATAAATAACTGTTATTGATGTGTTGGGTCTAAGGAACCTTTCAATGGCAACTTCAATATACCCCTAATCAAATTTTCATACCCTATTACTCTATCTTGAGCACCTGTTTCATACAACACATGCCCTATTGAGTGAAAAAATCGAGTTACAGCTGGACTATTAATCAAAATTGGTAAGCCATCCGGCCCATCCTTTGTTAACAACGATCGGCCTTTTGATTGTAACGAAAACTTGGACTCACTAAGTAGCTCACCAGACTTAAATAATTGACCCGACTCATTGTTTTTATAGAGGTACAGAAATTCGTATACATTAACTTGATATTTAGTGTCATCATTAACTATCTAGCCTATTCTGCCTTTATCACTTTCGTCATCAGTATTTTTAATTTTAGTAATTTCTCCATTTGCATTATCTATATTAGACCTAATTTCATCTGGGGCATCTTTAATGTTTGCAGTAATTTTAAATTCAATTTCAGAGTCATTTATGATTTTTAATACCCCATCTAGTGCAGTTTTCTTTTCTGAATCTTTTTTGAAATCCTTTTTCTCTCCAATAAACTGAAGTTTGGTTCCGTTAAATTTGAATTTACCATCTCCAAAAACCTTTGAAAGATTTTCCAAAATAAATTTTCTATCTTTCTCCGATTCTCCAATAATATCCCTTCCATCCGGGTCGATAAAGAAAGTTGGAATATTTGCACAATAATTATAAGGAGTTAAATGAAGGTATTTTTCCGCCATTGGATCACAAACCATCCACCTCCCTAACTGCCCATCATACATCCTCGCCCCATAATCCAACCAGTCCAGACCGCTGCCATCGCTGAACTCGGCTTTCTGCTCTTCCTTGCCGTTGTATTTCTGTTTATTTTCCGGTGTGCCGAAGGCCAGGGCTTTGGATGAGAGGCCGGACATTATTAATCCGAACGGGGAATAATGTGCCCAACAGACAGACATATGCCTCTCTTCCAGAATCTGCCTTTTGTTTGCGTCACCAATAGGTTGTCAAAGAACACATCCGGCGGACACCCAATGCTCACATAAATATACAAATACGTACTCTTCTGCGCAACAAGACAATGCCTCTGACAACCGGGAGTTTTGCTGGAATGAGGGACTTATGCTTGGTTACCTGAACAGTTAGGTAAAGGAAGCACAAAGGAGATTGGTGGAGTATTTTTGTAGTTATTATGACACGAAGATCGGAGCACAAGTGAAATCATCAATTAGCAACATATCTCTTGATTTTTGCCGGGATGATGAGAATTTACTTAGTAATAACCGGGTTAGATGAGTGTAATCTAAATTTAAGTTTAATACTGATTTTGAACTATCTGATTTTTAGGAGTACTTACGTCGTACGGCAATTCATGTAAGGAGTACAAAAAGCACAGGGAAGAGTATTGGATTTATGTTGGATAAGAGGAAGGATTGAGGGGTCGCTACTTTAAAAAGGGTAAGGCGGAGGAATAACTTTGTCAAAACTCTTAAAATATGGGTTTTTAGCAGTAGAATCCAAGTGCTTTACCATATTAAAAACCAAAGAATCTACTGCAGTTCGCTTGACACATGAGCTACCCATAAAAACAATTTCCTTGTTATACTTATTTAAATATATCAATCTATAAAGCGGTTCATCAGCACAGTTTTCATCTGTTTTCCAAGAAGAAATTGTTGTATCTATGTTGAAAGGAGCTTGAAAATTCAAAAACCCATCTACTTTTCTAAAATGATCCTCTGAAATAAATCCTTCATAAAGAACTCCTGGGTAGCCAGATGTATTTTCTAAATAAACGACCTCGCCATTTTTCTTTATTATATATGATTTTAAGCTTTTGTCATACTTTAGTGTTAAATCAATAAATGTTCCCGTTTTACCTGATTTGATATTATTCGTACAACCAAAAAATAAACTCAAAAACACTATAAAAAAAATTGTTTTAAATGGAGTCATAAAGTAAATCAAAACTTAGTTGATGAAATCGTTTACAAATTCCTTTACCTGATCTTCTGTTTTTTTGATGTTTTGTTTGCGATAATATTGTAACAAAATTGGAACAAGCTTCTTTTCTAATATTTTATCTTTTCTTTCTTGATAGTGTTGTGAAAGATTGAATCTTGAAGAACTATACTGTGAATTTTTCTTAATTATGCCATCTACGTAGGAAACAATTTTTTTATCTAAATTTGATAAATTCATTTTACCATCATCATAAAAATCATCAGCGTTTTTATCAGCATGTATAAAACTTTCGTGACCTATTGTTTCTATATTGTCATCAACGCGTCTAAATGCACGCAATTGAATATTAATTTTTAAACCATCTTTAGTTTCTTCAAATTTCGTTTTACCAGTTGCAGGTGAATCATCCTCTAATTTCGAAAATTGTAAATCGATATTTTTTTTATCATATTTACCACTCTTTTCATACTTATGCCCAGCAATCACTTGCCCTTCTTCTGCATAGTTCCCCAAAAAAGCAATCCCTTGTTCAGATTTTGCAAATTCTTCAAAAGATTTAATCAAATCTTTATACTTATAATCACCTGTATTTTTATCCTTTTCATAGATAAATGATACATCGATAAAATTACCATCTGGATCAATAAAAAGAATCGGGTTATTCAAAACATATATGTAAGGTGAAACTGTGTTATACTTATCTGAAAACAAATCAATACTATTAAATCTTCCAATCTGATTATCATACATCCTCGCCCCATAATCCAGCCAGTCCAGTCCGCTGCCATCGCTGAACTCGGCTTTCTGCTCTTCCTTGCCGTTGTACTTCAGTTTGTTTTCAGGGGTGCCGAAGGCCAGGGCTTTGGAAGAGAGGCCGGACATTATTAATCCGAACGGGGAATGATGCGTTTCCTCTGAAACAAGGCATTTGCAAGTTAACATATGAATGTCAAAGAACATAAACGCTTAGCCGCTTCATAACTGAGTTAAATATACAAACGACTATTCAAAAATGCAATAAAGCAAACTTTCTGGCCACCTCCAGATTTATAAACATAAATGGCTGGGACTGAATTACCTTGACAGATATATGAAAGAGGCGCACATGAGGTTGTGGGGTAACTTTTTATTTACTTATGACACGAAGAAATGAGCACTGATGAAATCAGCGAATAGCAGTATCTCTTTTGATATGTTTTAAGATGATGAGAAATCACTTTGTAAAAACCGAGTTAGAGTAATACAACTTTAAGTTTAATATTGTTTTCGAACCGGCAGATTCATTAAGGCACTTACAATAACTGCTTGATCATCTAAACCTAATTGAATTTCATATTCTTGAAAAGCTATTGTTAATTACTGCTATTTTTACTTCAAGATGAGTTAGTATTGAAAGGTGAAATATTTGGCTGTCAAATTAATTGCAAAATCCTTCAAAATAGTATTTATTTATTCTCTTCAACTTTATGTAGACTGTAGTTTCTGAAAATCACTCTCCTGTTTGAAATATATGTTAGTGTATCACTCGCACAATCAATTCTGGGATAAAACAAGCTATCATTATGCAAGACGCCTTCTCTTATATCGTTCCCCTTTAATAACAATTTATTTCTATCAATAACTTTCCATGTGCCTTCACATTTTTCTATTCTAAAGCCCGACCTATTAGAGAATTGAAAAGTACTATCCTTATTAATTTCTAGATTTACAGAATTGAATTGGTAGTTTCCATTATAAGTACAGTAAAACATACTTTGATATAAATTGACTACGCATGATTGTAATATAATAGCAATAATAATTATTAAAACTTTCATCTTTGTATAATATTTGGAAATAATTGTTGTAATGTAACTATTGGACTGTTTCCCATAAAACTAATCCCGGGATACGCTTGCTTAAGAACAGGTAGTATAGTGCCAGTATTAACGGGAAGTCTCCCAACATATGTAGCTTGATAAGGATGCGCATTAGTTCGCTGGTTATGAATATTAAAAACCCAATCAGTTGTAATATCGTTCATGCCATTAATGTTTGCATTTGATGTAATTCTCGAAACCGACTTGGGGGAATATGCAAATTGAGCTCTATATGCTAACGCCTCATCGTATAAATCAATACCTATTGTATTATTTGCATTATTCCCATTTGCAAATGCAATTTCGCGAGATTCAAATTGCCCGGCATGTGCAGATTCATGGACGAAATTAGAAATACTACCCTTGATATAATTAATTACAACAGCCCCACCTCCATTATTTGCATTACGATTATAAGATAGATACCCTTCACTAGCTACATTCCCATCCAATGCATTTAATTGATACATGATTGGTGAGCTTTCTAATTTTTTTAGAGTTTCTGTGACTACACTTAACTGATTAACTCTTTCAGATATTTTTTTTATTTTTTCTTGTGGGCCATCCCTTTTTATTAACCTATTTAACCTATTATCTAAATGCCTTTGTTTTTTTTCTACTTTTTTTTGCATTCTATCATACTTTTTTTGATCAGCATCATCAATAACCATTCCTGTTGGATCAATAAAAATTAATGGGTTATTCACACAATATACATAAGGCGAAATATTAGAATATTTATCTGCCATTGGATCCACCACACTCCACCGCCCAATCTGCGCATCATACATCCTCGCCCCATAATCCAGCCAATCAAGCCCGCTGCCATCGCTGAACTCTGCTTTCTGCTCTTCCTTGCCGTTGTATTTCAGTTTTTTTTCCGAGGTTCCGAAGGCCAGGGCTTTGGAAGAGAGGCCGGACATTATTAATCCGAACGGGGAATGATGCGTCTCCTACAAAATCGACTCTCTTATATGTGTCACCTGTAAATTATCAAAGAACACGTCAATATTTGATTCTTCATTACTGCTATAAATATACAAATATCCGCTTTGGCTTCTATTAAATTCGGCATTGTATGAGGGGTCGCTGCTCCACTGCCACGAACTTGCTCAAAACCAATGTAGCCCTCCCCGATTTTATTACCACTTGCATCTTTAGTACCCTTAAACTGCTCGTATTCATCGGTACCTGGTGTGAGGACTCCCTCCCGAAACTCTATGCCACCGCCGATACCGCCAGTTTCCCCGATAAAAACATCACCATAATCGGAGTGGACCGAAATAAGACCAGGTTGGGCAATCTCACCGAAAAATTAAATGTTAAAAACGTACCTATTATTATCGCCTTCAAAAACGGAAAGGAACTTGGGCCTGTGGTGGAGTATGGGAAGTATGGGTTGTTTGAAAAGGAGTTGGCGGAGATAGTTAGTAGCCGGTAGTTAGTAGATAGAAGTCAACTGCCCCTCCTTAAAGGTTTAATCAAAGAAAACGGTCAATGCCCTGTCTACAGATTGACCATGTCACCTTGCCTTCCAGCAAATTACAGAAAACTATAAAAACCTTGGATGTCAGATAAAGTACTAACTATTACACTTTAAGCAAAATATCTAATATAGGAAGTTCAAAACTTTTTAAATCTTCATTACTCAAGGTATCATTCTTTATTTTCTTTGAGAGCCGTTTTTCTTTTTTCTTCAGCTTCTTAAAATTACTTATTGCATACCTCACTGCTTGAATGCCATTTTGATAATGATTTTTAAAAAGTGCCAGGCTTATACCAATATGCTCTTTGCCGTAAGTTAAAATGCCTTTCTCAAAAAATTCTCCTTGATACTTTTGATAATAAACCAAAACTTCCTGAAAGTTAGAAATAGTACTTTGAGGGTTTTGGTCTGTGATATACAACAAAACATCAGGGAAATTATTTGGTGCATGTTTTACGATATAATCATTAATAGCATGAGCAACAGAATCGTCACGCAATGTTAATGACTCATTGAATGGAACAACGTAATAACGCACTTTCCCTGTCTGTCTTACCTGTACCTGTGCATTTGTTACTAAACACAATAATATTACAACAACTGTTAGTTGTATCTTTTTCATATTACCAGGCTTTTTTGGGAACAATTGCTTGAACACCATTAGTTGAGTAGATATAAACCTTCTGATCGCTCATGCCAAAAACATAATTGGTTATTGGTATATTCGCTTTCCCTCTAGTTGCACCATTAATATCTTGTACCGAAGGCCCTTGAACAAATGAACTGCCATTATTGGCTCCGCTCGGGTGGCTGTGAAAACGCGATTGGGTTCTTACATCTACATTATATTCTATTCCAGTACTTCCACTTTTTGCTGGGTCTGTTACGGGGCCGCTGGTTGCTTGTACTACTTCTCTTTCTCCAGTTGGTGCACCTGTATTATCCCGAACTTCTCGTATCTGACCTCCATGTTCCTGATTGTTTGTAGCAGTTGTTCCGCCCTGACCATTATCAGCATCAACCACAGCCTCCATTTTATCCCTGATTTCTTGTGAAGGCAGTTCAACAAATTTATCATACACAGAAGCATTACCGTTAAAGGCAGCAGTATTACCAGAATTAGCTTTTACAAAATCTTTTGCATCTTTACTGTCCTTTTTAGAGATTCCATCTGTATTTACCTTTTCGGTAGTACCTGTTGTTGAATTAAAAGCTTCCGTAGTTTTTTGAGTAGTTTTCATTGCATAGGTTTTACCATCGTTCTTTCCATCATTACCAATTACGTTTCCATTCTCGTCTAAGAAATCTCCGGGTGTCATTCCGTCTGGGTCTATAAAACGAAGAGGATTATTAAAAGCATAGTTGTAGGGCGAATGCCTCCTCATTAGGTCAGCCATAGGGTCAATGACTTGCCACTTTCCTATTTGTGGGTCATACATCCTCGCCCCATAATCCAGCCAGTCCAGCCCGCTGCCATCGCTGAACTCAGCTTTTTGCTCTTCCTTGCCGTTGTATTTCAGTTTATTTTCCGGGGTTCCGTAGGCCAGGGCTTTAGAAGAGAGGCCGGACATTATTAATCCGAACGGGGAATAATGTGCCCGACAGGCAGACATAAGCCTCTCTTCCAGAATCTGCCTTTTGTTTGCGTCACCAATAGATTGTCAAAGAACACATCCACAGGACACCTAATGCTCACATAAATATACAAATACGTACTCTTCTGCACAACATGATAATGCTTCCGGCTGCCACCTGTTTTTAAATTATGTAGGGCTGGTGCTGGTTTACCTAGACAGGCAGGTAAAGGAGGCGCACAGGAGATTGGTGGAATAAGGAAGGTGTGCCTAATGATACGCTGGTCGCAACTAAGAGGGCAATTAGTAAATTAGAGATATAGTCCTGACTAGGCTTTGGATCAAATTAATTGGCGATAGCACCATAAATGTATTAATTGATACCGTTTATGTGTAGTATAAAATAAAGTCGTTAAAGCGGATTTTAAACTGTCTGGTTATTAGGGATACTTACAGTTTACAACAAATAAACCCCGGCACAATTGGGCTGTACTTTTACTATGATAAATTAATCGTACATTTTAATTTCTTTCTTTCTCCTATCGTATTTAAGGTACCATTTGCTTTTCGCTTTATCCATGTCTTTAATAAAGTCGCTATAACAGAAATCGATAGGATAAAAGTACTCAAAAGTCAAATATTTGGATAAGTTATCTTTGACTTTCTGAGTTTTAATTTTAAAATTCAAAACATGGTGAGGTAAGATTATCTCAGATTTGTACAATATTACTTCTGCTATAATAGTAGTATCCTCAAAGGAGTAACGGAAATGATACATTATCCTATGTTTATTTTTTATGAACAATGCAAGACCTTGTGGAGCATCAGAGGTTAAGTTCATAAAAACGGAGTGTAGTAAACAGGCTACACTGTCGCTTTTATTCTCAATTAACACGTTGTATATACAAAAATTACTATCCGAAACCTCATCCCTTGATATGTTAACCTGCAAGCCATCGGAATGTTGGCAATATAAGTCGGTACTCAAATAAATCAAAACAAAAAGAAGTAAACTCTTCATAATATTTTATTTAAACTAATAGTCTGGTTTGATATGAACATCATCGTAATCTCTTTTTCCCATCTCATGTAGACTTCTAACCTTATTCTCATAACCTATTGTATTACCTAACTGATTGGGGTCATTTTTCACATACTTTAAATATCCATGTCCACCCCATTCATGCATCATAACCAGCCATGCAGGTGAATCCAAAGGTTTTGTTGGGTCCGTAGATTTAATACCAAGTTCGGGGGCATTAAAATTCGCTGTAGGGTCAATAAATATATTTACATTATTCGGGGCGTTTTTATTATCACTAATAACAGTAACTGCACCGTCATTGTCGCCTAATGTTAGTTTACTGCCATCTGACTTTGTTTGAATTACAGTATTTTTATCTCCTTTGATTATAGTAAACACTTTTGAATCACCAATAGTTCCAACTATGTTTTTTGCAACTTCCTTCTGTTCTGATGATAGTTTTTTGTAATCTTTTTTGCTATATTTCAAATCCCCCTTTTTATCAAATGAAAAAGGATTTTTTTGCTTATCAACTAATTTTATTGCTTTGGCTAAGTTGTTCAAAATTTCGGTTTGAGTAAACCCTTGGGTTCTAACAGTATCTCCCAGCGGGTCGTTTTTCAAGATTGGATTATTTCCCATTACAGCATATGGACTTTCTGCATGATTTGGTTTCGGGTCTATTTGCCACCACTTTCCTATTTGTGGATCTGCATTTCTAAATAAGGCGTCGTAAGTATTTAAATCGAACTCAGAAGTGTATAGTATGCCGTTAAATTTCTTCCGATTTTCAAGGCCTCCAAAAGCATTTGCTTTAGATGAGATTCCGGACATTATTAATCCGAACGGGGAATAATGTTGCAAACTGTAAGTAAATATGTATTTACCCGATTAGTAAACAGCTATGCATTCTCTGAAAATTGTCAAAGTTCATAAGACTATTTTTAGCTCTTCTTCCTATTTTTTACTTTTTGAACACGATAGATAACTCGGGTTTGACAAACTGCCAAAATTCTTAATCTCCCAAATATGCCTTATTCTTCTTTTTCATTTTAAACTCATAAAATACAGTATCAGTACAATTAGTCAAAATCGTTTTAAATTTAATTGGCTCATATCCTGGATGAGTAATATAAAAAGATAATGTATCGTGCTTTGTTTTGAAATAGTATTGATTTAATGGTTTTGAATACCCAACATAAATATTGTTAGAATATTCATTGACACTTCCGTCTTTTAAAATTACCCCTTTCTCATTAATTAAGGTGATACTTATATCAATATTCTTTTTCCCGCTATTAAGACTTGAAAAGAAGCTTATCAGTAAAAGTGCTATTGCTTTTGTAATCATTTTAATTTGTCTCTTTTAGATATTTTTCCTTTGTTATTACATTGCCTTTATTAAAATTTGCAGGAACGTTTATTTGATTCGTTGCTTTCCCAATATCTTCCTTATCACCATCTGTTTTATACGAAGAGTTAGGCCCGATACCGGCACTTCCCAACATAGAAGTGATATTGCTAAGAATTACATCAGGGGTTAATGCGTCCTTATAAGGAGACATTATTCCATCTTCTTCATGAACCATCCCTAATCCATGCCCCCCTTCGTGAGCAGAAATAGCCCAATTGGATGCACTACGTTTAGGCATGTATAACTTATCTCTGATATTCACACCGTCTGCATCAGATGATAGGCCCTTCATGTTTTTGTCAAAAGCAGCATCTTCTAAAACTTGTACTTGATTAATTGCACCTTTCCCGTCTTTAAAAGACACCATCCCATCCTCACTTCTTTCAACTTCAGCTTCAGAGAGCTCAAAGTTAATTTTAAAATAAGTGGCATCTTTGCCTTTACCAACTTTATAATAATTATTGCCGCTTTGTCTGTTCCAAAAAGAAATTAAGTCTTTCATTACTTTATTTTCCTCTTCAGAGTTATTAGCTGTATAGTACTTGGCTTTAATAGTAATAGTTTTGTCTTCTACATTAATATAGAGTTCAAAGTCTTTTCCGTCAGGGTCAACAATTAGAAGTGGGTTATTCACAACATAATTATATGGTGAATATGAGGTATACTTTGTTGAATATGGATCTTGTACTTGCCATCTCCCCACCTGCACATCATACATCCTCGCCCCATAATCCAGCCAGTCCAGTCCGCTGCCATCGCTGAACTCGGCTTTCTGCTCTTCCTTACCGTTGTACTTCAGTTTGTTTTCAGGGGTGCCGAAGGCCAGGGCTTTGGAAGAGAGGCCGGACATTATTAATCCGAACGGGGAATAATGCTAACTGCCTTCGTATAGGATTAACAGAGTTCTTTAGTGTCAAAGAGCACAGTGGAAAGAATTTTCTTTTTATCAATGGCAGGTCGAACAGTTTCCTGTTAATGATATAACTGGTGATTAACGCACTAGGTCCTGCATCTCTTTATTGAAAGAATCCGTATCAATATCTCCCCATTCGGGCTTAAAAGTAAAAACTTACAGCTCAATATGTTTAAAACCTGATTCTTAATTTAGGTGCCGATGAGCTCTATTTGCGACTATATAGGACTTGACTTAACCGATCAATTTAAATTTAGATTAACAATATATGTATGATATGTCATTCATAATGTATATAATAATACGTATTGAATGAAATTACAGACAAATAAAGCGTACATATTTACTTATTAAATGCTATATTTGTATGAATTTTGATTCGTAATTGATAATTATAGTGCTATATGTATGATAAAACATTCAGTAAATGGCACTCGATGAGTGATCAATCACTGGCCATTCATATTGGTGGCTATATAAAACATCACAGGCTGGAGCAAAACAAAACACAGGATTCCTTATCGCATGCGGCCGGCATCAGCCGTTCCACGCTAAGCTTATTGGAACGAGGGGAGCCTGTTACCCTGGCTACACTGATACAGGTGTTAAGGGTATTGGATCAATTACAGGTAATGGAAGCTTTTGAGGTACATGAGCGCATCAGTCCGCTGGCACTGGCCAAAGCGGAGAAAGAAAAACGCAAAAGAGCAAAAAAGCTAAAGACAAATGATCCTGAAAAACCGAACTGGTAAGCCATGAATACTGCCTTTGTGAAAATATGGGGGGAAGTAACGGGTGCGGTAGCCTGGGATGAGACTACAGGCTTTGCCACTTTCGAGTATGAACCCGGCTTTAAAAAGTTGGGTTGGGAGCTGGCTCCCCTGCAAATGCCGTTAAGTTCCAGATATAACAGTTTTAGTTTTCCGACCCTGCGAAAAAAAGCCGATTCTGCCTTAGATACTTTCAGGGGGCTGCCTGGACTATTAGCAGATGCTCTGCCGGATCGTTATGGAAACGAACTCATCAACCTGTGGCTGGCTCAGCAAGGTCGACCTATGAATAGTATGAACCCGGTAGAGATGCTTTGCTTTATTGGAACAAGGGGAATGGGGGCTTTGGAATTTGAACCAGCAATATTGACGGAAAGCAAGAGATCGTTTTCGGTTGAGATAGAAAATCTCGTAGGCATTGCCCGAAAGATGTTGTCAAAAAAAGAAGCATTTACCACCAACCTGCAGGGCGATGAAGAAAAAGCCGTACAGGATATTTTACGTATCGGTACTTCTGCAGGGGGAGCAAGGCCTAAAGCGGTGATTGCCTATAATGAAAGTACCGGATTAGTAAAATCAGGTCAAACCAATGCCCCCCGGGGTTTTGAGCATTGGCTGATCAAACTGGATGGGGTGAGTGATGTACAACTCGGGGCCAGCAAAGGATACGGACGGGTGGAGATGGCCTATTACAAGATGGCAGTAGCCTGTGGTATTGATATGATGCCCTCCCGTTTGCTGGAAGAAAACGGAAGGGCACACTTTATGACCAGGCGTTTTGACCGTGAAGACGGCTCCGTAAAACACCATATACAGACCTTTTGTGCGATGAAGCATTTTGATTATAACCAGGTCACGAGCTTTAGCTACGAACAACTCTTCCAGACTATGAGGGAGCTGAAACTGCAATACCCCGATGCAGAACAGCTATTCCGTAGAATGGTGTTTAATGTAGTGGCAAGGAATTGTGATGACCATACGAAAAACTTCGCTTTCCGTTTAAAAAGAGACGGCAAATGGGAACTTGCTCCGGCCTATGATTTGTGCCACGCTTATCAGCCTGCACATCAGTGGGTGAGTCAGCATGCAATGAGTATCAATGGCAAACGAACGGATATTACCAAAGCGGATTTAATGGTAATAGGAAAATCAATTAAAAACAAAAAAGCGGCTGAAGTAATTGACGAGATTAATCATGTTGTAAGCAAATGGAAAACCTTTGCGGATGAGGTAAAAGTAGCTCCAAAACTACGTGATGAAATAGATGCTACACTAATCACTTTAAAGGAGTGAAATCAAAAAAATGCATTCAAATAAAAACTTTCTTTCCAGACCATATGCCGGTAAAATGTCCGATGATCAGCTTGGCTGGACAGGCTAGTAAACCTTAAAACAGAGGGGCCAGTTTGACGCGGTGAATTGGGGTCTGTTTCGGCGGAATTTTCACTTATCTTTCAAAAATCAAATCTTTCATTTTCAGGGTATCAATTTGATATTTATTACCTGCAACATTGGCTCTTGCTACATAAACAATGATTGAAGAATTAGGGTACTTCCTTTCTTCATTTCTTATCGTAATGATATCCCAAGTAGAAATTAAACTTATAGCTTTATCAGTAAATGGTTTTTTAGTATCAAGTTTAATATTATTTGCAAATAAAGAATAGCTAACTGTGTCAGTTTTTGTCCAGATTATCCCATAGTAAGAGGCATCTTCTATCTCATATTTTTCCATGAAATACACAGTGTCAATTCTACCGCTAAATATTGATGGATATTTATCAAATAGCTGTTTCCTTACCTCATAAAAAGTGCTTTGTTTAAGCGACCCTATTTTGTCGTCCTGCTTTTTACCTACCAAATAGGAAATTTTACCGATACTCAGGTGTGAACATCCGCTCAGCGTGCATATAAAAACGAAATATAACATGCAAGTTTTTATCATGGTATTTTTAATATTTGAAAGGTGTTTGACCTTTGCCTACAGGAACATACTTTACGTTATTATTTCTGTCAGTGATTGAGTTAATCTGGCCATTTTGAAAAACAAATTTACTATTTGAAGTGCCTCTTATTATCACTCGTGTACTTTCATCAGGAGTACCACTTGCATCTGGGGAATAGTGACTTCTTAATGTGAGCCCATGCTCACTTCTTAATTGATTTTCTCGATGCGTTGAATAGATTTCAGCATAAGAAATAGAACTGGAACCAGTTTGACTTGCCGAAAACCAATCTCCATTATTAATAGTACCCTTCCATCTGTCTTCTTTGTGAGCCAACTCATGCCCTAGTCCAATAAATGACGGCCTGCCACTTGAACCATCTGCATTTGGGATATTCAAGCCCTTATTGTTTGGGTCCCATGAAACATAACTATTCCCATATCCAATGTAAATCTTCAGCTTAAAGTGTACCACTAATTTAGTATCTTAAGAGAGTGTTTCCTAATTATTTAACTCAAAAAAATGAATGTTATGGAAACAAAATCTAAGAAGCAAACACCCGAGAATTTTGTCAAGGATGTCCGGAGAAAGGCCAGGCGCCTGTTTACCTCTGAGCAAAAGATCCTGATCGTAATGGAAGCGATCCGCGGAGAAACCTCAGTCGCTGAGATCTGCCGGAAGTACGGGATTCATCAAACCCAGTTTTACAAGTGGAATAAACAGTTTCTGGAAGCCGGTAAAAAGCGGTTAGCCGGTGACACCACCCGTGAGGCTACATCAGATGAAGTAGCAGACTTACGTAAAGAGAATCAGCGGCTAAAGGAAATGGTAGCTGACCTGATGCTGCGGTATGATATTGTAAAAAAAAGCTTATCCATTTTGGAATAAACGAAAAATGGAAGAAGTATATGCGATTATCAGCAGCAGAGAAACAGGAAATTATCCAGTTGGTTGACCGGTCTGAACTTGGGGTAAACAGGACTTTGAAAGAGCTGGGTATCCACAAAAGTACATTTTACAAATGGTACCAGGCTTACCTTGCTAACGGGTCAGATGGCCTCCAGCCGCATAAGCGAACCCGCAGGCAGTGGAACTCTATACCATACGCACAGAAGCAGCTGGTGGTGGAAGTGGCCCTGGATCACCCGGTACTCTCCCCACGGGAACTGTCTGTAAAACTCACGGATGAGCAAAAGGTCTTCATCTCTGAAAGCAGCGTCTACCGGATTTTAAAGAGCAGGGGACTGATAACAACACCCATGCACATTTTGCTGTCAGCATCCAATGAGTTTAAGGATAAGACTCATTTTGTTCATGAGATGTGGCAGACGGATTTTACGTACTTTAAAATCATTGGCTGGGGCTGGTATTACCTGAGCACTGTTCTGGACGATTACAGCCGCTATATCGTCCACTGGGAGCTCTGCCGGGACATGAAAGCTTCCGATGTTGAGAGAACCGTGGAAAGGGCACTGGCTGTGGCAGGCCTCCAAAATGGACAGCGGCCGAAGCTGCTCTCCGACAATGGAGCCTGTTACATATCAGCATATCTGAAGAAGTACCTGAAATCAAAGAAGATCAAACCCATCCACGGAAGGGTCAATCATCCACAAACCCAGGGGAAAATCGAACGCTATCACCGAAGTATGAAAAACGTTGTTAAGCTGGATAATTATTACTGTCCGGAGGAACTGAACGTCGCGCTGGAAAAATTTATAAACTATTACAATCACCAGCGCTATCATGAATCTCTGGACAACGTCACCCCAGCAGATGTTTACTTCGGGAAAAGAGAAAAGATTCTGCAACGAAGAGAAAAAATCAAGGCACAAAACATGAACTACAGGCGGGCTCTCTACTTTACTGAAAAGCTAAACTTTATTAATCCAACCCTATAAAACTAAAAATTTATTCACTAACTTAAATCCTGGAAATACTCTCTAACAGAAAGTTCACTTTGTTTTGACGACATACAGCTGGTTACCCTGTATGATGAGTTTAACAGACCTATTCAAACTGGCCTTTGGAATAACTCCGGAACCAGAAGTTCACATGCGCAGGCTGCTGCTGTAAGCAGTAATTATTTTTATCCATTTTCAGTAAGTACAGTTCCTGGTTCAGGTTGGGAAAAACTATCGGCTAGTTATTATGATGATTATGCAGGTCTGCCATCCCCTTTAACTTCAACGCTAATCACTACCTGGGACAGTTATTTTAATGCCCCATCGGGAAGTTATCCTTATTCACAGCCTATTACAGCGTCTTCTAAGACTAAAGGAAAGGCAACATGGTCAGAAACAAAAGTGCTGGGCACTGTAAGCCAGTTCATTACTACTGTAATGATATATGACGAAAAGGGCCGGGTAATTCAATTAAAAACGGTTAATAAGACCGGGGGGATAGATGTGATGACTACCCAGTACAGTTGGGTGGGCCAACCGCTTGTGATCATTACCAAATCGCAAAAATCAGGAGCTGGTCAGCAGGAAACAGTGATTGTGACCCAGAACAGCTACGATGATCTTGGGCGGCTGGTAAAAGTGGAGAAAAAACAAGGCAATTCTTTGATTAGCGGAGGTTCCATGAGCGCCTATAAAACTATTGTAAAGAATGATTATGACAAACTGGGTCAATTGAAAAAGAAAGAGATTGGCACAAACCCTGCTACCAGTGCTGCTTTGGAAACCCTTAATTATGATTACAATATCCGTGGCTGGATGCTGGGAGTGAACCGTTCGTACCTGAACCTTTCGGGTCAGAGTGGCACAACCCGCTTTGGTTTTGAGCTCGGGTATGATAAAACGGATAATGCAGCGGGCAACAGTTATGCCAGCCCACAATACAATGGCAATATCAGTGGCATGACCTGGAAATCCGACGGGGATGATGTCCGCCGTAAGTATGATTTTAGCTATGATGCGGCCAACCGGCTGATGAAGGGAGAGTTTAAACAGGATAACGGGGGAACTACCTGGAATAACAGTCAGATGAATTATAATATGCAGATGGGGAATGGTACTGATCCGCTGTCTGCCTATGATGCCAATGGTAATATTAAGGGAATGATCCAGTACGGCTGGAAACTCGGGGGATCAACGTCTACACCCATAGATAATCTGGTTTATAACTATTATGATAATAGTAACCGGCTGAAAAATGTGATTGATGCCAATAATGATCCTTTAACCAAGTTGGGAGATTTCAGGACTTCAACATTACATACACAGTCAAAAAACGTGAATACGGTTGACTATACCTATGATCAGAATGGCAACCTGAAGAAAGACCTGAATAAGGATATCGGTACAGCTATTGCTGAGGATATTATCTACAACTACCTGAACCTTCCTCAATCTATTACCGTCAGAACAACAGGAGGCGCAATAAAAGGAACGATCACCTATACCTATGATGCTGCAGGGAATAAACTACAAAAGACCATGACTGAAACCGGCCAGCCCAGCAAAACCACCCTCTATATGGGCGGGGCGGTGTACGAGAACGATGTGTTGCAGTTTTTTGGACACGAAGAAGGAAGGATGCGGCCAGGAACTACGGGGTTCAATTATGATTATATGATCAAGGATCATTTGGGGAATGTGCGAATGGTATTAACCGAAGAACAAAAGCAGGATATTTATCCGGCAGCCACGCTGGAAGGCAGTACAACGGCAGGCGCTTTATCAATGATAAATGAAGAGAAAAAGTACTATACAATTGATAATACGAAAATTGTAAATAAACCTTGGACAAATACAGGTTTTGACTATCCGAATAACAATGGCACACCTCCTGGAAATCTCAGCTACCCTGGGGGCACCACTCCCACAGCAACAGCTACCAGTAGTAAGGTTTACCAGTTAAATGCCACTACGAATACAATGGCTAATAAAACGGGGCTGGGAGTAGTTATTAAAGTAATGGCAGGTGATGCTGTAAATATTTTCGGGAGAAGTTATCATAAGAAGCCGACCTCGGGCGGGGGCTATAGTGGTACAACCAACAGTTTAGCTGTTTTAGACATTTTAAATGCCTTTGTGGGTACAGGAATTGTGGCCGGTAAAGGGGTATCTGGCAGCCAGGTGACCGGGCAGTCTGGATTTCCAACAACTATGACCGGATTAATCGGCAACCAGCCTGCACAGGAAGCCAACCGCCCCAAAGCAGCTATTAACTGGATCGTATTGGATGAGCAGTTTAAATGGGTGAGTGGTGGCTTTGATATGGTGGGGAGTGCTTCTAATACGAATGGGATAAACAACACATATACCACAGTTGATGGCACCCGGAAAGTTCATGACCTGAGTACAATCCCGACTATAAACGTTCCCAAAAATGGCTATATTTACGTGTGGGCCAGCAATGAGAGTAAGTTTAATGTGTTCTTTGATAATCTTCAGGTGGTGCATACCAGAGGGGCTATCCTGGAAGAGTCGCATCATTCCCCGTTCGGATTAATAATGTCCGGCCTCTCTTCCAAAGCCCTGGCTTTCGGAACGCCGGAAAACAAACTGAAATACAACGGCAAAGAAGAGCAGAAAGCCGAGTTCAGCGACGGCAGTGGGCTGGATTGGCTGGATTATGGGGCGAGGATGTATGATAATCAGATTGGAAGGTGGCATACACCCGACCCATTAGCATTGAAGTTCCATTGGTTAAGCCCATATAATTATGTAGCTAATAACCCTATAAGCTTTATAGACCCTGATGGCAGAGAGATACATGGGGTAACCATAGAAGATGCGAAAAAAGTTCATGATGACTTAAATAAAGTTTTTGCGGATAAAAAATTTGATGCTTTCAGGGCGTTGATAACCCAGTCTGGTAAGAAAGGAGATGGAACTAAGATTAATAAGATAGATGGTGAAGCCCTTAGCTCTGCATTAAAAGGATTAGAAGGAGATGATTTGGCACTTGCTACAATGGTAGCAAGCACAATAAACTCCAGCGACATTCATAAGATTGAGTTCACTTCGGGTAGTAATGCTGTAATTTCTGACGAAGGTTCAACTGCATTTTCTGATAAGTTGCCTTCGTATATTAATGTTGAAGCAGTCAAAGAAAAATATGGCGGGATTAATTCTTTTACAGTTGTAGGCAATTTGGGTGGTGCAGCAACTGTAAAAACTAAAAAAGGGACACATACAATTATTCAGGAGAATAGCATACCAACCACAAGAGAAGTAACAACAGGACATGAACTATTTGGGCATGGAAGGTCATTAGCTTTGGGAAGAACCTCAAGTCAGCATGTGGACGCAGTACGGACAGAAAATCTAATTCTTAGAGTAATAGGGCAACCAGATAAACAAATAGATGGCACTCAACATGGCGATAAATCTAAAGTTCAAGACCCCAAAGCTCTTCCAGGATATAATTAAAAAGTTTGATGATGAGATATATTTTTATTGCTTTAATCACCTGCTGTAATATATGTTCTTTTGGACAGAGCAAAAATGATTTAAGGAACATATCAGATATAGACTCTTTGATAAATGCAAATTTAGATTTAGGGAAGATGGATTATGTATGCTATTCAGTTAATGATAAAGCGGTGGTGGTATCAAAAAACAAGTGTGTTTATTATCTCAGTATGAAACAAGGGTTACTGCATAAAAAATTAGAATCTGAACTCTCGGTTGATAGTTTATTTAGTAAAAATAATGTAAGAGCAGGAAAACAATTTTGTGATGATGATTATAGAACATCTTGTATTGGGTCGTACGTTTATCTATCACTTAACAAAGAGGGGAAAAAGCTCTTTCAATTTAATCTTCCTTATATGCTTTTGTGTGGGGAAAAGAAAGTTAATTATCCATTCGAGTATCAGGCTCTGGAAATGCTTGACAGGTTATTTTCTTCTTTTTTTGCACCAAAGTAACTAATCACTTAGTTTTTTATAGGTAACAAAATTTCCGTGAGGGGCTCTTGTATTTTGCTGCTTTCAACTTTACCGCAGATGAGTGAGCCGGAAAATTCCATCATTTTGACCACCCCTAAAACGGCTTACTATAATACTCCCCATATTTAGGGCCAATAGGTGGATTATTAAGTCAAGATTTATTTGTTGTACTTCTAAGGCAGTTTCTTGAACTGTAAACCTTCAGTATGTCTAAAACTTTTTATTTCATTCCAGGATTATAGAGCATATAAAAACAAAAAAGCCCAACCATAGGGTACGTTGAGCTTTTTTTGTAATCATCCATCCTTGTTGTGTGTCCAATCAGCCGTTTAATATTTTTGATCCATTCAGGTAACTCTTTTCCGGGTGATAGATGAATAAACAGGTGCCGTTCTTTATCGTTGTTATGATACTATTGGCTTCTTCCCTAGGTACTGCCGGACATCCCCAGCTTCTTCCCATATAACCACCGGCCGCCGCTCTTCCCGCACTCACATAATCCGCGCCGTGGATCACAATCGTCCGGAACATCGCTTTGTCATTGATCCCGGGTTCCATACCGTTTACCTTTAAGGATAAGCCATGCTTGCCGATATAGGTATTGGCCGTGACATAAAAACCGAGACTGCTTTGCAGTGACTCCGGCTTATTGGAAAACTGGTTGGCATATTCACCTCCCGAATTCCGGCCATGCGCCACATAGGTCTGCGTAACCAGTTTGTTATTTTCAATATCGATAATATACATTCTCTTCTTCAGCGATGATTGACTGAAATCACAGATCGTGAGGTAATTGCTCCGGCTGATCTTATTATTGTTCAGCAGGTACTCATACCCCTTCCAGGCATAATCAAAAGCCGCTTTGGAAAGTCCCAGTTGCTCCAGCTTTATACTGTTATAAAGCGCAGTGGCCGCATCGGCTACTACTGGTGAAAACCGGATGTTTTTTAGAGAGGAAGCTGTTATTGCATCGTCAATCCTGTTCAGGGCCTGAACAGCGGGACTTATGCTAAAGGAGCTGCATAAAAACCCCAGGGATATCGGGAATATTAGTTTTCTCAAACAGGTACGGATTTACTTTTTCTTAAACGGTACGCATGACGAAATTATTATCGCAGTACCGCAATTAATAGTAATAATATCCTGTTTTTTAATGAATTAAGGATTAATACGTACAATCGAAAATGAGGATACGGGGGATTTTACGAGAACAGTTTCTATCTATCGGATGAATGCGGTACTTAGTTGCGAAAGAATACGCATACCGGAACTTAGTTCTCCATTATCTTATGTATATCGCGTTGCTTGGTAATAAATTCGCTCGAATAGATCCGGAGCAATAACATAAATAAGGAGATCAGCAGGGGCCCGAAGATGAGCCCGATAAATCCAAAGAGATTCAGCCCGATGATGACCCCGAAGACCGTGGTCAGCGGATGCACATTCCCCAGCTTCTTTAATAAGGTAAAGCGAAGTACATTATCGATGGTGCCAATAATCCCAAAACCAAAGACCAGCATGGCGATCCCCTGCCAGTTCTGTCCGTTGGCAAAAAACAGGATGGCCAGCGGTATATAAGCCAGCGCAGCCCCCACCACCGGTATCATCCCGGCAATACAAGTGACCCCAAACCAGAAGAAGGGTTCTTTGACCCCTAAGATTAAGTAACCGATCAGTCCCACCACGCCCTGCGCAAAGGCAATCAACGGTATTCCGATCGCATTGGAAGCCACCATACTGTTCACTTCCTTTCCCAGCCGGCTGACATTCTCATCTTTCAGCGGGATATATTCATATAAAGTATCTTCCATGTACCGGGCATTCATCAGCATGAAATAAAGGATGAAGTACATGAAAAATATAGTTGTGATCGAATTGAAAGTGGCTCCCACTATACCTGGCAGACTCGTGGCAATAAAATCACCGAGTTTATTGATGTTCTGTTCACTCAGAATCTCCATATTCAGCTGCCCTTCGGCATCGGCTACCACTTTCTTCAACGCGGCTACCAGCTCAGACGAATGCTGGAGGGCATAACTCACTTTAGAAGAAAGCATATTGATCAGCAGGCCGACCGGCACCAGGATGACAATAAAAGAGACAAGCATCAGTAAAATCGTAGTCCAGCCCTTCCGCCACTTCTTCTTCTCGGTCAGGTACAACATGGCCTTATGCATTAATATATATAAGGTAATCGCCCCCAGCAGGGCCGGCAAAAACGAATACAACTGCCAGCTCAGCAAAATGCCAAGCAAGAAGATGATTATAATGAAGAACACCTGCCGGAGACGATTGGAGTCGAGGACGTTGTTGCTCATGGAAACGATTTATACTACAATTTACGTTATACCTTCACTTCCTTCCACTTCCCCTTCTTAAAATAATACCAGGCCACCAGCGCGATCAGGGTCTCGGCCACTGGTACTGCGATAAAAGCGCCGACAGGACCCATCTTAAAGACCTTGGCCAGCAGAAAGGCGAAAGGGATCTGGAAGAGCCAGAAGCCGGCTATATTGATCCAGGTGGGCGTCTTGGTATCACCCGCCCCGTTGAGGGCCTGCACCATTACCATCCCGATGCCATAAAAGATATAGCCGCTGCCGATGATCTGCATACTTAATACGCCGAAGCGGTGCACTTCCGGCTGACTGGTGAATATGCTGATAATGGGGGAGGCAAAGAGCAGGAAGATAAACATCACCACCGCCATAAAAATCGCATTGAAGCGGGTGGCCAGGATCACACTGCGCTCCGCCCTTTCCGGTTGATTGGCCCCGAGGTTTTGTCCTACCAGGGTGGCCGCTGCATTACTGAGTCCCCATGCCGGTAATATAAAGAACACCACATTGCGGATGGCGACCTGGTAACCGGCCGTGGCATGCGTACCCCCGGTATCGGATACCAGCCAGGCCAGCACGATCCAGCTGCCGCTCTGAATAAAGAACTGGAAGGTGGCGGGCCAGGCCACTTCTAACAGGTGCTTGATGACTGGGAAATCCATTTTAAAATGCGCCCAGCGGATCTTCATATTCCCTTTGCTGTGAAAAAGGTAATAACATTGATAAATGACCCCGGTACCCCGGCCGATTACGGTGGCAATGGCGGCCCCTTTTAAACCCAGTTCGGGAAAGGGTCCATAGCCATTGATAAGCGTGGGACATAGTATGATATTAATAATACTGGCCAGCCAGAGACTGCGCATGGCAATGGCCGCATCTCCCGCTCCCCGGAATACCCCGTTGATCAGGAAAATGAGGATGATGACCATACTGCCCCCCAGCATGATGCGGGTAAAGATGGCTCCTTCTTTTATTACCTGTGGTTCGGCCTTCATCAGTCGTAAGATATCCGGTGCATAAATCATACCGGCCACACTGAGCACCAGTGCGGCGAGTATTCCGATCAGGATGGCCTGGGCTCCGGCATGAGCCGCTGCTTCCGGGTTCTTTTCCCCGATTCGACGGGCCACCACGGCGGTGGCACCCATGCCGAGTCCCATGGCAATGGTATAAATAATGCTGATTACTGATTCGGTAAGTCCGACGGTGGCAATCGCATCCTCACTGTTGGGGAGGTGACTGACAAAATACATATCCACTACGGCAAAGACGGATTCGAGCATCAGCTCCAGGATCATGGGAATGGCGAGCAATATAATGGCCCCGCGGATGGGACCTTGGGTATAGTCATGCTCCCCGCCTTTGAGCGATTGTTTTATAATGGCAATAAAATGAGAAACCTTGTTGGTTGGTTGTTTCAACATGAGTGAAATACTTTAGTAAGATAAATGAATAATGGGAATCTCCTGCAATGCTGTATTGCAGGTTAAAAATGGTCCGTAAAATCAGGTTCTGATCCGGATGACCCGGATTACAATGGGAGCGAACCTTAACAGTATTTCATATTCTTTAATTGAAAGAAGAACAAATGTAGGGGAAAATCTAAAAATCAGGATTTTTGAAGTGGATAAAGTGGAGATTTGTGCTTCGGCAGGCTCCCCGCATTTGGCGGGGCAGGCAGCATGACAAGGACACCGGCTCAGCTTGACAGGGACCGTTGTCACCCTGCCTGCCGACCGTAGCGAACCTCCTACGCCAGAGGCTTTGGAGGTTAAAAAGCGAAGGTGGGAGCGTGTCGAAGGGTGCTTAGGTAATGGTTCGACAAGCTCACCATGACAAGGAGAGCTCGTTGTCACCCTGAGCGTGCCGAAGGGTGAGGAAGAAGAAGAACGTTTTGTTTGGTCGTGCTTCGACAATGGTTCGGCAAGCTCACCATGACAAGGAGAGCTCGTTGTCACCCTGAGCGTGCCGAAGGGTGCTTAGGTAATGGTTCGACAAGCTCCCCGCATTTGGCGGGGCAGGCACCATGACAAGGACTAATGCATAACAAAAGAAACATATTAATCGTAGGCGTAGGTAACACCCTCATGGGCGATGATGGCATCGGCGCTTATGTGGCTTCCCGGATAGAAGAGCAGCAACTGCCGGGTGTACACGCGATTCATGTCCAGCAGATGACCAGCGACCTGCTGGATGAGTTGCTGAAAGCGGATCATACGATCATTGTGGATGCCGCAGTGCAGGGGGATCCTGTTCAGTTTTACAAAGTGGATGAATCCGCTCCGGCCGGAGCTTCTTATTCCCATTATACCAGTGCCATCCAGTTGCTGAAAATGGCAGAACTGGTGTATGAACGCCAATTATCCATTCATATCTGTGCCGTGGGTGCCTGGGATCTAACCCTTGGTGGAGCGTTATCTCAACGTGGAAAGAAAAATGCTGACCAGGCGGTCAGCACTATTCTCGGATGGATTAATGGACATGAGAATCAGTAACGTTCTATCGAACGAATCAGGTTTCCTTTCCGGTCTTTCAGTTCAATCACCATGGGCATTTTACCTATGGCGTGGGTGGAACAGGACAAACAGGGATCATAACAACGGATGGTGGATTCCACCCGGTTCAGCATCCCTTCTTTAATATCTTCTCCTTTTACATATTGCCGGGCCACTTCCAGTACCGAACGGTTCATGGAGGGGTTATTCTGCCCGGTAGCGATAAGCAGGTTTACATTGATCAGTTTACCCGTCTCATCAGTTTTATAATGATGGAATAAGGTTCCCCTCGGGGCTTCAGAACTCCCAATGCCTTCCTCATAGTTCCAGCGGCCATGGTGCTGGATATGCAGGGAGGTGACTTCCTTATCATTTAATATCCGTTCCGCATCTTCCACATCGCTTAATGCTTCAATCAGCCGGGTGTAATGATAATAGAAAGTACCATGCACCGGCCGGCCACCATTCATCTGCCTGAATTTTTCAAACTCTTCCTGTGCCAGCGGGGTTTTCATCCGGCTGCAGACATTGAGCCTGGCCAAGGGACCAACGCGGTAAAACCCATTGTCAAAACCATAGGACTTATAATAAGGATACTTGAGGTAGGACCAGTTCACGGAACGTTCAGCAATAAATTCAAGATATCGTTCCGGACTAACCTGGTCATTGAGGATCACGCCCTCTTCATCCATAAAGCGCAGCTTGCCATCATAGAGTTCATGTTCACCACCCGGTCCTACGGTACCGAGGTACAAGGTTGGCGAGTTTGCAAAGGATTGTACCATTTCCCCGTTCTCTTCATGGAATTTCTTAATGATATTGAGTCCGAGCTGCACGGTTTGTTTGGCTTCCGGGATCCAGTCCAGCAGGGCTTTGCGGTTGTCTTCGGTTAACGGGTATGCCATTCCACCGGGGACAATGCCCATGATATGAATTTTCTTTCCCGTGATCCGTTCACTGATCTCCTGCCCGAACTTACGCAGGCGAATACCTCTTAAAGCGATATCCGGAAACTTTTCGGCAATACCGATGATATTCCGTTTGGCCGGATCACTGTCATACCCCAATAGAAAATCAGGGGCGGATAAATGGAAGAAGGACAAAGCATGGGAAGAGAGATTCTGTCCGATATGCATGAGTCGCCTTAACAGATTAGCGGTATAGGTGGGTTTGATTCCCTGGATCATTTCGCAGGCTTTTACACTGGCGAGGGTATGACTGGTGGGACAGATACCACAAATGCGGGGAGTAATCGTCGGCATTTCGGTATACATACGGCCTTCGCAGAATTTTTCAAAGCCGCGGAATTCGTTTACATGAAACTGTGCATCATGTACCGTGCCGTCATCATTCATTTCAAGGGTGATATTGGCATGTCCTTCGATCCGGGTTACGGGCGAGATAAATATTTTTCGCTTATCCATATTTCAGTTTTTTAGTCTTGCCCAGGTCAGGCAGACGGTCATTAAGGAATTCAGCCAGCACATAAAAAATTGTATCTGCATCAGGCGGGCAGCCGGGGATCACAAAATCCACTTTCACCACTTCCTGCAGGGGGACTACTTTATCATTCAGTCGTAACAAACAGGGGTGGTTGGGTAGTTCGCCCTGTCCGTCATTGCTTACCGCATTCACATAAGCCGCATCCACCACTTCTTTCAGGGGAAAGTAATTACGCATGCCGGTCACATTGGTCATCACGGCACAGTCGCCAAGCGCAATCAGAGTTTTGGCCTGTTTGCGGATATGCAGGATCTCCTTATAGTGTTCATCACTGGTAATGGAGCCTTCCACGAGGGCAATATCCACTTCGGGCAGTTCTTTGCCATCCACCACGGGGCTTTTTACGATGTCAGCCAATTTCACGACATCGAGAATACGTTCGTCGATATCGAGCAGCGACATATGGCAACCGGAGCATCCTCCGAGCCAGATGGTGGCGAGTTTCTTTTTGGTCATTGGTTGAATTTTGTGCGTTATGTAGAATGAGTAATCAGTAATGAGTAATGAGTGGTGTCCTAAAGTAGAAAGTGGTTTAAACTATGCCGCATCATTTCATTTCTGTTACTGAATTCATACTTTTTCAATCTAATTTATGTTCGAGTCTATAAAACTATCCTGCTAGCTACTCATTACTCATCCTTCTTTGATGATTCTCCCTACTTTAGTTCTCTCCCGCCAGCTACTCATTACTGATTACTCATTACTCATTCTTCTTTAATACTGTTTCTATATAATCATACTCTTACTTACAACCGCATCTTACGCTTCTCCACCAGCTCCGTAATCATCCCCGGGTTCTTTACCAGCTGTCCCTGTACGATCGCTTTGGGCCAGATGGCGCCTGTGGGGCAGGCATGCAGGCATTTACCACAGGACGTGCAGGTGGTGGAAGCCCCCCAGGGGGTATCGAAGTCGGAGATAATGCGGACTTGGTGACCGCGGTTCTTGATATCCCAGTTATGCGCGCCTTCCACTTCGTTACACACACGGACACAACGCGTGCACATGATGCAACGGTTATGATCCATTACATACCAGGGATGGGAAGTGTCTACATTACATTGCGGGAACAAGTGAGGATAACGGATATTATCAACACCGGTCTTATAACCCAGTTCCTGTAATTCACAACTGCCATTGGAAACACAGACGGCGCAAACATGGTTTCGCTCTGCAAAAAACAGTTCTGTAGTAATCCGCTGGTATTTTTTTATACGTTCCGTAGCCGTGCTGATCACCATATTGGCAGTTACTTTGGTGGTACAGGCTGACATCAGTTTATTGATGCCTTCCACTTCCACCAGACAAAGCCGGCAGGAGCCGATATCCGCTATCCCTTTCAGGTGGCACATGGTCAGTATTTCTATATCATGCTCGCGGCAGACTTCAAGGATTGTCCGGTGGGGATCCACCTCCAGTTTTTTTTCGTCTATCAGTACAGGTATCTTATTCATACAATCATCATTGTAATCAGTAAACTTGTTTTATTCCACATTCACGATCTTGCTTTCATATTCTTCCCTGAAATGGCGAAGGGTGCTGAGCAGGGGGTTGGGAGCAGAAGCGCCCAGTCCGCATAAACTGGTTTCCTTGACATACACGGCCAGTTCTTCCAGCCTGTCTAGGTCAATCCTGGTGGCTTTTCCATCAACAATCTTTTGCAGCAGGTCATGCATCATTTTAGTACCTACCCGGCAGGGAATACATTTTCCGCAACTTTCATCCATACAGAATTCCATAAAGTAACGGGCCACATCCACCATATCCGAACTTTTGTCCATAACAATCAGTCCGCCGGAACCCATGATAGACCCCAGGCTTACGAGTGATTCATAATCCATTTTTACATCCAGGTGAGCAGCGGGGATACATCCTCCAGATGGACCACCGGTCTGTGCTGCTTTGAACTCTTCCCCGTTCTGAATTCCGCCACCAATATCAAATACCACTTCACGAAGCGTGGTGCCCATGGGTACTTCTATCAGCCCGGAATAATTGATTTTACCTGCCAGGGCAAATACTTTTGTCCCTGCACTTTTTGGCGTACCTGTCTCACCATACCATTCACCCCCGTTCATAATAATAGCAGGAATGGCGGCATAGGTTTCCACATTATTGATCAGGGTAGGCTTGCCCCAGAGTCCTGACTCAGCGGGGAAGGGTGGTCTTGGTTTAGGGGTACCGCGTTTTCCTTCAATGGAGGCGATCAATGCTGTTTCTTCCCCACACACAAAGGCCCCGGCACCGATCCGGACTTCCACTTCGAAAGAAAAAGGGCTGCCCAGGATATTTTTTCCCAACAGACCCAGTTTGGTGGCTTGTTTTATTGCGAGTTCAAATCGTTTAATCGCGAGGGGATATTCACCACGTATGTAGGCAAATCCTTTACTGGCCCCGATTGCATACCCGGCAATGGCCATGCTTTCCAGGATACGGTGAGGATTTCCTTCCAGCACACTGCGGTCCATAAAGGCCCCGGGGTCACCTTCATCACCATTACAGATCACGTATTTCTGGTCACTGATATATTTATAAACAGTTTCCCATTTTAATCCGGTCGGGTAACCGGCACCACCCCGTCCGCGGATCCGGCTTTGTTTAACCTCGGCTATGACTTCTTCGGGTGAAAGAATGAAGAGCGATTTATCCAATGCCTCGTAACCACCGGCGGCCAGGTAGTCTTCAATACTTTCCGGGTTGATATCACCGCAGTTTCTCAGCGCAATTTTCTGCTGGCGTTTGAAAAAAGGATCCTCGGTTGCATTCACAAAGGGTGTTTCCCTTGAATCGGAGAAAAGCAACAGATCCTCCAGTGGCTTTTTATCGACCAGCTGGCTTTGCACCACCTGGCTGATATTCTCGCAGTTTACTTTCTGGTAAATAGTCTGTTCAGGCAGGTATTTTACCAGCGGCCCCTGATTACAGGGTCCCATGCAACCGGTGGGAATAACTTCAACGGTGTCTTCCAGGTGACGGGCTTTGATTTCTTCCTTCAGTTTATTTAATACCTCTTCTGATCCCGAAGAGATACAACTGGCACCACAACATACACAGATACGGTGTTTATATTGCTGCTGTTTCTCTTTGACTTTTCGGGTCAGGTCCTGTAATTCATGACGGATCATAGAATTCCTGTTTTCTCGTTAATACTTTGGATGATTTCTTCAACATTGACTTTTCCCTGCACATCATTATCTATTACCACCGCCGGGGCAAGACCGCAGGCCCCGATACAACGGGCTACCTGGACACCGAGTTTATTATCCTTTGTGACCTGTCCGGGTTTAAGCGCGAATTGTTGTTCCAGTTTATTCAGGATGGCCTGTGCTCCTTTTACATAACAGGCGGTACCGGTGCAGACAATGCAGGTATGTTCACCTTTTGACTTCAATGAAAAAAAGTGATAAAAGGTAACGGTGGAGAATACCCGTGATGGTGGCAGGTGCAGGGCTTTGGCAATATAGGTCAGTACCTCAATGGGCAAATAACCGTAAGCACCCTGCGCGGTATGCAGTATTTCGATCAGTGCATCGGGTTTGTAATTTTCTTTTTTTATCCGGGCCGCTATCAGTTTTAACCTGGGGTCGGTTTTAGGCGCGTCTTTAACAGGGACAGCCGTGTCGCTTTTCATAAATTATTCTCCTGATGTTTAATGGGAAAAAAGGCAGTGGCAGCTGCCGGCAGATCGTTAGATAATGCTTTCATGAAGCGGTGTACCTGGAGGTACTTTGATGAACAAGAACGAAATTATTGAGCAGTGTATGGGCAGTACATGATTAAAGTCAGTACGGAGCCTGTTGTTAAACAATCCCCCGGAAAGGGGCTTTTAAGATTCAATGAACGCTGAAAAGTGACAATAATCATATCCGCTTATGACGGCATCTGTTTGAAGCAGGTACCCCTGCTGTCGTAATTTGGTGAAACCTCACTTTAAAACCCGGAATATGGAAGAGCCCCGGCAAACCCAGCTGCTAAACCAGCTTTGGGAAATTCAGTTGAAAGATGGTTTTGTAAATGACGCAGCAGTGCAACTGCTGGCAAAACGTTTTGACCTGTCTGATGTGGAAGTGGAAGGGGTGGTTTCTTTTTACCATTTCTTTCACCGGAAGCCAACGGGAAAATTTACGATCTACCTTAATAATAGTATCGTATCCGACCTGAAAGGCTTTAACCGGATTAAAGATACATTTGAACGGGAAACCGGTGCCAGTTTCGGTTCGGTGGACCGAACCGGTACGTTTGGACTTTTCCTTACACCCTGCATCGGGCTCAGCGACCAGGAACCTTCGGCACTAATTAATTTTTATCCGTTTACCAACCTGAATGCGATCAAGGTAAAAGACATTATCTCCCAGTTGAAAAAAGGAGTTGCCCCGGAAGCCATCTGCGATGCGCCGGCAGATAATATCCGTTATATGCCTTCGGGTAATAAAACCGTATTCTTCAAACCGTTTGAAGCGGGTTGTACCCTGGCCAGGGCCGGGCAACTGGGACCAGAAGGGATCATTGAGGAATTGAAGAAAGCAGAACTGGCCGGTAGAGGCGGTGCATATTATCCAACCTGGAAGAAATGGAATGCCGCCAGGTTGCAGCCGGCTCAGCCAAAATATATCGTTTGCAATGCAGATGAGGGAGAGCCGGGTACATTTAAAGACCGGGTGCTGATCAATACGCAGGCCCGGTCACTGTTGGAGGGAATGATGATCTGCGGTTATGCCGCAGGTGCAGCATCCGGTATAATATACCTGCGGGGAGAATATCGCTGGCTGGAACATAAACTGAATGAAGCCATACTGGAATACCGCGAAGCCGGTTTGCTGGGACATACAACTAAACACCTCGGAAATTTCAGTTTTGATATCCGGGTCCAGGTCGGGGCCGGATCTTATGTATGCGGCGAGGAAACAGCCTTGCTCGAATCGCTGGAAGGGAAAAGAGGGGAGCCCCGGACCAAATGGTATTTCCCAGTGGAAAGAGGCTATTTACAACAACCCACTGTAATCAATAATGTGGAAACATTTTGTGCGGCGGCCCGCATTCTTGAAATGGGTGCAGATGCGTATATACAACTGGGTATACCGGGCTCACCGGGGGTCAAACTGCTGAGTGTATCCGGTGACTGCAAACTGCCGGGTATCTATGAAATTGAATGGGGGATGACGGTGGCCGAACTACTGGAACTCTGTGAAGCAGAAGATCCTTTTTATATACAGGTAAGCGGACCATCGGGTGAGTGTATTTCCATTAAAGATAAGTACCGCCGCATTTCCATGCTTGACCTGCTGGCCCGTAAGGATATACGCTGTGGTGGTTCCTTTATGATCTTCAGTAAACAAAGGGACCTGGTAAAAGTGTTGCTGAATTTTACCGAATTTTTTAAATCCGAATCCTGCGGGATCTGCACGCCCTGCAGGGCTGGAAATTTTATTATCCAGCGTAAACTGGAACGGCTGAGTAACGGGCTGGCTACGGAAACTGACCTGCAGGAATTAAAAAGCTGGGGTACAATCATGAAAAACACCAGTCGCTGCGGGCTGGGTAAAACGGCCACGAACAGCCTGATTTATGCGATGGATAAGTTTCATGATTATTTCGCGGCTAAACTCGATAAGGAATTCAACGGGCTGAACCTGCGGTTTGATATGGAAGGGGCAACTAAGGAGTATGAGCAATACAAAATCTGATCGTATGGCAAAGATGGTAAACATTACAATTGATGGGAAGCCTTTCCAGGCGGAAGAAGGTAAGAACCTGATGCAGGCTGCCCGGCAAAACGGGGTATTTATTCCATCCCTTTGTTTTTATGAACATATCGAACCTCCGCTGGGAACCTGCAGGGTATGCACCTGTAAGATCAATGGTAAATTCAGTCCCGCCTGTACAGAGAAAGTTTCAGAGGGACTGGCCGTGGAAGTTAATTCACCTGAACTGCTGGATACCCGCAAAGCCCTCGTGGAAATGATGTTTGCCGAAGGCAATCATATCTGCCCGGCCTGTGAGAAAAGCGGTATGTGTGATTTGCAGCATATGGGCTATGAGCTGGGTGTATCCTCCACCCGTTTCCAGCACCTGTTCAAAGACCGCGTCATTGACTTCAATCCTACCCGCATGGTGATGGAACACAACCGTTGTATCAAGTGCCTTCGTTGTGTGGTGGATGTGAAGACCCGTGATGGGAAAAAAGTGTTCAATTACCAGAACCGCGGGAATGAAACATTTGTCGGGATTGATTATGAACAGGAAGCCAGGCTGACCGAAGACGAGGCCGTGAACGCAATGAAGATTTGTCCCACCGGGGCGATTATGGTCAGGGGAGTGAGCCAGGCTGAACCATTTGGAGAAAGAAAATACGATATGGAATCCGTACAGGAGAACTACAATGCGAAGAAAAAGGGAAGCAGCCGCCCACCGGTGATGAGTAAAAAAATTGTGGCAACGGTTTCACTTGCCGGTTGTTTTGGTTGTCACATGTCTTTGCTGGATGTGGATGAAGAATTATTGGATATTGTCGAGTTGTTGTCTTTTGATAAATCACCGCTGACGGATATTAAAAATTTTTCCTCCCGTTGTCATATCGGATTGATTGAGGGAGGAGTATGTAATTCTGAAAATGTGGAAACCCTGCGAAAGTTCAGGGAGTACTGTGATATCCTGGTTTCATTCGGGGAGTGTTCGATCTGGGGCGGGTTACCTACTATGCGTAATTCCATACCATTGAGTGAATGCCTGGAAGAAGCCTATCTCAACTCAGCTACCAGTGAAGCAGGAGCGAATATTATTCCATATCATGAAGACCTGCCCAAAATCCTGGACAGGGTATATGCCTGTAATGAAATAGTCAAGATAGACTATTATATCCCGGGTTGTCCCCCGGATGCCAATCATATCTGGAAAGCAGTGAAAAATATTTTATGGGGCGAAGAGTATTCCATATTGTATTCCGAATTTAAGTACGATTAATTCCATTGGTTATGAGCAGAAAGATTACAATCGATCCGGTTACCCGTGTGGAAGGCCACGGCAGGGTGACCATTCATCTGGATGAATACGGACAAGTGAAAGATTCTTTTTTTCATATCGTGGAGTTCCGGGGCTTTGAACGGTTTATACAGGGACATCCGTATTGGGAAGCACCGGTACTGGTGCAACGGCTCTGCGGGATATGCCCGGTAAGCCATCACCTCGCAGCGGCCAAAGCGATTGACCAACTCGTGGGGATCGATCCGAAAGATCTTTCTGCCACCGCCACCAAACTGCGCCGCCTGATGCATTACGGGCAGGTATTCCAATCTCATGCCCTGCACTTTTTCTATCTCGCTTCGCCTGACTTACTATTTGGTGTGGATGCCCCTGTGGAGAAAAGAAATGTAGTTGCGGTTGCGCTGGAAAACAGGGAACTGGCCATTAAGGGGATTACCATGCGGAAATTCGGGCAGGAAATTATCAAGGCAGTTGCCGGAAAAAAAATCCACGGAATACTGGCCGTACCAGGCGGGGTTCATAACAATTTAACCGAAGCTGAAAGGGATTATTTCCTGGATGGAAAGGAAATTGAAAATATTGATACCATGATTGAATGGTCGCTGGCCATGGTTGATTTTATAAAAGGGTATCATGAGAAAAACAGGAAATTCCTGGATGAATTTGCCCGTTTCCCTTCCGGTCACCTCGGTATGGTGAATGAATGGGGTGCCTTGGATCTGTATGACGGCCAGCTCAGGGCCATTAACAGCGAAGGGGATATCACACTCGATGATGTATCCACTGACTTGTACCAGGATTATTTTTCGGAAGCTGTGGCCCAGTGGTCCTATATGAAATTCCCCTACCTGAAACAGGTTGGCCGGGAGAATGGCTGGAACCGGGTTGGCCCCCTTGCCCGGATTAATGTATGTGATTCTGTACCGACCCCATTGGCTGAAAAAGCGCGGACGGACTTTATCGCATTTACCGGGCAGAAGGTCAATAACAGTACCATGTATTCGCACTGGGCCCGGTTGATTGAAGTATTGCATTGTGCAGAAATGATAAAAGACTTATTACATGATCCTGAGCTGATGGGAAATGATCTTATCCGTAAAGGAATAACCCGGCAGAAAGGGATCGGTATTATTGAAGCGCCCAGGGGCACACTGACCCACCATTATGAGGTAGATGAAAAGGGAATGATCACTAGGTGTAATCTTATTGTATCCACCACGCACAACAATGATGCGATGAATACAGCAGTGAAATGGGTAGCCAATAATGTCATCAGCCGGAAAGGTACCATCACCGACGGAATGCTGAACCAGGTGGAAGTGGCCATCAGGGCCTATGATCCTTGTCTCAGTTGTGCCACCCAGGCAATGGGGAAAATGCCCCTGAAGGCGGAGTTGTATAATTATAAAGGAGAACTGATCAATGAAAAATTTAAGAACTGAAAAAGCCGGAACACTGCTCGTGGGCATTGGTAATAGCGGAAGAAAAGATGACGGGCTGGGCTGGAAATTTGCCGGACTGGTATCAGAATCAGCCAACAGTTTCATTGATTGCGAATACCGTTATCAGCTGCAGGTGGAGGATGTGCTGATGACCTGTCGCTATGATAAAATAATTTTTGTGGATGCCACACATGAAGTACTGGAAGACGGTTATGAGCTAAAACCCTGCCGGGTGGCCCCGCATTACTACTACTCCTCCCATATGCAAAGTCCTGAAACCATTCTTTACCTGGCCAAAGAACTATATAATAAGGAACCGGATGCATTTACCCTGGCTATAACCGGTAAGCAATGGGGATTAGGTACCAGTCTTAGTCCTGAAGCTGAAAGGAATTTGCAAAAAGCCTGGTCATTTTTCGAAAAGGAATTATTCCAGCATGTTCGTATTACAGCCTGAATGGCGGTGTTCCGAATTAATTTTTATCAGTTGCAGTTTTCCTGAATTAACTGTGCCGCACTATCTGAGCCGAGTTCTTTCGCTTTCCTGAAATCACTACAGGCACCTGCTTTATCAGCAAGGTGTTCAAATTTCAGTTTACCTCTTAGTACGTAGGTTCTCCACTCATTCGGGAAAAGTAAAATGTTGTTATTGTAATCTGCCAAAGCTCCTGCGTAATCATTGATTTTTGATTTTAACAAGCCCCGGAGATTTAAGGTGAAAATGTTTTTAGTATTAACGCTGATGGCCATGTTGATATACCTTAGGGCTTTTTCAAAATCATTTAAACCAATATAATTATCCGATATTGCAATATATATTTCCTCGATCCGGGGATTCAGTTCTGCCGCTTTCTGCAGGTCTTTTATTGCTCCGTAATAATCTTCTTTTGCAGTCAGTACGGAGGCCCTGTCATAATAATATACCGGGTTTTTCGGATTAATTGAAATGGCTTTATTGAAATCCGCCATGGCCCCTTCGTTATCTTCTAAACCGGATTTTACCTCGCCTCTTTCCTTGTAAAACTCACTTTCATCCGGCTTTAGTTCAATCAGCCTGTTATAATCGGCCAGGGCGCCTTTCAGGTCATTTGTTTTAACCTTTGCCAGCGCGTTAAATTTAAAAAATTCGTCACAGGTCGGGCATTGCACCCCGGCTTTTGTGAAATCCTGTATTGCACCCGGATAGTCGTTCAAATTAATTTTGGCTAAACCTCTTTTGAAATAGGCAAATGGAGAAAGAAGTGGACGCTGGTCAATTTTTCTGGTAAAATCATTACAGGCATTCTGGTGCTGGTTCAACTCCAGGTATATTAAGCCCCTGAAATAATAAAGATCAGCAATTGTCCATGTGGGGTTTTCTTTTTTAAGCAGTTTGTTTGCGTCTTCCAGCGCAGCTGGAAAATCTTTAAGCTCATATTTTGCATAGGCAATCAGGTACGTTGCATCAAAGTCACCCGGTTTTATTTTTAATAGTTTATTACAGTCAGCAATAGCCCCTTTATAATCTTTTACCTTGTATTTTTCGGAAGCTGATAAATAAAGCGGGTGGAGATCCTGGGCAGTTAACTGGCTGAAAAACAGGCAGGCTGACAGGACAAACAGCAGGAGGGTAAACTTTGCCATTGTTCCGGGTTTGGATGAAAGGATAGCAGTTATTACAAAATTACCGGGTTAATTTTCATAGTTTCTAATAACCGGGAGTTTAATTTTATGCCTCTTTTTCAGTTTGTTGCAAAGGCAATAGTATTCGCCACAATATTCTGCTGGGAAAAGGGCAGGGTGTAAAAAAAGCAGCATTAACTGACAATTCGCTGACAATCCTTTTTTCCTGGCAGACAGCATATCATACGCGGGTCTGATCACTATCATAATCCAACACTCAAAATCGGTCTAATATAGCATCCGCTTAGACAATCAAAAAATTCATCGCCATATGAATTTCTATTTATCAGGATTGTATTTTCTTCCATTATTAATTGGCGGAATACTCCTCATCGCGCCGGCAGCCATTTCCCGGATAATCGTTATCCTGAGTTCTATTCTCTTATCTGCACTGGCCCTCTATGTTTTTATCCATGTTAATGAACCCCTGTATTTCACTGTTCCGCACTATGTAAATGAAATAGTGGCAGGCGCTGATATCCTGATGCTCCTGTACTTCGGCTGGGTGGCCATTCAAAAGAAAAGCTGGCTGGTAGGGGTCATGAGTATTGTACAACTGGCCGGACTCTTGTATTTACTCAAAAATCTGCCGGCCGGGGAGTCCATGCCTTTTATGGTCGATAAACTGAGCACGTTCATGTTTCTCCTTATTAATATCATCAGCGGCATCATTGCTATTTTTACCCTGAGGTATATTGAGGAAGAAAACTGTTCTGCCTTCCGGAAAAAATTCTTCCTGGCCCTGCTCTTCTTTTTTATCGGGGCGATGAACCTGGTGGTATCCGCCGATAATCTCGAATATTTCTTCCTGTTCTTTGAACTCACTACCCTGGCTTCCTTCCTCTTTATCGGATTCAGGAAAGATGAAGTATCAGTTAAAAATGCACTGACGGCCTTGTGGATGAACCAGGTGGGAGGTATCGCTATCCTGGCCGCTATCTTCTTTATTGCTTATAATGGGTATGGTGAAATCACTTTCAGTAACCTGCTGGCACATGCCAATGCGGAAGGTATCCTGTTACCCCTCGCACTGCTGAGTATAGCCGCCTTAATTAAAGGGGCCCAGCTGCCCTTCAGTAAATGGTTATTGGGAGCCATGGTGGCCCCCACACCGGTGAGTGCCTTACTGCACTCCTCAACGATGGTAAAGATTGCACCATTTATTATACTTCGTTTATCCCCGGCCTTGAAAGATACACCTGTGGCCATGGTCATCATCGGGCTGACCGGATTTGTATTTATAGCTTCAGCGATCAGTGCTTTGTCGCAGGATAATTTCAAACGTATCCTCGCTCATTCCACCATTGCCTTACTGGCCCTGATGATTATGATGGGAGCCGTGGGAACGCCCGTAACAGTAGTGGCCTCATTAGTGCTGGTACTCTTTCATGGTATATCCAAGTGCATGCTCTTCCTGAATGCAGGTGTGCTGGAACGGGTTTTCCATCTCAAACAATCCTCCGATATGGATCGCCTGGGTGAAAGCGGACCTTTTACCGCCCTGGTGATGACGATCGGTTTTATGTCCTTATTACTGCCGCCCTTTGGCGCTTTTATCGGCAAATGGCTGAGTATTGAAACATTGGGAGCCCTGGCTACCGATAAACGATTACTGGGTGCTTTGGTGATTGTTGCGGTGGCAGGTGGTGGCGCTGTTTTGTCCCTGCTTTATTTTAAGGTAATGGGATTGCTGATCAACCGCAGCGGCGAAAAGGATCATATTAAGTTTGAAAAGACCGGACCTTACTATGCCGGCACCATCTATATATTACTCGGACTGGTCCTTGCCACTATGGCGGGCCTGCCTTTATTACTCACTTATTATTTTGCGCCGGTGGCTTCGGCCACCATCGGACAACCGGTGCCGGTGCTGACGGAGGGATGGAACCTGTTTATCGGTACGATGCGTATCCCCTTATTGCCAATGCTGATCGCTTTCTTTTTATTGCCTGTTACCGTGGTGGTGGCCATGTTTATCCGGTTTCGCCAGGTGGACAGGGCTAAGGAATATATGTGCGGGGAAAAAGTGAACTATGCTTTTTCTTCTTTCTATTTTTCAACAGACAGGGCTATCCCGTATTTTTCAGCCGCGGGTATCCTGTTTTTTATAGCGCTGATCATGGTGGCATTGATTTAAAACGAATGTTATGAATGAGTACCTGATCCCGGTTTTACTGATTGTACTGGCCCCGGTTATTGGCGGACTGGTTTATGGCTTTGACCGTATTGTGAAAGCCCGTATGCAACGCAGAATCGGACCTCCCCTTTTACAGCCTTTTTATGATTTCCTGAAACTGGCCGACAAACGGCAGATGATGGTGCATTCCACCCATGCTTTCCTGGGCATCATGCATTTTGTTTCGCTCTGGTTTGCCCTGGCGGTCTTGTTACTTGGTGGCGACCTGATCCTCGTGATCTTCCTGCACCTCCTGTCAACTTCTTTATTGATCCTGGCTGGTTACAGTACCCGCTCGGTCTTCAGTCATTTGGGGGCCAACCGGATGGCCATCAGTGTATTGGCATATGAACCCGTGCTGATTATTATCGCCGTATCCATCTTTATGATCAATGGCAGTTTTGATACATCGGTCGTGTTTGCTTCTGATCAGCCCTTGTTATATAAAATGCCGCTGGCTTTTATTGCCCTCTTACTGATCTTACCCATTAAACTGAAAAAGTCACCCTTTGATGTGGCCGAAGCCCACCAGGAGATTACCGGCGGAGTGGAAATTGAATATTCCGGTTTATTCTTTGAAGCGGTCTATACCGCCAAATGGCTGGATTATATTTTCTGCTATACCCTTGTTTTCCTTTTTGCCGGCAGCAATATTTTACTGGGTATTGGCTTAGTCGTCTTTACCTTCTTTTACCTGGCCGCCCTGGATAATTCCACGGCAAGGGTTAATTATAAACAAATGCTGCGTTTTTCGCTGGGAGTGGCATTCACTTTAGCTTTTATTAATCTATTAATCAATAGCCTCATATGAACCTGGCTTCCTACAGAAAAAAATCACCCTGGATCCTGCATTTTAACGCGGGAGGATGCAATGGCTGTGATATTGAGATCCTGGCCTGCCTGGGTCCCAAGTATGATATTGAACGATTCGGGATGATCAATACGGGTAACCCGAAACAATCGGATATTTTATTAATCACCGGGCCGGTGACCAAACGTACCCGCGAACGGCTGGTGGAGATCTATGCACAGATGCCCGAGCCCAAAGTGGTGATCAGTTGCGGTGCCTGTGCCAGTACTGGTGGGGTCTTCAGGGGTATGTACAACTGCGAGGGTGGAGTAGACCAGTTTATCCCGGTGGATGTGTATGTATGCGGTTGTGGTACCCGTCCCGAACAGATCATTGATGGAGTAGTACAGGCCCTGGGCATACTGGAAAAGAAAACAAAAGCACTGGAAGAATCTGTAAAACTGAAAAAAGAAGCCTGGCAGGAAGATGGCCAGCTGAACCGAAGGAATATCGCTGATGAGATAAAACCATTACTGGCATGAAAAAAATTGAAACCACATTAGCCAACCTGCGCAAGGATATTGCGGCCTATTATAAACCGGAGCTCCATCATTTTATGGTGATGAATGCGGTGGAAACCGGCGAACAAATGGAAGTGCAATGGTTCTTTGCGGATTATGCACATCCTTGCGCCACCACTTGTTTCTATACCATGATCGGGCGGGACGAAGAAGTGCCCAGTATCAAAGACATTGTTTTATCTGCCTGGGTGGCGGAGGCCGAACTGGTGGACCTGATGAATATTAATGTTGAAAACACAGCGAAGGGATTTGTCCTGGAGCCTGATTTTGAAAGCGGACCATTATTAAAGAAAAAATGATATGGGAAGGCAATATGAAATACCGGTAGGCGCCCAGCATATATCACTGCTGGAGCCCCTGCATTTTAAGTTTACGACGGAAAATGAAAAGATCATCAGTACGGATGCGAATGTATACTATGTACACCGGGGCATCGAACAAGCCTGTGTGAGCAAGTTCAAATTCCGCCAGGTGAGTTTTGTGGTGGGACGTGTTTGCGGATTATGCTCCATCTCGCATACGACTGCCTATTCTCAGGTAGCCGAAAAATTACTGAAGATCGAGATTCCTAAAAGAGCGAAGTACCTGCGGATGCTGGTCATTGAACTCGACCGGATCCACTCACACCTGCTTTGTCTGAGTCACGTAGCGGAGAACTCCGGGTTTGAAGCCTTATTCATGAAGACCATGCAGTACCGCGAATTTTCTATGGAACTGCTTGAAGCCGTTTGCGGTAACCGGATACAGTATGATTTTTCCATTGTGGGGGGTGTAGCCCGTGACCTGAAACCGGAGATCGGTCAGCTGATCCTGCAACGACTGAAAACATTTATGCCCCAGCTGGAAGAGCTGGTGAATATATACGAAAACAACTGGACGCTGTCCCTGAAGAACAAAGGCGTGGGGGTACTGACGAAACAAGATGCGATGTTGTTGAATGTGGTGGGTCCTTTTGCACGGGCAGCTGGTTTGGCGGTGGATGTACGCGATGAAACCGAAGACTTATTGCCCTGGAAAGAAGTGGGCTTTGAAATGATCACAGACACGGCTGGTGATGTGCATGCCCGGAATATGATCCGGCTGCGCGAGATCTATGTGTCCATCCGGATCATTCAGAATATTATCAATGGTTTACCGGAAGGTGAACTCGTTACCGAAACAAAAGCTTTTCCTGATGGGGAAGCCACGGTACGTCTCGAAGCTCCGCGTGGTGAATTATTTTATTACGCAAAGGGAAACAAGACACAGGTACTGGAACGCTTAAAAATAAAAGCACCGACTTTTTCCAATGTGGCTGGTATGGTAAAGGCCTTTGAAGGAAATGAATATGGGTCCGCCCCGGCGATCATTGCGTCGTATGATCCGTGTTTGTCGTGTACGGCCAGGTAGAGAATACCCGGGGAAAAAGCGTTCATGGCAGCAACAGGTTGAGGGGGGAATGAGTAATGAGTAATCAGTAATGAGTAGCTGGCTGGACAGGCCTAAAGTATCGGAAGATTTTAAAGCAGTGAATGAGTAATGAATAATGAGTAATGAGTAGCTGAATGAACTGACTTTATAGAATTGATTATAATAATAAATTGAAAAAGGAATGAATAATAGTATTAGGAAATGTAGTGAAGTGGCTTAGTGGAATTCTCGTTCTGCTTGAGGACACCACTCATTACTCATTACTGATTACTCATTCTACAAATTGCGTCAAAATGAACAGTTTTATCTCCGCCCTCGGCAATCTCCTAAAAAAACCGGTCACTGTCAAGTATCCGTTCGAACAAACCTATAAGCCCGACGATTATCGCGGACTGATCGGGTTTGAAGAGAGTCTTTGTATCTGGTGCCGCCGTTGTGAAGCAGCCTGTCCTCCGGGGGCCATTGTGTTTTCTCAGGATATGGAAGGCAAGCAGACTTATCATTATAACCGGGCGGTTTGTATCTACTGCCATGAATGTGTGCGGTCCTGCCCGAAGGAAGGCGCGATCTTTCAGACGGCAGAACCGGCTCCCTGTGCGCTGAAAGCAGAGAATATCAATAATGGCTGGAATAAATTATTTGACGAAGCCATTGAAAGCCGCGAACTGTATGCGGCGGAAAAGAAAAGAAAAACGGCTGAAAAAGCTGCTGCGGATAAAGCCGCCGCTGCCGCCAAGAAAGCAGCAGAAGACAAAGCGGGAGAAACACCGCAATAACCGAAAAGTGTTGATCATGCATGAATTATCCATTGCCCATTCTATTATGTCAATAGCTGAACGGTCATTGCCGGCCGGCAGTGATGGAATAATTACAGGCGTGAATATCCAGGTGGGAGAACTCAGCGGTATTGAAACCGAGGCACTGCTTTTCGCCTTTTCCGCCATTAAATCCGGGACCGTATTGGAAGCGGCCGAACTCTGTTTAGATATCATTCCCGGTGAAGCCCGCTGCACCGATTGTGAAACGGTTTTTCCACTCCACTCCTTTGGTACCGCCTGCCCTAAATGCCAGGGCTATCTGCTGAATATACTCCGGGGTAAGGAACTTAAAGTATTGAGCCTTACAGTGGAAGAGCCAGAACCGGCCCCGCGAAACTGATAACAATCATACCTGTATATGACCTGTCCTTGCGTTTATCGGACGGGATTTTTGGAGATTTGATTAGGCCCCTGTGGCTAACAAATGTTCATTCGAAAACTGCTTAAATCCCGGACAATGGAACAAAACAACGGCAGCCCCAACTCCTCCAAGGAAAGAAAGGTAAAAGGGAAGGTGGAAATTGATATACAACGGTGTAAAGGTTGCGAACTCTGCACCGCCGCCTGCAAAGAACATGCACTTACCTTATCCGACACGATCAACATCAAAGGATACCGATATGTCCTGGCCAATAATGAGGTCTGTACCGGTTGCGTGAACTGTGCTCTCGTTTGTCCGGATGCCGTGATCACGGTATACCGCACCCATCCGAAAAAGAAACCGGTGGATATAACGCCAACGGACATACGCGAACAACTCCAAAGTATTATCACTCCATCAAAATAACCGATATGACTGAATTTAAACTCATGAAGGGGAATGAGGCCATGGCTGAAGCTGCGATACTGGCCGGTTGTGATGCCTATTTCGGTTATCCCATTACGCCCCAGTCGGAAGTATTGGAATACCTCGCCCGCGAAATGCCTAAGCATAACCGGATCGTGATGCAGGCCGAAAGTGAAGTAGCCTCGATCAATATGGTCTATGGTGCAGCCGGTGCAGGTTTTCGTACCATGACCAGCTCTTCTTCCCCCGGTATCAGTCTGATGCAGGAAGGTATATCCTATATCGCCGGGGCAGAACTGCCCTGCTTAATTGTAAATGTGAATCGGGCAGGTCCTGGTTTAGGAACGATACAACCCGGACAAGGTGATTATTTCCAATCCACCAAGGGCGGAGGACATGGGGATTACCGCATGATTGTACTGGCACCCGCATCTGTACAGGAAATGGCTGATTTTGTATATCTCGGATTTGATCTGGCAGATAAATACCGGAACCCCGTGCTGATGTTATCCGACGGAGCGATCGGTCAAATGATGGAGAAAGTACAGTTTAAGCCTTATGATCGTCCCGTAGTAGACAAATCCTCCTGGGCCACGACTGGTAAACCGAAAACACGTTCCCGTAACTATATCACTTCGCTGCATATTCTTCCCGAAAAAATGGAAGAACATAACCGGCATCTCGAAGAAAAATTCAAAAGCATCCGGGAGAATGAAGTGCGCTTTGAGGAAATTAATACGGCCGATGCTGATTTCCTCTTTGTGGCTTATGGTCTCAGTGCCCGTATCTGCCAGAAAGCGATGGATATCGCCCGGCAGAAAGGGATTAAGATCGGACTGTTTCGTCCCATTACCCTCTATCCCTATCCCTATCAGCGGCTGAATGAACTGGCTTCCACCACGAAGATGATGCTGAGTGTGGAACTGAACAGCGGACAGATGGTGGAAGATGTAAGACTGGCCGTGAATGGAAAAATACCGGTTGAATTTTACGGACGTATGGGCGGCATGATGCCCAACCCCGAAGAAATAGTACATCATTTAGAAACCTTAATACAGTATCATCATGTCAACTGATCAACATGTATTAACCGGCCCGCTGCCGGTACTGAACCTTCCTGCCTGTCATAAGGAAGAGGAGGAATATGAAATGGTGTATCATAAACCGGCCACCATGGTGGATGCGCCCATGCATTATTGTCCGGGTTGTGCCCACAGTCTCGTGCATAAACTGATCATGGAAGTGGTGGAGGAGTTAGATATACAGGAAAAAACAGTTGGCGTGGCTCCGGTGGGTTGTTCCGTATTTGCGTATGACTATATGGATATCGACATGCAGGAGGCGGCCCATGGACGTGCCTGTGCAGTAGCAACGGGTATCAAAAGACTAATGCCGGAGAAATATGTATTTACCTACCAGGGAGATGGTGACCTGGCGGCGATTGGTATTGCTGAAACATTGCACGCGATTAACCGGGGAGAAAATATCCTGATTGTATTTGTCAATAATGCGGTATACGGAATGACCAGTGGCCAGATGGCACCCACCACTTTACCGGGTATGCATACTACTACCAGTCCGGATGGCCGGGACGTGAGTTATTATGGGGCACCGATTAAAGTATCCGAACTGATGTCCAACCTGCCCGGTTCTTTTTATGTCACCCGGCAGGCGGTAAATAATCCGAATGCTGTCCGCAGAACAAAGAAAGCCTTATTAAATGCGTTTAAATACCAGCAAGTTCATAAAGGCACTTGCCTGGTGGAGATCATCGGTAATTGTCCGTCCAACTGGAAGATGACCCCGGTGGAAGCCTCTAAGTTTATTGATGAGGAAATGATCAAAACCTTCCCGTTGGGGGATATTAAAATCCCCAATGCGGAGGACCTTAAAATATTTTAATTAATAAAACGAACCGATATGAACAGCCTGAATGATTGCCGCCAGCTGGAAGAACTGATTGTTGCTGGTTTTGGTGGCCAGGGTGTATTATCACTTGGCATGACGCTCGCCTATGCGGGGATGGTGGAGAATAAGGAAATTTCCTGGATGCCCTCTTATGGTCCGGAGATGCGGGGTGGTACGGCTAACTGTATTGTGATCCTGTCGGAAAACAAGATCAGTTCCCCGATCCTGTCCCAGTTTGATTCCGCCATTGTGCTGAATCAGCCATCCATGGATAAGTTTGCCTCCCGGATCAAACCCGGTGGTTTACTGTTATATGAATCCGGAAATATCTTCAAGCCGGCTACCCGCGAAGATATTGACATCATTGGGATACCCGCCACAACTGAAGCATTGAAGATGAAGAATGCTAAAACGATGAACATGATCATGCTCGGTGCTTACCTGCAGCTGAAGCCGGTTGTTAAAAATGAATCTATACTGGAAGCACTGGCCAAAGTGCTGCCGGAGAAATACCACCATCTCTTACCAGTCAATCGCCAGGCACTGGAACTGGGTGAAGCATTGGCCCGGGAACTGAAGCCGGTATTGGTGTGACCGCATTTCTGATTAGTAACAGGTAGCCGGGGTAACCCGGCTTTTTTTTGTATATTTCCCTTGCCAAACATATTCTATGACAAAATTCCGGGGCTGTTTCAGCACCATTGTACTTTGTTGCATTATGGCGGGTATCTATGGTATCCTCATCGACCAGCTGACCTATACGGTCTCACCGGAATATTACACTCAATATAAGTTTCCCCTTTATCATATCAATCCGTTTGAGTTTGGCGGCGACCGCATGGCTGCGATCGTAATTGGGTTTATAGCTACCTGGTGGACCGGCCTTTTCATAGGAGCGGGGATTGGTTTCACCGGTTTAATCTTTGAAAATCAGCGTATACGCAGAAAGAATATGGCTATTGCCGTTCTGATTGTACTGATAACCACATTGTTATTGGGTGTGATTGGCTATTTTTTTGGCGTGATGATTGAAGTGGATGAAGTGGTGGAAAACAGGAGGCTGATCCAATCCCTGGCTAATCCGGTTGACTTTATCGTTGTGGGATATGTTCACCAGTACAGCTATGTCGGGGCCTTTCTGGGTCTTTTCCTGGGTATTAGTTTTCTCTTTACACAAAAAGCGAAGTCTAACTTTCTCCAGGCTAAATTTGCAGTATGACAGCAGAAGAAATTGCCCGGCTCCGGAAGGATTATGCATTGAATTCACTCAATGAAGATGAAGTGGCCGACTCGCCAATCATCCAGTTTGAAAAATGGTGGGACGATGCCAGCAAATCTGAGATACTGGAATATAATGCCATGACCCTGGCCAGTACCGGTCATGATGGGATGCCCGAGGCCCGCACCGTTTTACTGAAAGCCTTTGATGAAAAAGGATTTGTCTTTTTTACCAATTACAATAGTGCCAAGAGTCAGCAACTGGACTTCAATGCCAACTGTTGTTTATTATTTTTCTGGAAAGAACTGGAACGCCAGGTACGTGTCAATGGCACTGCTGAGCGGATCACGATGAAAGAGAGCATTGATTATTTTGACAGTCGCCCCGATGGCAGCAAAATCGGTGCCTGGGCCTCCCCCCAGAGTATGGTAGTGGCGGGTAAAGCCTGGCTGAAAGAAACCTTTGAATACTACGCGGAACGTTTCAAACACGGACAGATTCCCAAGCCCCCGCACTGGGGTGGTTACCGGGTAAAACCCACTAAAATAGAATTCTGGCAGGGAAGACCGAGCCGGATGCATGACCGCATTTTGTATACGCCGGAGGGAGAGGGGTGGAAGAGGGAAAGGTTAGCACCTTAGGCTAGTCGGTAGTTAGTAGTTCGTAGTTAGTAGCCTGCCTGCCGGCAAAGGCAGGTCAACAGCCCATTCTGAGGAGATATGTCTGAAACAACAAACTGATGCTGCTATTTCGAGCGTAACGAGAAATCTTGTATTTCCCTTTTTTATCCCCTACATGCGTTGTCATTCCGACGAAGGAGGAACCTTGTATTTAGAATCTGGTGTTCGGTGTTAGTTGTTTGTCAACAGCTCCTCCTTAGAATGTTTATCAAGAGCAACAAACAGTTACTCATTTTAAGAAATCTGCTCGCATCTCGCAACTCGCATCTCGCAACTCCTTCTGTCATGCTCTAGCTAGAACAGTGATAACTGGTTTTCATTCTTCAGCACCTTCTTCCTCGTCTTCATTACTTCCTTTGGTACTTCTTTATCCTCCAGGCAGAAGACTTCACCGGCTTCGTATCTGGAAGCGACTACTACATTGACACCTGCTGCATGTGCTGCGAAGAGATTGGCGACTGTTTCGGGGGAATTATTGTTTTTGGATAAGTGGGAGAGGATCAGCAGTTGGAGTTCAGGGGAACGATACTGCTGGAATAATTCCAGTGCCTGGTGGTTGGACAGGTGACCTTCGTCGCCGCTGATGCGTTTTTGCAAATGATAAGGATAGGATCCGTTGCGGAGCATATCCGGACAATAGTTGGATTCCAGGAAGGCGGCATGGCACTGACCGAAATATTTAATCACTTTTTTACAGGCATACCCGATATCGGTGATCACGCCTATATGTACTCCGTTACCAGTAATAATAAAGCTATGTGGATCAGCCGCGTCATGTGATTTCTTGAACGGGGTAATGGTCAGTCCACCAATGTTGACCGGTGCCGCATGTTTGAATGTGCAGATCAGGTCTTCTTCCAGGGGCATCCGGCTGTTGAGGAATGTACCATTCGTGATATAAACCGGGATATGATACTTCTTCGACAATCCCGACATCCCGGTGATATGATCACTATGTTCATGGGAAATGAAAATCGCCTTCACTTTTCCCATATCCAGCTCCCGTTGCTGCATTCTCCGCTCGGTTTCCCGGCAACTCAGCCCGGTATCCACCAGGATTGCTTCATCAGCATTACCGACATAGTAACAGTTGGCATTACTGCCTGAATTAAGGGAGCAGAGGTAAATGGGCATGAGGCGCTAAAGTACGAAAAAGCTAGAAGCTAGAGGCTAGAGGCGAGAAGGAATCCTAAAGAGGGAAACACATAATTGTATGGATTATTCCCTCAGGAGGCCCCTTCTCGCTTCTAGCTTCTCGCTTCTCGCTTTTTGCTTCTCGCTTCTAGCCTATCTTATTGTCGCCTCCGTTCCTTCTGCCCAATACTTATACTCCGGCGTATAGTATAGATAAACCGTGCTGGCCTTTGCTTTATACGTTCCGGGGATTTCGGCTTTCAGGTCCAGTCCGAGTGTTTTCGTTTCGTTGGGGGCAAAACCCATCCAGTAAAACACGAGGTAGTTATCAAAAATTTCATAATAGGCGCATTTGTTCTTTTCCATGAACTCTTTCAGCTGCCAGGGTTGAATGGACAAGCCGGCCGGTATACCGATCTTGGCAATGGCCATGGGTTGCAGTACGGACTTTGTATTGATTATCTCAATGTCCATTCTTACCGTTTCGCCCACTGTTGTTTCACTGCTCTTCAGCGTAGTTTTCAGTTTCAGCTCAGCATCGGGATTCGTAGGTGGTAAGTACGTGTTATATGAGAGTTCCAGATTATACGGAACAGCTCCTTCTTTTTTTTCATAGGTTACAGCAAATACATTAGTATCAGTTTGTAAGAGCGGATTCACTCCTGCATAGTCAGTCAAGACAGTATCATTGACTTTAAAATGTACGGTTGCATTTTCTGACACTTTTCCACTAACCCGGGCATATTCTGTCAGGGCTTTCAGCGCCAGCACCGTTGACTGGGTGGAGCCGTATCCGTAATAGTTTTTTTCTGCGAGGATATTAGAGAGAAGCCCTGCTGCTTTTGCAAGATCAGGGTTAGCAGATCTTAATAAAGCCAGTGTATGCAGGCTCCATGATTCCACTCTTAAGGAGGCATCTCTTGAATTGACGACAGATGTTTCTGCATTTAGTTTTTCAGGTAATTGATTCAGGGTCTGCATCAGGGCCAGGTAGTTTGCCTGGTCTTTCATGTTGCTGGCGGCCAGTGCCATCAGGGCCAGCTGATAGGCATCCTTGCTTTCAAAGGCTTTTTTCACAGCGGATTTGTATTCAGGTTCGATTTCTTTGCCAATACCGGCCTGCGTCAGTGCATATACAATATATAGATGCGCGATTTTATTTGGTACTGAGGCAAACTGGTCATAGCCCTTATTTTGTATCCGGAATCCACCTTCTTTGTCCCTTCGGCTCATCAGAAATTTTTTCGTGCGTTCCAGCATTTTCTCATCCACCTCTACGAATTCTTTCATATCGGTGAATTCAAGCAACCCGTAAGCGGTTAATGCTTCATGTGGGGGTGTGTTCCCAAACCATTCAAACCCGTTTTGGCTGGTTTCAAACCCGATCAGTTTTTTATATCCCTGCCGGATATACTCCAGTGCAGTCTTTTCGATTTCCGGATTTGACTTTCCGTGTTCTTTCAGGTATTTCAGGATATAGATATTCGGATAAGTGCTGGAAGAGGTTTGTTCAAAACATCCATGAGGTTCACGCAGCATGGATTCAATTCCATTTACCAGCTGGCCTTCCAGTGATTTGAATAACCGCAGGTTGGTACGCAGGGTGCCCGGCACCATATTGGCAATGGTGAACTGGTGCTGTTTATCCTGGTTACCTGAGAATACCATTTTCACCGGGAACCCGTTATCGGTAGCGGCGACAGGCAATGAAAGTACTTCTTTTGAGGAAGGGCCCGTAACACTGAAACGGATGATGCCAGATGTAGCGGTGCCGGTTTCCAGGGGAATCAGTAGTTGTATTGAACTATCGGGTTGTAAGCTTACCGTATTTGAATAAGGACCCAGGATAAATTTCTCCGGGGGAGTGATATTTAATTGGTAGGTACCGGCTTCAGTACTGTTATTCCTAATAACCAGCGGCAACAGGGCTTTATCTCCCACGGTGAGGTATGGGGGTATTTTGGCATCCAGTTGCAATGCTTGTTGTACAACATAAGTGTGTTCTGTCCGGCCAATCATCCCATTATACCCCAGTCCTTCTGCAACGGCACGAAAAGTGCTGGAGGCATCCGAATTGTAAAACTCAACACTGGCTATCCCCTCTTTATTTGTTTGTACCACTGGGTTCCAGTAAATGGTTTCCCTGAAATCAGTCCGTTCATCGGTTTCCGTTCTTTCATACTTCGGCGCATAGAATTTCCGTACTGGTGTGTAATTGGCACCGCTGGTATTCACCAATTGGGAAGAATAATAATACCGGTTCCCGAATTTTAGCTGTATCCGTTGCCGCCGGTAAGTTTTTGATTCTATAATGATCGCCCCGTATGCGGCAGCTGATCCATAGAGCGCCGTGGCATTGCCATCTTTAAGGACCGTGATGGACTCAATATCATTTTGATTCATAGTATTGAGAAATAGCTTTGATACTGGTACGCCATTAATTATATAAAGAGGTTCATTTTCGCCATAAATGGCAGCCATACCCCTTATCCTGATCTGTGATCCATCCAGGTAATTTGATTTATTCATTACATGTAAGCCCGCCACTCTTCCCTGGAGTACATTGCCTAGCCGGTTCGCATCCAGCAATTCATCCGCCCTGACATATGCCACTGAACCGGTAATGTCTCTCCTTCTTTTCATACCATAGGCACTTGTTACAACCACTTCTGTTCCGCCTATTATTTCTTCATCTGGGGTCCTTTTAAAAAGTGCCGGATTTTGCTTTTGCCGGATCGCATTTAGTACCGGGGAAGCTGGTATTCCTTCAAAGTTGAGCGGTTTACCGGCAAGCAGGGAAAAAGACCTGGCGGTTGCCGGGTTATACCCGATTCCATTTTGCAGGATATGTATGACCACTCTTCCTTTTTTATTGAGTGATTGGGCGAAAAGAACATACTGGCTGTTGGATAGTAAGTCAGAGAAAAAGAAAGTACCATCGTTACCCGTTGTCAACTCCATCCCCATGCCCCCACCTGTATTTTGCAGGATAAACAGCCGGGCCTGTACCGGGTTGCCACTGAGGTCCTGAACCACGCCGCTTAAAATATTACTCTGATCGGGCAGGTGTTTCAATGCACCTTCTTTTACCACATAGTCAATAAAATCAAAATAGCGGTAACCATGGGTCAGCATCAGCAGATCAAGTGCCGGGATGGCTTTAGTCTCGTCTTTCTTAAAATAAAAACGGGGCTCTTCAATTTTTCCTTTAAGCTCACTGCTTACTAATAGCCAGGAAAGAATATGGTCCTGTTTGTCATCGGCATAAGTCCATAACTTATCATCTGCAACAGAAATGGAGAAATTTGAAGGAACCGCTGTCCCGTTTTCGTCCATTGTTTTAATGGACATCATAACTTTCTCGCGGGGCATGTATTTTGTCTTATCAAATTTCACCGACACATTCAGCTGCCTGCTTTCATTCAGGAAAACCAGCCGTTCGGCGAGGGGTAATTCATTGGCTGCATACAAGGTGAATTGCGCGATCCCTGCAGGAAAATCATTTTCATTTATACTGATCGTATTTTCTCCCTCTTGCAGGGTTAGTGTTCTGGTATAATACGTGGTATTGCGGGAAATGCCCCTTAATTTAACATCCGTTTTTCCATTTACCCTCAGTCTTACCAGGATTTTTGACCGATCTTTTTCGATATGCATCACTACTCCGTTGGCTGTTGCCTTGGGAAACTCAAAAGACTGGCTGATTCCTGCCGGTGAAGTGATATATGCATTATATGACTGACCTGGTTTCGGGGTAAACTCAAACTTGCCCATGCCGAAGTGGTAGGAATCAAAATGAGTTATTGTATTTCCCTGCTGATCCCGTAACTCTCCTTTGATATCCGTGGCTTTCCCGAATTCATTCAGTGCTTTGAACGCTACCCAGCTGCTTAACCCGTCCACCAGTGTTCCGCCTTCGGGCATAAACTGAAGGTCAATCTTATTCAATACAATCGGGATGCTCCGGGAAACAGATTCGGTATAGGAGTCATACTGCACAGTTATTGTGAGTATTCCATCATTCACAGAAAGATTGCCGGGTAAAGTAAACCAGATCGTCGCTTTCCCTTCACCGTCAGTTTTGAATGCAGTTTGTGAAATGGCCGCTCCACCGATAAAGACTGTGTATTTCCCTTCATAATGACGGATGGGTTGGTCTTCAAGACTCCGCATGGAAAAATCGGCTTTTACAGCAGCACCGGGGCCATACCCTTTTTCGGGGAAGTCCAGTTTCATAAGAATTCGAGGGGCCAGCACTTTCTGCAGGGTAATCTCTTTTACAAAAAAGAGTGATTCATTTTCGTTTTGCATCCAGCTGGTATAGGCCCGTAATTTATAAATACCACCCGGAGCATCACTATTAAAATCAAAGGAACCTTCGGCATATCCATCGGTAACCGGGTATTTGGCCTTTTGTAACAAGGTTCCGGAAGGACTGATCAGTTCTGTATAAACAACCGAACTGATATTGGTGGGTTTATTGTCCTCCGCTCTTACTACATACAATTTGAAATAGATGGCGTCACCGGGACTGAAGAAGCTATGGTTGGTTTGGAGGTAAATTTTTTCTTTTTGTGAGGCATAATCCTGTGCACAAAGGTTGCCGGCGCATGTTATAATGAGCAATGGCAGTAAACAAAGGGAATAAGTAATTTTCATACGATTAAAATTGAATAGCCATTTTGAATCCTGCTGTTCGCAAAGCAGGGAGATTAAAGAAGTCGAGGCCCTGCGAGCCATACTGGTCATACAGTAACTGGTTTGGATCACTACCTTTGTATGGTGACCATATCAGCAGGTTGTTGACAAACACACTCATGGTCAGCTGCTGCAGGTA
>JAKQJH010000235.1 GCA_029561255.1 Bacteroidota bacterium | reverse complement strand
CTGGCTGCATTATTGGTCACCAGGGCCAGTTTTTTACCAGTCCATTTTTCAACCTGCTTCAGTAGCACATCAACGCCAAACAAAAGTTTATCCATGCTGCTCAGTTAAGTTCACCTGCCGGTTCATGGTCATCATATTGGTCCCGTAATTTCAACAGGTCTGCTTTAAGTTCTAAAATGCGCTGCTGCTGTGACGCCGAACGGATCAGGTTCTTTTGTTCCTGCGGGTCTTTTTTCAGGTCATACAGTTCCCACTCATTTACGGTATAAAAATAAATCAGTTTATACCGCTCGCCACGGATTCCGAGGTGTTGCAATACCGTATGATCCGCTTTGTCTTCATAGTAATGATAGTAAAGACTTTTCCGGGGCAATGCTTTTTGTTTACCGGTCAGCAGCGGTACCAGGTTGATGCCCTGCATGAATGAGGGTGTTTCAATACCGGCTGCACCCAGCATGGTTGGTGCATAATCGATGGCCTGTGTCATGCTGTTATTGACCGATCCTGCCCTGATCTTTCCCGGCCAGCGGATCAGTAAGGGGGCCTGCATCGACACCTCGTACATCCAGCGTTTATCAAACCAGCCGTTCTCGCCCAGGTACATGCCCTGGTCACCGGTATACAGGACCATCGTGTTATTTGTCAACTGGTGCTGATCAAGATAATCCAGTACACGTCCCACGTTTTCATCCACCGATGCCACACAGGCCAGGTAGTCCTGCATATACCACTGGTATTTATATTTTAATAATTCTTTTCCGGCAGGTCTTTTCTCCCGGAGGAGAAGTCCCCGTTCTTCATATATTTTTTTAATTCGGCTCCGGTCTGGCTCCGGGATGCGGTTCATAATGGCCTTGTAGTAGGTGATCTCTTTCTCATCCGGTTTATATTCAGGGAGGTCCATCAAAAAGGCCGGATCTACTTTTAAATCACTGCTGAGTTTCATGTCGTGCAGTATACTCATGGTCTGCACCCGCCAGGCCGTGCCATGTCCTGCGGTATCGTTGTACAGGGTGGGCGGCTCGGGAAATGTTTTACGATGATATTCTTCGATATATTTCAACGGCGCGAGAAAATACCGGTGCGGGGCTTTATGATGAATATGCAGTACAAAGGGTTTGTTTGTATCTCGCTGTTCCATCCAGTTGATCGCTTCATTGGTGATCACATCTGTTGCATAGCCATGATAAGTAGACGTATCTCCTTTCATGGAAATAAAACGTGGTTCCACATACAAGCCTTGTCCGGGCAGGATCTTCCAGAAATCAAATCCGGTGGGATAAGAATGCAGATGCCATTTACCGACAATAGCGGTCTGATAGCCGTTTGCCTGGAAGACCTTCGGCATCGTCATTTTCGATGAATCAAAACGGGTGCGGTTGTCTTTCATGCCGTTTTTATGGGAATGTTGCCCGGTGATCAGCGTGGCGCGGACTGGACCGCAGATCGAATTGTTCACGAAGTTTCGTTTAAAGAGCATCCCTTCTTTTGCGAGCCTGTCTATATTCGGCGTGGAGATAAACTGTTTGTTATAGGCACTGATGGCATCGGCATCATGATCATCACTCATGATGTAAATGATATTCGGCCGCTGCTGGGCAAAAACCAGCTGGGCACTGCAGCAAAGCAGTAAGGTGAGTAGCCGCATCGTTTGTTTTTTTGAAAGATACAAACAATCGGTTCAATATGATTCAAAGCGCGGGAAACAGCGTGGCATCGAGCGGTGCGATCACTTGTGCGGTATCTTCTTTCCGGGTACGGATCGTATTTACCGGCCAGGCTTCCATTTCTCTGTCCGGGAATTCATACTGGATGATTTCTTTTAACGCCGCATCCGTTAAATCAGGACGGAGCCAGTCCAGTCCTTTTTCATGTGTCAGCAGCAGGGGCATGCGCTGACTGTTCGGTCCGCCATTATGAATCTTAGCCATCAGCGGATTGGCCGGCCGGGTGATGACCGCAAAGGTACCTGTGAGTTCACCGGTTTCCGGATCAGGGATCGGGGAATAATTATACAAACCTGCAAAAGCAAAAATTTCCTGTCCTTTTACTTTAATAAAATACGGGAGTTTTTTCTTGCCGCCGGTATCACGGTGTTCAAAAAAACCGGTACTGAAAACCAGACAACGTTGCTGGCGGAGCCGGTGCCAGACAGAACGTTTATCATCCAGTATTTTTTCACTGCGGGCATTGGCCATACTGGTCCGGTATTCGCGGATCTTTTCCGGGGTATTCATATAATCGGCGATCACGCCCCAGTCAAAGATTTTTATTTTCAGTCCATCTTCATTTACGGCTACGGGCCAGGGACAAAAAGACTGCGCTACTTTATGATAAGTAGGTTCGAAAGAAATGTCCTGCCCCCCGGTGATATTCAGGTAATCGCTGATCAGTTTGATATTGCTGAAAAAACTCATGTCGTAACACATGGCGAAAAGTTTTCGATTTCAGCCAAAAGTACTTCAGTTTGTTGTCCCCGCCACAACAGGGCGATAAAGAGTTCCCCGTACCGTTCCTTCAGCGTCACATGCAGTTTATCGGCCGGCGAATAATGCCACCAGGGGAGTTTGGCGGACAGGTAACGACTGACTTTCATTTTCAATCCGTCGCTGGCCTTCCATTTCTTCGCCATCAGGTTGATATAGATCCGGAAACCTTCGGGCTGGCCGGCCGCCGTGATCAGTTTTTCGCGGTGTTCGGGTATTTCGCTGTCATAGATAAAGCGATAGGGATCCTTCCATAGCAAACGGATATGTCGTTCCGACCGCTCATGGTCGGTTTCATGTTGCGAATAATGGGAGAGCAGGAGGGGCACCGTACTTTCATCAGGAAACAGTGCTCCTCTCGGATAATGCTGCCGCACAAAATACATCGGTTGTTGTAATAGTGCTTTCAGCAGCACGGGGTTTAATAACGTATACGGGTTATACATATTAACTGATTTTATAAAGTTCATCCCATCGGGTGGTATAGCGTTTACTCCGCAGTTCCTGCCGCATTTTCCAGTTGCGTTTCAGGCCGGAGGCCACGTACTTCACCACATCATCGCGGTGACTGAAATTGATATTGTCCACGGCTTCCAGCAGGCTTTTGTTATGCTGCAGGTGATCGTCGAGAAAGAGATTGGCCTGGATGGCTTTGGCCGGTACCAGTCCGCTGAGGATCACCCCACCCTTGAGGTATTTGAATCCTGGCTGATATAGTTTTTCCGCCAGGGGCAAGGCATGCCGCATCAGGGTGGAGGTGTCGGAGGTGGCTTCGGGCAGGGTGCTGTACTGGTAACGGGATTGCGGATTGTATTCGTACTTGCCGTTGCGGGTGCCATTGGTCACCAGGAATACCTGGATCATTTGCGCGGCACTGAACTGACGGCGGAGTTTTTCCGCGGCCCTCGCCACATAAGTGGCAATGGCTTCTTTGATATCACTCAGTTCATATACGGGCTTACCAAACATCCGCGTGGTGGCGATCATTTTTTTGGTTTCCAGCGGATCTTTCATCGGGATACAGCTCAGCCCATTCAGTTCTTTAATCATGCGTACCCCCACCACGCCCCCCATATTTTTCCGGGCCCAGTCTTCGGGCATATTGCGCAGTTGCCAGCCGTTGTCGATGCCCAGGTGATGGAGTTTGATCGCATACTGCCGGCCCACACCCCAGAGATCATCCACGGCGGTGCGTTCAAGCGCCTCTTTTATTTTCTCCTCCGTATCCAGCACCAGTACACCCTTGGTGCCCTGTTTATCTTTTTTTGACAGACGGTTCGCTACTTTGGATAAGACCTTGCTGGGTCCCACCCCTACGGAGACCGCAATGCCCGTCCACTGCTCCACCGTTTCTTTGATATGGACCGACGCCTCCTGTAAAGCATTGCCGGAAAACCGGTCCATATCGAGAAAAGCTTCATCCACGGAGTATACTTCCACCTGTTCTTCGCCCACCAGTTCGCGCAGGGTATCCATCACCCGCATACTGAGATCGCCATAGAGATTATAGTTGCTGGAAAATACCGCGACACCATTCCGTTCAATCACTTCTTTGTTCTGGTAATACGGGGCCGCCATGCCCACCCCGAGTTTTTTGGCCTCATCGGTACGGGACACAATGCATCCGTCATTATTGCTCAGCACCACGACCGGTCTCTCCCGGAGGTCGGGCCGGAATAACCGCTCGCAGGAGCAGTAGAAGCTGTTACAATCAACGATAGCCTTCATAATGAGTAATGAGTAATGAGTAATGAGTAATGAGTAGCTGATCGGACAGAACTAAAGTATGGAAGAGG
>JAKQJH010000228.1 GCA_029561255.1 Bacteroidota bacterium | reverse complement strand
TTGCTGCGCATTGATATCGAGGTTGGCCAGTGGTTCATCGAGAATCAGTAAGCGGGGTCTTTGCAATAAGATCCGCGCGATCTCAAACCGGGTACGGTAGCCGCTGCTGATCTGGCTCCAGGTCAGGTGCGCATAGCGGGACAGGTTCAGCCGTTCCAGCATAAAATCCACCATCCGGTCATTTTCAGGTCCATGAATACCCGAAATAGCCGCACTGAAATGGAGATTATCTTTTAATAAACCATACCACTTGGGAATCCGTTGCGGGATAAAAGCAATATGGTTCTTGATGGCATAATAGTCTGGTTTGCGCAACAGGTGGTAATCCACTTTGCCTCCATCCAGGGCGAGTTGTCCGGCGAGACAGCGCAATAAAGTCGTTTTACCATTACCATTCTCCCCTACCACACCAAGCACCTGTCCGGTCTGCAGGGTAAAACTGATCGGCTTCAGACTAAAGCCGCCACCCGAATAGGTTTTAGCCACCTGGTCGGCGGTGATCAAGGGCTGCGGAACGGGATTGGTCTGACCGGTAGCCGCCGCTTTATCGATCAGGCTGCGGGCTTGTTCTGTAAAACTGGCGGGGATCGGACCGATTTCAATCGCCTGGTGATAGGCCTGACTCAGCCGGATCGCTTCACTGATCAGTGCATCCTGACCGGTATCGAGACAATAATCAAGCAGCCTGCGCACGGCCAGGTCGGCATCTCCATGATTCAGGTATTCCAGGATTTCCGCGTGGGAAGAGGTGGACATAGGTGGTTGTTTAAAATAAACAGGCCGTTGACCTGTTGTGGTATAGGATACAAGTTAAGGGATAAATGCATAAAGCAAAACCGGGGGAATACACGGAATCGGAAAGTTTTAACAAATTGACGAGGGGCATAAAAGACAGTTATGGTGTCAGTTTCCGCCCGTTATCATTTATACTGAAAATGCAGTTTTGCGTTTTAAGACAAAAGGAAAATGAAAAAGCCTGAACAATACGGGCCATTAACATTATTCAGTTGGGGAGAGGAAATTTTTTATAGTCACCCTGAAATAGAGAAATCTAATTTTCAGCTATCTCTTTTCGTTTGTCTGAATTTTATACTTCTTTTAATGTCACTTAACTGTTTCCTCTTTATCCTGAATTCAGTTTCCTTAAAAAAGGTTGGGTGAAAACCCGGCTTTGATAACAATCAGTTGAATCGCTGACACAGGTCATTTTTTCCTGCTGTATAAGTCATATAGATTCAATCAGTGCTATACGGGCTCTTCATTTATGAGAAAGTTGCTGATTTTCTTCACGTTGATTCTTTTTTCGGAAAGAATTCAGCCTCAGCCATCTGATCCCGGGACAACTATTTCCTTCCTTCCCGATACATCCCGCTACCAGCATGCCCTGATTACTGCTTCCTTGTTTACTGCCATCAACCAGACCTGGGGCTATGATATTTATGTCAACCGGGTGCTCTTCATTCACCAGCCCACCATACCCTGTTATGCAGGCCGCAATGGTTTTGCATCCCGGAAAGACGCCATCGCCGTGGCAGAACTTGTGATCACAAAAATCCGCAAAGGCCAGGTGCCGCCTACCGTTACCAAAGCGGAACTGAAGGCACTGGGCATTAAAACGGATGAATGATCAGACCCCGCAGTCCGCATCCGCCGTACCCTGATTTTTCACTTAAAATTTTATGTTATGAAAAGGGTATTTTGTACGCTTCTGCTGCTCCTGTCAACATCAGCGTTGCTGGCACAGGGCTGGACAAGAATGCCGGATTTTACCGCATTACCCAGATTTGGCGGTGTGGGGATCGGCGTAGGTGACAAAGGATATATCGGCCTGGGGGCAGATGAAATTCAGATCCGGTCTGACTGGTGGGAGTTTGATCCGTCTCTGAAGACCTGGACACAAAAGGCAGATTTTCCCGGAACGGCCAGGGTAGCGGCTGTTGCTTTTGCCATCGCGAATAAGGCTTATGTGGGAACCGGACTGAATATGTATACGGTTTATCCGGATTTCTACGAATTCGATCCCGCCACTAATACCTGGACCCGAAAAGCAGATTATGAAGGCGGACCCCGTTACGGTGCCATGGCCTTCAGCATTGGCACGAAGGGGTATATTGGTTGTGGCAAGAACCAGGGCCTCTACGATGGAAGCAATGATTTCTGGGAATATGATCCCCTAACTGATCACTGGACGCGGAAAGCTGATGTTGGTCCGGTGCACCGGAGTTTTGGTGCCGCCTTTAATGCCGGCGATAAAGGATATATCGGGCTGGGGGCAGAAGGGTATGATACCCGGAAAAAGGACTTATGGGAATACAACCCCGTCATTAATACCTGGCTGCAAAAAGCGGATTTCCCGGGTTTGGAACGGATGCTTCCGTATTCATTTGCCCTGGGAAACAAGGGATATGCGGGAATGGGTTATTATTATTCCCCGCTGAGTGATTTCTGGGAATTTGATCCGTCACTTAACAGCTGGACGCAGAAAGAAGACAACCTGCCAAGGGGCCAGGGTATGTCATTCAGTATCGGCAATAAGGGATATGCCGGTTTTGGATATAACCAGACAGAGAGTCTCCGGGATTTCTGGGAGTATTCACCTGTACCGCCGGAAGTCGTAATCTGTGACCAGACCTGGATGCAGAAAAATCTCACGGTCACAACCTACCGAAATGGCGACCCCATCCCCCAGGTAACGAATAACAGTGAATGGGTAAGCCTGACCACAGGGGCCTGGTGTTATTATAACAACGATCCGTCTACAGAAGCCACTTACGGCAAAATGTATAACTGGTATGCGGTTAATGATCCCCGTGGGCTTGCCCCTGCGGGATGGCATATTCCTGATTACGGGGAATGGATTACCCTTGAAAATTGCGCCGGCGGTTATTTTACAGCGGGAGGCGCATTGAAAGAAACCGGTACCACTCATTGGGCAGATCCGAATACCGGCGCCACCAATGCGTTTGGATTTACGGCCTTGCCGGGGGGCATGCGTTCCGGGGGCGGCAGTTTTTCCGGATCAACACAGTCGGGTAACTGGTGGAGTTCTTCCGCTGGTTCATACACCCATTACGGTATTGTATTTTCCGGAGGTTACTACCGGTCGCTGTTTTACGGTTCAGCTATTTTCTTTGGCAACCAGGCTTATATGGGTTATCCATCCTATCCGATTATGGATTACAAGAGCGGCCTTTCTGTGCGCTGTGTAAAAGACCAGCCGCCGGTTATCACCGGATGTCCTTCTTCAATAATAGACTATTCAGCTGATTCCGGCTGTGCAAAAACAATTCTATATAATCCGGTAATTACCGGGGTTCCCGCACCTGCATTGACCTTTGCCTTTACAGGTGCCACCACTATTGCAGGCAGCGGAACCGGCAGCGGCAATACATTCAACCGAGGTATTACCCAGGTGTTGATTATAGCAACCAGTTTGGCCGGTACAGCCACCTGCAGCTTTAATGTTGACATCAGGGATACCATAAAACCTGTTCTGGTCTGCCCGCCATTTGCAGAGACCTGTTACCGGGATACCCGCATGTATAGCGCGCCGGTATTACAGGCGACAGATAATTGTGGTATTCAAAACATCGGTTACAGTATCTCAGGTGCCACGCACCGTTCAGGTACCGGTGGAGATGCAAGCGGTAATTTCAATGAGGGCTATAATTATATCCAGTGGACGGTGACCGACAGTTCGGGTAACAGCAGTCAGTGTCAAAGTGTATTCCGCGTGCTTCCCCGGATCAATGTAATTTTCCCGGATGTGTATACCGCCGTGCTCGGCCGTCCCAACACAGTGTATATCGGGTACGGATTTTATTACAGGCTGGGCTATGGGTTTAATTTTGTCGTACTGACTCCCATCCCGACCGGCGGTACGCCTTTCTATACTTCATCAGGTGTTCCCTATTATCATTATCAGTGGTCCAACGGATCCACTCTGCCGGGAATAGCACTCAGTTTCAGTAATCCGGGTAGTTATACCTATTCAGTCATCATAACGGATGCCAAAGGCTGCAGTACAACGGTCAGCAAAACCATACGTGTGGTGGATGTGCGGTGTAATAAAAATGTATGGGGGATTACGGTTAAGGGGGTCAATGTCTGCCGTCCCGGTGCAGTAACGAAATGTGTGTATGAATTCCTGGTATGGGCCGAAGTGCTGAATCATGCTGAAATCGGCCCTTGCGGCTCGGCCAAAGAAGCACCCTATACCTTTAAACAGGATCAGGTAACAACCAGGACACAGCAGGCTAATACGGTGACACCGGATAGCTGGATAGCAAAAGCCGCTTTACCGGCCAGTGGTCGCTTTGGTGCCATCGGATTTGGCATTGGCCATAAGGGCTATATGGGATTGGGTATGGATGCGGATGACGGCTTGTACCGTGACTTCTGGGAATTTGATCCGGTTACGAATGTCTGGACACAGAAAGCCGACTTTGGTGGAACGGCCCGGGCACTGGCAACTGCTTTCAGTGCAGGGAATAAAGGATATGTGGGAACCGGGTTGGATGCTGATGGCTGGAGAAAGGACTTCTGGCAATATAATCCTGTTTCAAACCAATGGATACGAAGAGCTGATTTTGGTGGCACTGAAAGAGCATTTGCCACCGGCTTTAGCCTGAATGGAAAAGGGTATATTGGAACAGGGTATGACCGGTATGATTCCCTGATGAATGATTTCTGGGAATACCGGCCTATAACCAACAGCTGGACCCGGAAAGCTGATTTCGGTGGTTCGGAAAGATATGCAGCCACCGGGTTCAGTGTGAACGGTAAAGGGTATATCGGTACGGGAGTGGATATTGAAGGCCGCACCCGTGATTTCTGGCAGTATGATCCTGCTTCCGGTCAATGGACAAGGAAAGCCGATTTTGCCGGTTACCCACGTCACCTGGCCACCGGATTCAGTATCGGTTGCCGGGGTTATATCGGAACCGGACTTGATAGTACCGATACGATCCGGTCTGATTTCTGGGAATATGATCCGGCCACTGACAACTGGCAACAGAAAGCGGATATGATCGGCGGTGCCCGGCTGAGTGCTGTTGGATTCAGTATTGCCGGAAGGGGTTATATCGGAACCGGTATAAGTATGGAAGGCGTGAAGGCTGATTTCTGGGAATATGCAGCCAACTGTACTATGAGCCTGCAGATCCCGGATGTATATGCCGTGAATCCCGGCGGTGAAAAGAATACCATTTACCTGGGATACGGGCCTTCCTCACTCACACTGACCGCCCAGCCTTCCTGTGGCAATATCATTCCGGGTGAAATGTATACGTATACCTGGTCAAACGGAGCCACTGGCCCATGTGCCACCGTACATCCGTTAACAGCCGGTCCGCATGTGTACACTGTTACCGCAACCGACAGTTATGGCTGTTCCGCCCAGGCATCCATCACCATACTGGTAGTGGATATCCGCTGTGGAAATAATAAAGTGCAGGTATATCATGTGCCGCCGGGTAATCCCGGTAACCGTAAAACTATCTGTGTAAGCAGGAATGCTGTTCCGGCCTTATTGAAACAGGGATCCTTCCTGGGTGATTGTTCCGGACCGGGCCTGACCGGAAAGAATGGCACCATACAGACAGCATCGGAAGAAACTATGCAGGGAGGTCTGCAGGTGATTCCCAATCCCAACAAAGGGATATTTGATCTGAAACTGAAAGCGTATACCGGTGAAGCCCTGCTGCTGGAAGTACTTGATGGCAGGGGTATCGTGATCAGGCGGGAATGGATTGCTGCCGGAAAGGGCTATGGCACGATCCATATCAACCTCGGTATGCTTGCACAGGGGGTATATATCGTGAAAGTGGGTGATGCAAAGAAAACACTCAGCACCAGGATGATTGTCTGGTAATAAGTTCTGTTGCCCCCGATTATGGGCCGGCCACCCGGAAAAGGTGGCCGGCTTTTATAGTATGCGTTCCGTCGGTAGCTGTGGGCAGAAAAAACTATTTATTTGCCGGAAGTCATGAAGCCGCAGAGCACCCCGCCATGGTATACCCGTTACTGGCCACCTGCAAACTGCAAAACATCAATCCCTATTACTGGCTCCGCGATGTACTGGAACACATGCACATGTTCACTACCAGCAACATTGAACAACTGCTTCAATAAAAACTGGCATAAACTACCGGAACTATAGTGGGTTGGACGTTGGGTTTCTTGTTAAATTCCTGTTTTCAGTAAAACAATTCCGTCAACTCAATCTTTTATATTGAAGCAAAATGATAGCTGTCACAATAACTGGAATAATTAAGGAAGTATAACTCCACATAACGTTATACCTAAATAAAATAATCTCTTTTCCGGTGGCAACAAGTATATAGGAAAATGCAGCCAGTCTTTTCAGTTTCCAAACACCAATCAAACTTAGCCAGATCAGCATGGAAGATATGAGCAGAAAATTCAGGTACCACCGACCAACCATATAGGCAAGTACGGTGTGCCGCAGGAGAAATGTTGGTACTGTGCCCAACACCCCAAGCGTACAGGCAATATAAATTGTATTAGTTAAGACTTATATCAGGCAAAATGCATCTCAGTTCAACAGCCGGATTTCCAGTTCCATTACGTCTCCGAGATATTTCTCATACTTAATAATGTCACCCTTACTGTTATAATAAAATTTCAAAAAGGTTATCGGATTTTTTGTCTCCTGAATGAGTATCACCTGATCATTGGAATTATATGTTACGCTGTAATCATAAGGCAAAGTGGAACAAATTATACAACTGGAATAGGTATACCTGATCACCCGTCCAAGGCTGTCATAGGTATAGACATGCTCCCAATTCCGTATATGGTCTTGTTTATCTTTGGGGTCCTGCCAGATTGAAATCGTTTTGTTTCGGTTTTGTATGTCTATAAACTTATCCGGTAAATAATAAGGGGAATAAAAATGCTTTTTCAGGAAATAGAGGTCAATATTACCTTTGTCCGTCTTAATCGTGTCATATAACTCGCGGTACAAATTCCCATTAATAAATATTGTCCTTTTAAATATCTTCTTTTGAAGGGCTTGCGCTGAAATACTGTTCAAACTAAGTATCAATAAAGGAACAAGAACGATACGCATTGTTTTATCCCATTTGTCATTTAAACAATTCCGTCATGTCTTCGTCATACTTAAAATTGGTGATTGACCAGCCATTTATTGTTTTGTATAGGGCAAACTCAAATTTTAAATAATAATTCTCCAGTTTAAGAACGTAGTAACGTTTTGCGGCAAAGTCCTTAATTTTTCTTTCACTCACAAATTCTGCCGAGCGTATATTGCCATAAGCGGGAATAAAGACCTCCATTTGTCCTTCGATTGTCACCAGCAAGGTGTCAATAGAAGAATGGGATATTAATGAATTCTTCTTTAAGAGTTGTAATGCGTCAGCAGTTTTGCCCTC
>JAKQJH010000211.1 GCA_029561255.1 Bacteroidota bacterium | reverse complement strand
TGACCGCCATACCAGGCATTGATAATGGCCGGGATATTGTCATTTTCCCAGGGTATGGCGATAGCACTGCCGGTTAGCATGACAAACACCACTGGTTTACCTGTGGCTTTAAGGGCTTTCATTAATTCAGTCTGAACAGTTGGTAACTGGATACTGGTGCGGTCCCCTCCTTTAAAGCCTGGAACGGTAACCGGCATTTCTTCTCCTTCAAGTTGCGGGGAAATACCACCGGCAAAGAGAATGATGTCGGCATCACTGTATCTGCGGGCAAGTTCTGTAAAATCTGTTTTTTCATAATGGCCTGCGCGGAGTTTGACAATGGCGTCACCTTCACTCTGGCGGAACGTCATTTCAATGGTATAGGTCTGACCTTTTTTAACCGGGAAACTGAATTGTTTATTACCCCAGCGGTTTCTTTCCCATACATCAACTACAGTACTGTCATTGATTTTAATACGGTAACCGTCATTTCCTTCAGATTCAAAATTGAGTACCTCGTCTTTTTCGGCGGTTATACTTGTAGTATAACGGGCTGAATAATGGGTCCAGGGCATGCCGGGTGCAAAGGGTTCACCTTCTGTCCAGAAATTATTGATATCATCTTCCATCCGGGTAAGCGCCGGAGCGCCTTCCAGTTTTTCATTCAGGAAATAGTCTGCCTTTACTCCCGGTTTACCTTCATGGAAAAATGCATTTTTACCGGTGTTTTTTACAAACAAGGTATCATTAGTAAAATTGATCGCTTTTTCATATACCACTTCAACATCCTTGCCCAGTTTTGCTTTTATTCCTTCCAGTATGGTGGTCACATGAGAAGGGGTGCCGTTGTAATTACCGAGTAAAGCAATTTTATTGTCTGCATTGGGGCCAAGGATTACAACTTTTTTCAGTTTTTTACTCAGTGGCAGGGTATTGTTTTCATTCTTCAGTAAGACAATGGATTGTTGCGCCATTTTTAAGGCATGCGCTTTATGAGCAGGGGCTTCCAATACGGAAGCCGGGGTTTGCGCATATTTCACCATCGATACCGGGTCAAACATACCCAGCCGGAAACGAATGATAAATAAACGTTCCAGAGAAAGATCAATATAGGATTCTTTGATTTGTCCGCTTTTTACGGCATCAATCAGGGTACGGTATACTGAATTACCACATTCCAGGTCGGTTCCATGAATCACCGCGTCAATGGCTGAGCTGGTGGCGTCCTTATGGGTTTTATGATACCGGAAAAAATCATCCACCGCCCAACAGTCGCTGGTTACGTAGCCGGTGAATTTCCATTGTTTACGAAGGATATCATTCATCATCTGGTCATTGGCGCAGCAGGGTTGTTTATCTACTGCATTATACGCACACATTACACCCGCTACATGAGCCTTTGTTACCAGTTCCCGGAAAGCGGGCAGATAGGTATCCCAGAGATCGTAGGCGCTGGGATTAAAATTATCAGAGTGACGGGAGGGTTCCGGTCCGCTGTGTACCGCAAAGTGTTTGGCGCAGGCAGCGGCTTTCAGATAGCGTGAATCATTGCCCTGTAATCCATTTACAAAGGCCTTTCCCATCATGGCGGTCAGAAAAGGATCCTCGCCATAGGTTTCTTGTCCACGGCCCCAACGGGGATCGCGGAAGATATTGATATTGGGGGTCCAGTAGGTAAGTCCCACATACCGGTCGCCGGTTTTATTCAGTTCAATGGATTTATTATGAATCGCTCGTCCTTCCAACGCAGAGAAATCAGCCATCCGTTTTAATGAATTACTGTCCCAGGTAGCGGCCATGCCGATGGCCTGCGGATAGGCCGTCACTTTATACGGGGTACGGGCCACGCCGTGTAATACTTCATTCCACCAGTCATATGCGGGTATGCCTAACCGTGATACGGCTGGCGTGGCATTCAGCATCTGGGCTATTTTCTCTTCCAGCGTCAGCCGGCTGATCACGTCTTTGGCCCGTTGCTCAGCCGGCAGGGCCGGGTTCCACATCGGGAAAGTCTTATAGTCCTGGGCAAGGAGGGTTGTACCCAGGTGGATGGCCAAAACGAGGAATAGTTTTTTCATATGTTTATATTGATGAATGTTGTTTCAGTTTCTATTCATAAATATCCGGATATTTTACCGGAAGCGTCCCTGATTTTATACTTGTTTACAGATAAGGACGAATGGGGATAATCCTGCCGTCTTTATCATACTGGATAGCGGTCATTTTTACCGAACGTAAATGAGTGACTCCTTTTGACAAGCTGGAGTCATGATAAAAAAGGTACCATTGATCTTTCCAGGCACAGATGGAATGGTGTGAGGTCCAACCCAGCACCGGTTCCAGGATGCGGCCCTGATAGGTAAACGGACCATAGGGGGAATCCCCGGTGGCATAACAGAGATAATGGGTATCCCCGGTGGACCAGGAGAAATAATATTTCCCATCGTGTTTGTGCATCCAGCTGGCTTCAAAAAAGCGCCGGTTAGTATCACCCTGCAAAAGCGGGTTGCCTGCATTGTCCACAATGACAAGATCTTTTGTAGGTTCAGCAAATTCAAGTAAATCGTCGGATAGTTTTGCCACTTTGGCGCATAGAGCCGGTTCATCTGCTTCCGGTAAAAAGGCAAACGGGCTTTCCGGTTGTTCTCCGTTGAAAATGCCGTTTCTCCACCGTTGCAACTGTCCACCCCAGATACCCCCGAAATACATATAGTAAGTCCCGTCGTCATCTTTAAATACGGCAGGGTCAATGGAAAAGCTGTTTTTGATAGGTTCCGGTTGAGGTATAAACGGACCGGTGGGTGAGTCGCTGACTGCTATCCCGATACGAAAGATACCGTCATATCCTTTTGCAGGAAAGAAGAGATAATATTTTCCGTCTTTCTCCGCGGCATCCGGAGCCCACAGTTGTTTTTCGGCCCATGCAATATCCTTGACATGAAGGGCTGTTCCATGATCCGTTGCGGATTTGTCTTCCGGTGATTCCATGGATAAAACATGATAATCCTCCATGGCAAAATGACTGCCGAGGTCATCAAAAGCGTCGCCCGCATCTATGTCATGTGACGGGTAGATATAAATTTTGCCATTGAATACATGCGCGGAAGGATCCGCAGTATAAATATGACTGACCAGTGGCTGAGAAATAGCACGGCGGTTTAATTCTTCAAAATTGATATGATCGATACTGTCTTCTGGCATAAAAAACTGTTTGAATAAGCAGAATTATTTTCTCCTGTCGAGCAGGTCCCCTTCAATCCGGACTTCCATTTTTTTATTGATCGCATAAAAGAAAAGCAGGGCTACCCCGATCAGGAAGGGGATAGCAGGAAAGACACTCACCAGCATTTTGGTGCCATTGACCGCCTGGGGTGTTTGTGAAGCATCACTGTTGGCCACGTAATCATAGAACCCAAGGATGCGTGTCAACAGGGCGGCACCGACACTCAACCCGACTTTCAGGCCCACCATCATGGCCGAAAAGATAATAGCAGTGGCCCGACGGTTATTTTTCCACTCACTGTAATCCGCCACATCGGCAATCATAGCCCAGAGTAGGGGAATGGTGATGCCATAAAAAAAGCCATGCAGAATCTGGGAGGTGAACATCAGTGCGACTGATTTTGGGGGGAAGAAAAAGAAAAAGAGTATGAACAGGGTGGAAATGAAAAGGGCTACACCAAATACATCTCGTTTCCCGTATTTGTCAGCCAATCCCTTTGAGAGCGTAATCCCCACAATCATAAAAATAATACCCCCGGCATTAAATAGTCCGAATCCGGCGGATACCGGGTCTTCCCCGAAGAAGTTCATCCCAATGTCAGACAGGAAAGATGTTATTGGCTGAATGAACTGTGTCAGGCTATCCTTATCCACATAATTTTTAAAATAGTAAACATAAGAACCTCCCTTCATTGCCAGGGTGATAAACACCAACGTGGTAAGCAGTAGCATAATCACCCAAGGTTTGTTTTTCACCAGGTCGCCAAGGTCTTCTTTCAGACTGGATTTCTGTTCCGGTTTTGGAACGATGCGTTCTTTTGTGGACAGGAACGTGATCACAAGCATAATTGTTCCAATGATAGCCAGCCAGGTCATTACTTCTTTCATTCCTGCGGCTTTACTGCCATGACCCACATGTTCAATGATAGGCAACATGAATACCTGTACAAAAAACTGGGCGAACATCACAGCCACGAAACGGTAGGCCGACATACTGTTGCGTTCTTTCATATCCCCGGTGATCACGCCGCTGAGGGCGGAGTAGGGGAGGTTATTCGCTGCATATAATAAAAGTAACAAGGTATACGTGATCACTGCATAAATCACTTTGGATTGATATTTCTCATAATCGGGTTGTGAGAAAGCCAGGAAGGCGACCACGCCCAATGGTACAGCAGTCCAGAGAATCCAGGGTCTGAATTTACCCCAGCGGGAAACAGTTCTGTCTGCCAGTGCCCCGATAATCGGATTGAACCCGAATGCGGCAATCAATCCGACAGTCAGCATAATCGCGGAAGCATCCGTGGTATCCAATTTACAGATATCCGTATAGTAATAGGCCAGGTAGGTCATCAGGGTCTGGAAAACAAGGTTGGCGGCGAGGTCGCCTAAACTGTAACCGATTTTTTCGCGGACCGATAATTTTTGTGATGTAGTTGACATGATGTTGGCAGCGGTTTCGTTAGAATGATTTTTTATCTTTTACTGGGTTGGCTTTGGTCTCAATTACTTTATAAAAAGCATCTTTGGGTTTATTATTTCGGTCAAACAACAGCGGGTAATTGGTCCGTCCACGGATCGGCCATCCGTTCAGCCAGGATTGCCCGTCATTTACGCCCCAGAAAGTGATTCGGGCAATGTCTTTCCGGTATTTCAGGAAAAGGCGGAACAGGTCAGCATAACTTTGTGCCTGCTTTGCACTTACTGAATCCGGTAATCCGGCTGCGTACGGATTCATTTTAGCAGAATATTCAGCTTTCATATTCACATCGGCAGCATCATTGTCCCATGGATTCGGTAACACCCCGAGGTCCAGCTCTGTAAAGTGCACTTTAATCCCCAGTGCAGCAAACTCCTTTATACTCTCTTCGATTTCTTTCATGGGCACATTATAAGAGCGCCAGTGTCCCTGTATACCAACTCCGTCGATCCGAACCCCGGCCGCCTGAATTTTTTTAATGATGGCAATGGCTCCGGCTCTTTTCTTTGGCTGCTCAATATTATAATCATTATAATACAATTCCGTATTCGGGGCCGCTTTCTGTGCCAGCCGGAATGCTTCAACTATATAATCCTCACCCAGTTTGTTCAGGAAGACGGATTTGCGCAACGTGCCGTCTTCGTTGAGTGCCTCATTTACCACATCCCAGGATTTCAATTTTCCATCGTACCGGGAAGCAATGGTGGTAATATGATTGGTAAAGAAAGTCCGGAATGAATCCACACGCTGAATTTTCTGAATAAAGGGCGACAATTGGCTGTGCCAGATCAGGGTATGTCCATATACAGGGCTGTTGTATTTCTTGCCAAGCTCCACCAGTTTGTCGGCCAGTGTAAAATCATAACGGTCCCATTCCGGGTGTATAATCTCACATTTCATAATATTCTCGGGTGTGAGCCCGTTAAAATGGGTGCGGAGAAGTGCTGCAGAGCCGGAATCCCGTTCATTGATCTGGCCGGTATTTACAGCCGCACCAATCACGAAATCATTCTTAAATGCATCCTTCAATGTAATACTATCGGAAACATTCGTTGTCTTTTTACCGGATGCACAACCGGTTGTAATAATACCTGAGACAACTATCAACAGGACTAATGTAATTGGTTTCATGGTTATTTATTTACAATTTTATTGATTGTTTCTTCCGGTCCTAGATAACTGGGTAATAGTCCTCCAAAATCCAGCACCAGCTTTTGCAGCACCAAACCACTGTTCACCAACCAGTATTTCAGGGTGTGTTTTCCAGCCTGCTTAATTTGGTGGGAAGATGTTTTAATAATGATATTATCACCCACCCATTTATAATTGATCCCGCCTTCTGTAGTTCTTTCATCATTATTGATGCTGATGATCCGGGGTGCTTCTCCATCTACGGAAATGGCATATTGCAGACCTGATGCAGTATTATGAAAGTTGAGTGTGGGCGAAAAGAAGGCACTTATCCTGAAATCACCACTGCTGTATGTGTAGAATTCATATTCGGTATGCGGGGCATTTCCACCGGGTTGCTGCGGTGGAGCCGTTACCGGGTAAGTGGTGATTGCAGAACCGGTGCGGCCCAGATCCGGTAATACAGTCCATTTGATTCCGTTGCTGTTGACCGCTTTTGTATAATGATCTGCCCCGATGGAGACATACTGACTCTGTTCATAAAAAACAGGATAAGGGGTATTGGCCGGAAATTTTGCTTTTCGGGATATTGAAGTGGTATCAGTTTCAGCAGCAGCAGCTGATTCATTGACATAATTTACCATTGGCATTTTCTGACGGATCGGTTGTTGCCAGCTGGTGTAGCCAATATGGGTCTGGCTCATCATATGATTCCACTTTCCGTTGTTTAACTGGTGGTAAGCTAACGTGATCAGGGAATCATTGGCATAAAACTCTTTTACTTTATCGGCATAGTGGTTGGCGGATAACCATTTATTGGCATAAGCCTGTTTGTTTAAGGCCACGTTGTAATAAAGTTGGTAAAGATTGGCACTTGCTTTGACCGGATGCAATACCAGCTGAAAATAGGCATCCTGGTAGTCCGATGGTAATCGTTGACCGATCTTTTCAGCTTTTTCAGCTAATGCCGTATATTCTCTTACCACCCTTGGCCATTCTCCATAATTAAAACTATACGTATTATCGCTGAGCATTTCCGGTTTTCTCCGGCTGTTGAATTTGGCATAGCCGGACAAGAGTTCGCCAATTACCGGGGCCTGTTTTTTGCCGAACTGGGCAGCGGCCCACTGTTCTGTATATTTTTTCACATCTGCAGGGCCAATCTTTTCCGGATTCCAGGCATAATCAAGAAAAAAAGAAATGGGAAACTCCATGGGTTTGATATCGCCCACGTTTACGATCCATATCTGTTTTACATTATACGACCAGGCCAGGTGCAGTTGTTCCCGGATCCGGGGAATGGGGTTGGTGTTGATCCATTTGTAATTGCGGGGGCCGCCTACATAGTCAAAATGGTAATACAAACCATAGCCACCTTCCCGGGGCTTTTCTCCGTGTTGAGGCAATTTGCGGATATTGCCCCAGTTATCATCGCATAATAATAGCGTAATGTCATCGGGTACCCGCATGCCTTTGTCATAGTAATCCTGTACTTCTTTATACAGGGCCCAAAGCTGAGGCGTTTCACCGGCGGGTTTGCCGGTTACTTCCGCTATGATTTCCCGCTGGTCTTTCACAATGCGTTCAAGCAGGGCCGTGGCGGTTTCGCGACTCATCGGTTCATCCCCATCTCCACGCATACCCACCGAAACTATTTTCTCGTTCCAGGCGCGTTGCATACCTGATTTCCAGAATTCTTTCAGCCGGACTTCATTACTGTCATAATTCCATTTGCCTTTTCCATATCGTCTCCATTCATCATGGGCCCGCATCAGGGGTTCATGATGGGAGGTGCCGATTACAATTCCATACTCGTCCGCTGATTTTCTGTTCAGCGAGTCATCGTCATAAAAGGCGTTTCCCCACATGGCCGGCCAGAGGTAATTGCCCTTCAGACGCAGGATGAGTTCAAAAACATGTTCATAGAATACATGATTGAATCCTCCGAATTTTTCTTTGCTCCAGGTACTCAGGCAGGGGGCCTCATCATTAATAAATATGCCCCGGTATTTTACTTTTGGCGCATCATTGATAATGACGGAAGTATTTATATAGATCGCCGGCTTTTTCTGAACAGGTACATCAGCCCACCAATACCAGGGCGATACACCCATTTGCCGGGAGAGTTCCAATACTCCATAGCTGACTCCCCGGCGGTCACTGCCAGCGATCACCAGTGCTTTGGCTGCGGGTTGACCAGGGATACCTGTAATCGTTTGTATTTTATAAGCCTCCCATTTGCCAGTAATCTCCTTCAGCCCGATCTTGCCGGAAACGGAAAGTTGGTGTATTAACCCTGATTTTCCTGTGGTACCAATAATGATATACAGGGCTTTCGTTTTTTCATATTGGCTGACGATTGCAGGTTTCCTGCCGGTAACCCGTTCAATATCCTGTTGCAGGAATTCTGCGGATTTCTTTACCAGGATATCTTCAGCAGGATCCGTATAGATCAACGCCCCGGTAAGATCAAACCCGGTCTTGCCGGTTGAAACCAGTTGTGCATGGCTGCTGAAGATCCAGCAGGTGCAACAACAGATCATCAGCAGGCATTTACTGATACGGGTCCGGTTCGGTTTATTTTTTCTCATACATGATCCGTTTAAAAGTTATTGAAAGCTCAGCCAGTCGATATATACAGGTTTGTTGCATTTGGATACGACAAACAGGTTGTGTTGACCAGAAATGCGTTTTCGCAGCGCGGCGTTAATGGTATTCATTGAACTTCCCTTCACCACGAGCATTTTTGCGATCAATGGCCCGTCTGGCTTTCCGGTTCTGATTTCTATAAATCCATTCTCTTCGCCGTTCATGTGGAGAGTTGCCGTTTTATTATTTTTAAACTCAACACTATTGTACTGTATCCAGGCCCCCGGATTGGAAAGAACGGTTTTCCATCCGGCAAAGCGGTTATTGGTATCCAGGTATTCAATGGCAGTGCCTTGCGGGCTAATGGCTGAATACCGGTCAAGCTGGATTTTTTCTGTTGCCTTTGTTATACCGATGCCCCTTAACGTGGGGATCACTTTCCGGATGGTTTTATCTTCATTGAAGAATAAACTGTCGGCCCGTATGGATCGGGCTTTGTCAAAGGAAGGGGAGTAGTCGTTATGATGATAAAACAGGTACCATTGGTTGTTAAACTGGATGATGGATTGATGATTGGTCCAGCATCCGGTCGGGGATTCATCCATGATCACACCGGTTACTTTGAATGGCCCCAGCGGACTGTCTGCCATGGCATACTCCAGTTGTTCTGTTTTATTGGCCACATGAGGGTAGGTGAGGTAGTATACTCCCTCCCGCTCAAACAGGAATGGACCTTCTTTTAATCCTTTGTTGGGCAGGTCACCAAGTATCTTTACTTCCGAGTCCAGTTCTTTCATGTTTTCTTTTAACCGGGCCCCGTAAATATTACCAGCCGACCAATAGAGATAGGCCTGTCCGTCTTTATCGATAAATACGTTGGGGTCAATGCCACGGACACCGTTGATCGGTGTTATTTCTGCTGTATAGGGACCTTCCGGTTTATCGGCTACAGCCACTCCAATGGTAAAACCTTTTCCGTAGGCCAAGGTATCAGCCGGTGCGGAAGGAAAATAGAAATAATATTTGCCATTTCGTTCAATGCAATCCGGAGCCCACATGCTATAACTGTCCGGACGGACCCAGGGAACATTGTTTTGTGTGATGATCATACCATGGTCTGTCCATTCGGTCAGGTTTTCAGATGAATAAACATGATAGTCTTCCATGCAGAACCAACCCTTTCTGCCTTTCCCTTCCGTGGCTAATATATCATGTGATGGGAAAATATACACCCGGTTGCCAAATACTCTTGCGGAAGGGTCAGCCGTGAATTGTGTACGGATCAACGGGTTTTGTGCATTCCCGGTCAGTATTAGCCACAGGGATAACAGTAATAATAGGGCGTGCTGAAAAGACACCGTTTTTTTATGGAAATGTATCCTGTTATTCATGCTGGGTGATTTTATCTGAAATCCGGAAGAAATCGAAGTCGGCATAACCACCGGCTGATTGAGTTGCATAATTAAACAGCCCAAACCGGTAACCCATGAAATGTTCCATCAGGGTATATTCCATTTTCAATGTTCCTCCAATGGCTGTCCAGTTTTCTCCGTCGGGGCTGTAGAAGAACGAGGCCTTATCCATCTTGTTTTTAAAATCACAATCAATTTTCAGGTATACCTGATTTTGTGACAGTGGGATACATTGTAATTCAACCGGGGTGTTGGATTCGGCACTGATCATGAACAGGTATTTTTTACCATTCACCACTTTCACCCCTACTTGTCCGAATTTTCGCTGAAATGCGGAGAGACCGGCGAAATCGCCTTCTTTCATTCCCGAGGCATCCAGACTAATCATACCGGAACAGACCGGACCGAAAGTCCGTTGTGTCAGTGTATTTTTTGATTTAACATAGGAGGTATCAATGCGGCCCGTTGTAAGCCGCAGGTATCCCTTACGGGCAGTTACAGACCAAAGACTATTATCCGGATTATGGTTCCATTGCCAAACCAGTGGTAAGGCCCTTTCGTTTTTTCTACGGGTAAATTCATCAGAAGCCACAATACCCGGTATGAGTCCCTTACTGGCAGGGAGATCCAGTTGTTCCGGCACTTTTCCATTTACGCCCAATAGCGGCCACCCATCTTCCCATTTTACCGGTACGAGGTAGGGGATACGCCCTACTGAGCCGTAATCACGAAAAAGATAGGAAAACCACCGACCGTCCGGCATATCGATTAATCCTCCCTGGGCAACACCGAGATCCTGTAAGCCGATACGGCCTTCCCAGGGCCCGGTTATTTTATCGGCCCGGTGAATAACCACCGTACGCATGCCGCCTCTGGGCCAGGTAATATTGAACAGGTAATATTTTCCATCTTTTTTGATCAGTTGTGATCCTTCTGCTCCCAATCCGATATTCGTACCGGCTGGTAAACTGGCATTTTCAATCACGACCTGGTTTATCCCACCTTCCAACAGACCGGAGAGATCATCTTTCAGTTGTACCAGGCTTATTTTTCCATTGCCATAAATCAGGTATACTTTTCCGTCCTCATCAAAGAAAAGGGAATGATCATGATAGGCGGGGGAGAAGGTGATTCGTTTCCAGGGGCCTTTCTCCATATTCCTTGTGGAATAGATGTACGTTTTGTTGGTGGTAGATGAAAAGGTAGATACATAAAAACGGCCTTTATAGAAGCGGATACAACTGGCCCAGGAGCCTCTTCCATAGGTACTTTTACCATTGTTCAGGTTCATGGCATCTACATCGGCGAGCGTATCATAGGCGTAGCTGTAGATCTTCCAGTTGATAAGATCGCGGGATTTCATGATGGGCACACCCGGGCTCATGTGCATGGTGGTGCTGCTCATGTAAAAGGTCTTGCCCACCCGTACCATGGAGAGGTCCGGCACATCCGCAAACAGGATGGGGTTCTGGGTTGTTGCGGTCTGCCAGCTGAACAGGACTGGAAATAAAAAAAGTATGAATTTTTTTGAGGACATAATTTTTACTTTTTCATCGTTTAAGACTCCGTCCATCGCCGATAGCTATTGGATAACCAGGGTTTTCATTTTTAAATCCTTATTGGCCGAACTGTTTCCATACCATATTTCATATTCCCCCGGTGTTACAGCCATTTTTAATTGGGTGGCATCATAAAATTCAAATGCAGATGAATTCAGCGGAATAGTTACCACTGTCGTTTTTCCGGGTTCTACAGCAGCTCGTTTATAACCCCTCAGTGTTTTCACCGGCCCGTCAGGATCATTCACTTTTTTTATATAGACCTGAACTATTTCAACACCATTCCGGTTGCCGGTATTGGTAACCGGGGCGGTAAGATTCAATTCTTCGCCTGCTTTTATTTTCGTTTTATCCAGACTGGCCTCCCCAATCTTAAAACGGGTATAGCTTAATCCAAATCCGAATTGGAAAAGTGGATCGGTGGTCATGTACCGGTAGGTCCTGCCTTTCATGGAATAATCTTCAAAATCTGCCAGTTGAGTCGTGTCTTTATAAAAGGTAACCGGGAGTTTGCCGGAAGGATTATAATCTCCAAAGAGTACATCGGCCACCGCCTGGCCACCCGACTCGCCACCATACCAGGCCTGCAGGATGGCTTCACAACTTTCTGTTTCCGGGACAAGGCCAATGGCTGAACCGGAACAGTTAACAAATATCACTTTTTTGCCTGCGGCTTTCAATGCCTGCAGGCACTGGCGTTGTACTTCCGGTAATTGGATATCGGTACGGTCGCCTCCTTTAAAGCCCGGATAATTGACAGGCATTTCTTCTCCTTCCAGTTGTGTGCTTAGCCCGCCGGCAAAAATCACGATGTCAATCCCTTTCAGTTTCCGGATAAGGTTGTTGAAATCAATATCGACTTCTTTGCCAAAATCAAATTCAAGGTTGGCTTGCCAGTTATTCAGCTGAGCATATCTGATCTCAATCTGATAGGTTTTTCCCTTTTCTACGGGGTAGGCAATTCTGGATGGGAGTGTCCGCCAGTTATTATACCTGCTTAGTGATTGGCCATTTACCAGCAATTCGAAATAACCGGTTGCTCCGGATTTAAACACAATTTCTTCAGTAGCCGGCGCCGTAAATTCCGTTTCATATTTGGCTGAAAACCCTTCCAGTTTCACGCCGGAAGCAAATTCATGATCGCCAGCCGTGGTGATTTTAAAGGAATTTGTCATCTGTACAATGGTAACAGGTTCACCGGACCGTTCCCGGTTATTCCAATAAGTGGCTTTAAATCCTTTTTGCCCATGGATACCGGTATTGGAAAAATAACTGAGGGTTACTTTGTTTTCCACGAGATCACAGGCTTTGTCATACACAACAGAATTGGCCGGAAGTTTTGAATAGAGACCATTTAGTATGCTGATTGTCCTCACCGGGGTTCCATTATAATTGCCCCAAAGCATGGGTTCGTTCGCCGCATTGGGTCCAATGACGGCTATCTTCTTCAGCCTGGTATTCAGCGGGAGGATATTGTTTTTATTTTGCAACAGGGTCATGGATTCCCGGGCCATATCCAGGGCCAGTTTTTGATGTTCGGTATTGTTGACTACCGTGAACGGAATATTCGCCCAGGGTACATCCTTTGCGGCATCCATATCCCCTAATTCAAATCGTCCGGACAGGACTTTAAAAAGATGTTCGTCTATCTGCTTTTCAGTAATGAGTCCATTGAATACAGCGTCTGGTAAACTGGCATAGGCATAACCCTGCCAGACACATTCAATGTCTGTGCCGGCCAATACGGCTTTGGAGGAAGCATGCACGGCATCAGAAGAGGTTTTATGACTGGTATAAAAATCCGTGATTGCGCCGCAATCAGATACAACTATATACTTGTAACCCCAGGTGTCACGCAGAATGGTTTGTAGTAACCGGGTATTTCCACAACAAGGCTCATCATCCAGCCGCTGGTAGGCGCACATTACCTGGCGCACTTCACCGTCAACAACAAGTGATTTAAATGCCGGTAAATAAGTTTCCCATAAATCCCTTGGATTAATTTTATTCAGATTCAAAACATGCCGGCTCCACTCCGGACCCGAATGCACCGCAAAGTGTTTGGCACAAGCTAAAAGCTTACGGTATTTTGATTCAGTTGGTCCCTGAAGTCCTTTGACCACGGAAAGCCCCATGCGGGAAGTAAGAAAGGGGTCTTCGCCATAGGTTTCCTGGCCTCTTCCCCAACGGGGGTCACGGAAGATATTGATATTGGGGGTCCAGACAGATAGACTCAGGAATCTTCTGTTTTCTTTTCCATCACGTAAGGCCTGGTGATATTTAGCCCTAACTTCATCGGAAGTGGCATTGAATACCCGGTAAACCAGCTCATCATTAAAAGAAGCGGCCATACCAATCGGTTCCGGGAAAACAGTCACGCTGTCATTATTGGCCAGTCCATGCAAGGCTTCACTCCACCAGTTGAATTTATTGATCCCGAGGCGTGGAATGGCCGGTGACTGGTCAAACATCAGGGAAGCTTTTTCTTCGAGGGTTAGCCGGGACATTAAATCTTTAACCCTTTCTTCCACTGTCAGTGCCGGATTCTGAAAAGGAAATGGTTGTGCCCGTATACCAGCATTTATTAGCAGGCCGGTCAGCAGTATCAATAAGTTATAGGCTACATTTTTTTTCATCAAACGCTATTTGCTATGTAGGAAATTATCTAAAAAGAATTTGTGCAAACTGGTACAGATTATTCCTCCAGACCGGCCAGGTATGACCACCCGGGTATTCACTGTAACTATATTTTATACCCATTTCATCAAAACGGCTCATCATTATTTTGCAGTTATTGTAAGCGATATCTTCTTTACCGCCCATCGAGATCCAGCAACTTTTCAGGTTGCTGTTTATCTGGCTGCTGTTCTCTTTCATAAAATCATAAAGCGGGGAAGAAAGGGCTGGTTGATTGGCCCAAAAGCCGGAACTGAAAATACCGAGATAAGCAAACTGTGAGGTGTTTTTGAATCCGGCATACAAAGTTTGTAAACCGCCCATGGACAGTCCGGCTAATGCCCGGCTACTGGCATCCGTTTCTGTACGGAAATTGGTTTCGATGAAGGGGATCAGGACTTGTTTCAGTTCGTTTTCAAAAGTTTTCAACGATTGTTCTCCGAATTGCCTGAGTCCACCGCTGCCAAAATTTCCATCCATCATCACTATGATCATTGGCTTTGCTTTTTTTGCCGCAATCAGGTTGTCGAG
>JAKQJH010000195.1 GCA_029561255.1 Bacteroidota bacterium | reverse complement strand
ACCGTGTTTTTCTTCTGGGGCTTTATTGCCGCTTCCAACAGTATTTTTATTCCTTTCTGTAAATCGCATTTCGCGCTTTCACAGTTTGAATCCCAGCTGGTCGGCTCCGCATTTTATATTGCCTATTTTGTAGGATCCCTGATCCTGTTCCTGGTATCCAATGTACTCGGCTATGATATTCTCAATAAAATCGGGTACAAGAAAGGTATTATTTATGGCCTGCTGATATCAGTAGCCGGTGCGTTACTGATGCTGCCATCGGCGAATGCCAACTCCTATCCGGCCTTACTGGGTTCCTTATTTATTATAGCACTCGGATTTTCGCTGCAGCAAACGGCGGCGCAGCCCTTTGCCATTTCCCTGGGCGATCCGGCTACGGGTTCGCACCGGCTGAACCTGGGCGGTGGTGTAAACTCGCTGGGAACCACACTGGGGCCCATCATTGTGAGCTTTTTCCTGTTTGGTTCGGTCGGCTCTACCGGTAAAGAAGTAACGGTAACCAATATCAATACCCTATACCTGATTGTGGCAGGTGTTTTTCTGGCCGTTGCCCTGTTCTTTATGTTCTCCAAATTACCCGATGGAAAAAATAACGAGAAATTTGAAAAAGGAAATAAAGCGGCCCGTTCTTTAATAGTCATGACCGGATTTATCGTAGCGGTAATTGTTGCGGCACAACTGGCTGAAATTCCCAAGCTGCCCTTGCTGCTGGTAACGATCGCCGCCGTGATGGGTATCCTGTTTTATTCCAATATGACCGCACAGAAAGATGGCGAAGGCTGGGGCGCGATGAAATACCCGCAGTTGATTTATGGCATGATCGGAATCTTTGTGTATGTAGGTGTGGAAGTGACCATTGATAATAACTTTGGCGCCCTGCTGAAAACACCGGGTTACCTGACGGATGCCGGTATGAATGAAAGTGAAATCTCCAAATACATCTCCCTCTATTGGGGTAGCCTGATGATCGGCCGGTGGACCGGTGCGGTCAGTGTGTTTAACCTGAAAGGGATGTCAAAAATTATCGCCCGGATCATTGTACCCTTTGTTGCTTTTGGGGTGGTGTTGTATGTCAACAACCTGAATGGCAGTGACGTGTCTGATCTCTGGGGTTATGCTATCTGTGTAGCCATCGCTATTGCCGCCTTCTTTTATGGTCAGGAGAAACCGGTTAAAACACTCGTGACCGTATCAGTATTGGCCGCCATTGCCATGCTCATCGGTACTTTCACCAGCGGACTGGTTTCCGTATATGCGCTGATGGCCGGTGGTTTGTTTTGTTCCGTGATGTGGCCCTGTATTTTTGCACTGGGTGTGGGTGGATTAGGCAAATATACCGGACAGGGATCCGCGTTCCTGATTATGATGATTCTCGGAGGAGCCCTTATTCCCCCGATGCAGGGTGCTGTAGGTGATAGCATCGGCATTCATACCTCGTATATTGTAGCAGCCATTTGTTTCTTCTTCCTGGCATTCTTAGCGATTAAAATGAAACAGGTATTACATAAACAAGGACTTGATTTTGATGAGCAGATCGGAGGTGGTCACTAATTGTTGATTATAAAAGAATTTTTTATGTCAGACTTTGCAATCGGAATTGATATAGGTGGCACCAACACCAAATTTGGCGTTGTGGACCGCAACGGGCATATTATCATACAGGACCGTACTTCCACCAATGAACATGAGACTGTACAGGAGTTTATTGAAGTGCTGTATGCGAAAATGAAGCCTATGATCGATAAGGTCGGGGGACCTGATAAGTTTGTAGGTGTTGGAGTGGGTGCTCCGAATGGCAATTTTTATACGGGCAATATTGAATATGCGCCAAACCTGAAATGGCGGGGTATCATTCCGCTCGCTAAAATGATATCGGAAAAGTTTGACCTGCGTGTAAAACTGACCAATGATGCCAATGCGGCGGCTGTAGGTGAAATGATGTATGGTTGTGCCAAAGACCTCCGTCATTTTATCACCATTACCCTGGGCACCGGGGTGGGCAGCGGAATCGTGATTGATGGAAAGATCCTGCTGGGTCACGATGGCTTTGCGGGAGAACTGGGACATACCATCATCCGTCCGGGTGGACGCATGCACAAAGGCACCGGTCTTCGTGGTAGTCTTGAATCTTATGCATCGGCTACCGGCGTACGCGAGACCGCGTTGGAACTGTTGGCCGAAAAACCGGAAGTAGGCAGTTTGCTACGCGACTATTCCATCAATGACCTGACCAGTCAGTCCGTATTCGAATGTGCCATCAAAGGGGATACGATTGCCAATGAAATATTTGATTTTACCGGGCAGATCCTGGGTGAAGCCCTGGCCAATTTTGTGATGTTCTCCTCTCCGGAAGCGATCATTTTATTTGGCGGACTCACCAAGGCCGGCGACCTGATCATGAATCCTACCCGTAAAGCGATGGAGGACAACCTGCTCCCGATCTTCAAGAACAAAGTCAAACTGATGTTCAGCGAACTCAAAGAAGCCGATGCGGCCATCCTTGGGGCCAGTGCATTAATCTGGGATTAAAAATATAAAACGATTTAATTACAAAAGCCCCGCGGCAAATGCCGCAGGGCTTTTTTGTATCATAGGTATTTCCTTAATATACTACAGGGAATACAGGATATTCTTTACGGTTTAATACTGGCGGACAAATCGGCCGCCTGCTCCACTTTAGCCGTGTTTGCAGATTGACTGACAGACGCTACTTCTTTTTTATCTTTTGAAAAAGCCACCACCGCAATGATGGTGAGTGTGGCAGCTACCACAATTGCCCAGTAAAACCTGACCATACCTGAATATTTAGATCAGTAGAATTGCCAAAGCCATGCCAAAAGACTTAAAAATCGGGTTACGAATTCCCAATTTTTCCACAAAAAACCCTGCTATTTCCGGCTTTTGATCATGAAAACGGCGGGTACGGATCGTTGTCCTTCCTTATCAGACACTTGTATTGTAGGTTTCCCGTTAACCAGCATACAACTGCTGCCACCCCCGTCGAGGTTCAGGGCCTCCACGCAGCCGAGGTCTTTTAACAATTGAGCTTCTTGCACCAGGGTGGCTCCTTCGGCCGTGCCGGTATGCCGGCCTTCAATCACGAGTATAATGAGCTTTTGATCGCGGGTGTAGCCTATAGCGGTACGGGGATGTTTATCGTTAATGGCTTTACCCGCAAATTTGAGTTCTTCGTTATTGGTAATTTTTATTTCCCCGTCTTGTACTAAAACTGGTCCTCCCCCAACTGCTGTTTTCATTTTCCAGGCGGGAAAGGATAAACGGATCTTCTTCTGATCACCCACTCCTTTCAGAATGGCCGCCGTAGCTCTTTCTTTAGTAAATCCCGGTAATGAATCACGAACTACGTCCACCGGCCCCTGATAGGCATAGGGATAACGGAGACTGCTATCCGTATATAACCAGGCAATATCGGCATCCCGCTTTTTGGTAATGCCGATCGCACTGCCAAACGGATGCCGGTATGTCAAGGTATCTTTCCCTTTGCCATTGATCGTATGAATATTGTAGCCCACCAATTTCCCTTTCTTCATCACCAGGTTCAGGTTCTGATTGGTAGCAAACGAAAAGAAAGTCGTATTCACCACCAGGAGGGGTTGCTCATTTTTTGTAAAAAAACCGGAGGGCGTTAACCGTCGTTTGAAGGTAGTATCTACCGTAAAGTCAAGCCCTTTGTCTTTCAGATCGGCCACGAGGTAATAAGCGATATTAGGCTTACCATCCAGCAGGCTGCTGGTTTTGTATACATGCACCGAAGCAGGCAATGGGCCATACAGGGAATCCACATTTTGCCATACAGCCTGGGCCCCGGGAAATAAGGAATAAGAAATAAGGAATATAAAACAGAGGAAGTGGCGCACGGGCTTCGGGTTGATAGGTTAATAGGTTGAAAAGTTGAAAAGACCTCACAGGATGGGCTGTTGACTACTAACTACTATCTACTAACTACTGACTGGTCTCCCATTCCTTCCGTCCGATCCCTTCAAACACATGCTTCTCGCTATGGTATGAAGAGCGCACCAGCGGACCGCTTTCCACATAGTCCAGGCCGAGCTGGTAACCGACTTCGCGGTATTCGGCAAATTCATCGGGGTGGACAAAACGCTGTACGGGTAAATGTTTTTTGGTGGGTTGCAGGTATTGGCCGATGGTAACCACATCACAGCCATTGGCCTGCAGGTCTTTCAGGGTTTGTATCACCTCTTCTTTGGTTTCACCCAGGCCGAGCATGATTCCGCTTTTTGTACGCATGCCGCCTTCTTTGAGGGTCCGGATCACTTCCATACTCCTCCAGTACTTGGCTTGAATACGTACCTGGCGGGTGAGCCGTTCCACGGTTTCAATATTATGACTCACCACTTCGGGTGCCGCGTCAATCACCCGTTGAATATCTTCTTTCTTTCCTTTAAAATCTGGGATCAGGGTTTCAAGAGTTGTTTCCGGATTCAGTCCTTTTACCGCTTTGATTGTATTGTGCCAGATCGTGGAACCGCCATCGGGCAATTCATCGCGATCTACGGAAGTAATAACCGCATGCTTCACTTTCATAAGGTGGATAGCTTCGGCCACCCGCTGCGGTTCATCCCAGTCGGCCGGCTCCGGTTTACCTGTAGCCACGGCACAAAAACCACAACTGCGGGTACAGATATTGCCGAGGATCATAAAAGTGGCCGTACCAGCTCCCCAGCATTCTCCCATATTGGGACAATTGCCGCTTTCGCAGATCGTATGAAGTTTGTGATGGTCAACCAGGCCTCGCACATGTTTGTAACTTTCGCCAATGGGAAGTTTTACCCGCAGCCAGTCTGGCTTCCGGATTTTGGTCTCTTTTTCATTCACCACGGGAACAACAGGAAGTTCAATCATGCAGCAAAATTAGGGGCATTATTTGCGTCGTCCAAATAGCATGGCCACATAGGCCTGGAAGAAGAACCGGCTGTCTTTCTGCCGGGCCATAATGGGTATTTTCTGGGTATAAAACTCTCCGCTGAGACCAATTTCCAGGGCCTGGACACTCTCGTTAAAACGCCCATAATCAAAGCGTAAGGCCGCTTTAGCAAATAAACCAGGTTTCATTTTAATTTCTCCCCAGCCCTTACCGATTCCAGAACTGCCTATAATGGTGTTCCCGAGAAAAAGGGAACTATCAGAAGAAGAGTATTTAATATCCTTACTTTGATTGGTCAGCGGATCGATCACTTCCAGGTAATAAGGACGCAGCATTCCGAGGGCGAGTCCTCCATTATAAACTGCAGAAACCGCGACCCCGTTTTTATTGCCCTTTTGTCCCAGCATATGCTGTTGGCCAAAAGCCAGGGTCAGCTGATAAAAATTATTGATCTTTCCGTAAATAAAGGGATTGCCAAAAAAGATAAATCCATTGGATGTTTGCACCTTATTTTCCTTCTGGTGCTTTATTTCGGTAAAATCGATCCGGTAAATATTTGTTTTCCGGTTGGTTTTCATCCGGCCCATTTCATAAAAAAGTCCATAGCCGTTTGTCCGTGCCTGGGCCCCGAAAATACTTTGCTTGTGATAAATCAATACCCCTTCTTCTGCCTGCCGGATCAAGGAATTCACTTTCTGGCGGCGGGCTTCCTTTTTTTCAGATTTTGAATAACTGCGGCTGGTGGAATCCTGTGCAAATACAGTCATCACGGCAAGCAACAGTAAAAGGGACAGGCTTAGTTTTTTCACGGACTTTATATTTATTCTATTAGATGAATATTGATAAGAAATTGAGACTTTAAAACCAGATTTGTTTAAAAAAGTAGCATCTATATGACCATTTCTTCCGGTAAAACGTTTAATACTATTTAAAATTCCGGCTTCTACGCAAATCCATTATAAAAACCATTTCGTCTACTCTTTTCTCTTTTTTTCTCTTTTGATCTCTTAGCTATAACGTAAATTTAGGGCAAAATATTGACATGACTTCTTCCGTAGTATATACCGGTGATCTCCGCACCACCTGTACCCATTTGCAAAGCCAGTCGGCAGTAGAAACTGATGCCCCCGTGGATAACAACGGAAAGGGCGAACGGTTCTCCCCCACCGACCTGATGGCCACCAGCCTGGCTACCTGTATGGTGACCGTTATGGGCATCAAGGCCCGGACCATGGGTTTCGACCTGAATGAGGTCAGAATCGATGTCCTGAAAATCATGAAAGCCGATCCCCGTCGTGTGGGCGGGATTAATTTAACATTTCATATTCCCGATTCACTGAAAGAAATAGACGAAAAAACAAAGCAGATTCTCAAAAACACCGGCGAAACCTGCCCGGTGATCAAGAGTATCCATCCTGATATTGAGGTGAATATTGACTGGGGAAGCTGGAGCTAGTTAGTAGTCGGGAGTCGGGAGTTAGTAGTCTGATTTTTCAGAAGACCTTGAGACTATTAGATAAACCTGAATAACTATTACATGTTAATTATAGATACATTTTATAAGAAGGTGTATTGACTACCGACTACCGACTCCCGACTACCGACTCCTGACTCCTTAGTAGAGTCGCCCCCACTGCGCATTCAAGGCATCTTTTCTGATCACAATAGGACTGCTTCAGTTCGATCAGGGCCTGGCTGTCGAAGGCGTTTTTGTTAGCAACACCCAATTGACTGTATCCCCGGGTCACCGTATTGGACTCTGCGGTTGTCTGTTCTAGCCATTGCACCGCCCGGTCTTTATACTCCTGTTCACGGTGGTAACTGCCATAGGTAAATAAAAGCGGACAAAGGGTATTAATGATGAGATTGTCCAGCATGACCGATCCCAGTCTTTTGGGTTTGTACGGAGAGGCTTCGTCAAAACTGTAATGATAATGCCAGTAGTCATTCGCTGTAATATTAAAAAACTGTTTTAATTCCTCCAGGGACCGGGTTTCTTTTATTTTGGCAAATAGTGATTCAGATTGAAAGAGTAATACCGCCAGCTGGGCCAGGCGGACGGTGGGAAAATTTCCGGGACGCATCCGCAGAAAATGAATGGGAACCGCGATAGGCCGGAGCTGGTATTTGGTTTGCTGAAACCGGTATTCCCGTTGAAGCAAGGTGTAATATTTATCGCCTGGCTTTTCATCCCCGAGCAATCCTGCCTGTCCCATCAGCAAGGCTTCCAGCAGGATGAGCTGGTGCTTTTGTTTGGACAGTAAAGAAACAGGTAATGAACGGGCAATACTCTCAAATGCCTCTGTATTGACTTTTATTCCAAAGTTCCGGGCCATCATCCACCAGGTTGCTTCTTCCCAGTGATTTCCATTCTGTTCCAGGAACTGTTGCATCAAACCCGATTTTCGTTCCAGTCTTTCTGACAGCAAGCGGTCTTTCCAACTGGTCCAGCTGAGTTCATTGATCCCGGTAATATTTTTTTCACAGGGAATAAAACCGGGATTCTCCATCAGCAGGGCATAACGGTTCAGCAATAATCCAGGAACCCGGCCTTTTAATTCCAGCACCGGCACCGGGTAGTTCCATCCATCCTCTTCCCACACCACATGCAGGATTACATTGTCATAATTGCGGTCGTGCTGATGCTTGTGTTTGTCCCAGTCAGATGAACGTATATGTAGTTCAACACTACCCACCCAGGTAGTACCTGCGATTTTAATTTTAGCACTTGAAAAATCGGGTCCCTGATTGGTATTATACTGTCCCTGCTGTATAACCTGCACCGGTTCTCCGGTCGTTGTTAAGAGTTCTCCGGCAGCAAAATACTGGAACTGCCAGATGTACTGGAGTAATCGTTCATTCATGCGATAAGGTTTAAGGAGGGAAGCTAAGGGGAATTGGGGGATATTTTTATTACCGTCGCGGGGGGCAAGTATAGAAATAAGAAATAAGGAATGAGAAATAAAGAATTAAAAAGTAAAGGGCTTTTAGGAATGATTATTTTATTTAGCTGAATAAGAACATAGTAGTGATATAAATTATGAATTGTCACTTTAGCAGAAAACGCACAGGAGACGAATAAATTTCGATTGCCGGATATCCCTAAATTAGCTGCAAATTTTTTCTATGGAAAATCGAGTAAAAAAGTACGATCTCGAAGACAGGCTGGTTGACTTTGCTTGTATATGTCTGGAGGTTTGTGATTTACTTCCACCTACAAGAGCAGGTCAGAATCTGGAGTATCAGCTATCAAAAAGCAGCACAGCCGCGGCGCTGAATTATGGGGAGGCACAGGCTGCTGAATCCACTGCAGACTTTATTCATAAAATGAAAGTGGTACTGAAAGAGATCAGGGAAAGCCGTGTTAACCTGAAAATAATTTGCCGCAAACCAGTTATAGTAAATGAAAAAACCGATAGCTGCCTGAATGAGGCCAATGAATTAATGGCCATATTTATAAAAAGCATCAACACCGCCAAAAAGAATCTTCACCCTTCAAAAACCAAATAAACTATGAAAAGAAAATTCCACCAAAATTTCTAAGAACCCCACTTTCTCATTCCTTATTCCTTATTTTTCATTTCTTATTTCTCATCCCCAAACCTCTCCAACGCCTTAACCACCTTACTCACCGGCAACCCCATCACATTATAAAAATCACCAGTTATCGACTTGATCCCGACCACGCCGATCCATTCCTGGATGGCATAGGCACCGGCCTTATCGTAGGGTTTATATTGATCCACATAGTATTCGATCTGTTCGAGACTCAGCGTATGGAACTCCACTTCGGTGATATCCGCAAAGGCGATTTCTTCTTCTCCTTTCCGGATTACCACCCCGGTGATGACCCGGTGTTTCTCGCCGGAAAGCGCCAGCAGTATACTGACCGCTTCTTCCCGGTGAACCGGTTTGCCGATGATACTTTCGCCGAGTACCACAATCGTATCAGCTGCCAGCACGATGGAAGAGGCAGGAAGGGAAGATTGTACTGCCCTGGCTTTATTCCGGGCAATATAGACGGCTACTTCTTCCGCAGGGAGTCCGGGCGGAAAATGTTCATCGGTATCCTTTACCACTACATCAAAAGGCACTTCGGCCCATTCGAGCAATTGTTTGCGACGGGGTGATTGTGAGGCAAGAATAATTTTATGTATCATAAAAAGAAATAGAAAAAGATCATGGACAGGATACCGGTCAGCATCACCGTTTTGATCCAACGGCTCAGGTGATGAAAATCGGCCGGCCGGGTAGCCCCGAATAATTTATAAAAGATATAGATCATCGGGGCAATGATCAGTACAAAACTGTACGTAACGGGCATCCACCAGCGAAATTGCAAAACATAAAACTGGACGATCACCAGGATCGCAATCAGGACCACCAGCCAGACTCCTACATATACTTTAGACGTATTTATCCCCCATACGATCGGCATAGTACGACATCCGTATTTAGCGTCCCCCTCCATGTCTTCCATATCCTTGATGGCTTCCCGGATCAGGGAACTGATAAAGGCAAAACCCGCATACAGGTTCCCGATACGAACAATCTTGCGATGGGCTTCCAGTACCCCGTTATCCACCTGCGTATAGTACAGGTAAAACCCTTCGGAGGTGGTAATGATCAGAATCACCCAGGCAGTCAGCAGGGAGATCAGGATATTGCCAGATAACAGCTTTCGTTTAAGCGATACTGAATAGCCGAATAATAAACCGATACAAAGAAAATTGGTGATCACGATATACCAGTAACCTGTTTTCCAGGAAAGATAAAGACTCAGCAATAGTCCGAGTCCGCTGAAGACAAAATGAAGCAACATGGCCCAGCGCCTGGAGATGACCTGGTCCACCACGTTCTTCCGGGGCTTATTGACCTCATCAATATTAATATCAAAATAATCGTTGATAATATAGCCAGCGGCAGCAATCAGTACCGAAGAGGCTACAAGCAGGAAAAAATGAACGTCATTAAATGCCGGTTGCTGAAGTACCTGGTGCAGCACCGGCACCACCACCGCATAATAGAACAGCACCTGGGTCAGGGCAATAAAAAAAAGGTTCGGCAGTCGGATCAGTTTCAATAAAGCGGCTGTGAACCTCATGGAGTAAATTTCAGGAAAGATACTGCAGAACCGTCAGTTGTAAAAGAGTAAAACTTCAGCGGGAAGCCACATCCACCCTATATTCCCAGTGCCCGTTCAATCGCAACACTTTTTCAATCACTTCACGAACACAGGCGTCGCCGCCTTTCAGGGGAGAAATATAGAGGGATATTTTTTTTACTTCATCTGCTGCATCCGCCGGACAAGCAGGTAAGCCAACTACTCCTAATGCCGGCAGGTCAGGCAGGTCGTCTCCCATATAAAGGACCTGTTCTTTTTTCAGGTTTTCGGCTTTCATCCAGTCCTGCAACAACGTGCCCTTATCCAGTACCGACATATGTACATCGGACACCCCCAGTTTCGTCAAACGGTCAAGCACTTCAGGGGAGTTCCCGCCGGAGATTATTTTTACCCGGTATCCATTCTTTAAGGCCATCTGCAGGGCAAAACCATCCTTTATATGCATTCTTCTGGCCTGCACTTCATTGGGCAATACCAGCACGGTACCGTCGGTGAGTACGCCGTCGATGTCGAAGACGAAGGTGGTGATCTTCTTAAAGGAAGATAAAATACTCATAAAGGAAGGTTTGATGTGTAGGAGTTTAGATGTTTAGAATCTGTAAAGTTGAACTTCTGCTAAACGTCTCAACATCTAAACGACTAAACTATTTTTGATTATCTCTCCACTCATATACCCACGCACTCTGGATCATTTCCAGGTGTCCTTCTGTACTACCTTCCCGGGTGCCTTCAAAACGGGGGATTTCAAGCACCCATTCCAGCAGGTCGGTAAAACGGATACGGTAGATCTTGCTCTCCGTAAAATCATCCCCGAACCGCTCATACAGTTTCAGTGCGATATCTTCGTGATCATTCCAGTTAATTGGTGGCTCGAAGTGAGTAGACATGTTTAAATGATATTCGTGATTATGTAATTCTAATAAAAAGATCCAAGATGCCAAGATGCCAATTAAAAATCAAAGCATAAATACCAAACCGTTCTCAGTGAGTTATTCACCCAGGAACTGCGTCTGGTCAGGCAATGTGACTTCGATCTCACCGCTTCCGTCGAGTAAGAGGGATTGACAACCTAATCTTGAATTCAGCCGGGGATTCATAGCCCGGTCGATAAAATCTTCCTCCCGGTCTGAGAGTTCGTCAATATACTCCATGCCTTTTTCCACATAAAGATGACAGGTGGTACAGGCACAAACCCCGCCACAATTGTGGTGAAGCTCAATATCGTTTTTCAGGACGATCTCGAGGAGGGACTGGCCTGACTCTATATTGGAAAGTACAACCGGTTCCAGGTCCTTCTGCTCAAAATTGAATTTAATCGTGTACATGGTATTGTTTTCGTTTCGGGGAGCAAATTTACCTCAAAAACACGGAAACGGTTTACTTGTTCGGGAAAACAATCAGTTTGTGGTCCGGATACTCCGGGTCATTTGTTCATAAATTTCCTTCAAACCCGGTTCATTCTTCAATAAATCCAGGTGTTTTTGGATAGTTTCCTCATCCTGGCGGATAGCGGGACCGGTCTGGGCTTCTCCGGGACTCATACTCCGTAGCCGGAGGGCTGTTTCTTCTATCAGGGGCTGGAGTTGTTTGAAATCCAGGCCCTCTTTCCGGCAATAATCCGCCGCGAGTTTATACAGATGATTGGTAAAATTGCTGACCAGCACTGCCGCCACATGCAGTTTGGCCCGGCTTTCTGCATCAGCCTCCGCTACTTGTTCGGGGGAAATGGATTGCGCCAATGCTTTTAATTTAGTCGTAGTCAGTTCATCACTCCCTTCTACATAAACAGGGATATCAGGTAAACCCGGCATTTCGGTACGCAGGCTCTGCAAAGGATAAAACACGCCAAAATGTTCCGTCACGTTTTGCAATACTTCTTTTGGAACAGAAGCGGCCGTATGCGCCACCACTTTGCCGGGCAGTTTCAGGTCATCTACCATTTCGGCTATGGCATGATCACTTATTGCAATTATATAAATATCCGCCAGACGGTTAATCGTGCTTTTATAATTTGAAGATTCTGTATCCCACTCGTAGGCCAGTTCAGAGGCGGCTTTCGCGTTACGACTGATAACCTGGAGGATAGTATGTCCCGCTGCTTTAAATTTTCTCCCCAATACCGCAGCTACATTGCCTGAACCGATGATGACGATGTCCATTTGGTAGAATTTAGAGTAAAGGTAAGTAATGTTGAAAGGCGGAAAGGTTGAAAGGTTGACAAGTTGATAGGTTGATAAGGAAGGAGATACCGTAAAATTCAAGAAATAATTCTAAGGAGGTCCTTGTTAACTTTTCAACTTGTTAACTTATCAACTTCTGTACTTGTCAACTTGTTAACTAATTTCGTCCCATGAAACTCGCCCAGCGCATTGCCCTTCGCTATTTCAGGACTAAATTCAGCCTGCTGGCTACCATCTCCAAAAAGAAAGCGGCGGAGAAGGCTTTTGAGTTGTTCTGTACTCCGCAAAGCCGGAATAAGAAGGAGCTTCCGCCCATATTTAAACAGGCAGACCCGCTTTCTTTTAAGCTCGATGGAGTAATAGTGAAAGGCTGGCGCTGGATGCCGGAGAGCGGCGAATTACCGGCCACTGGCAGAAAAGCAATGATCTGCCATGGATTTGAATCTTCCGTTATCAATTTTGACCGGTATATAAACCCTTTGCTGAAAAAAGGATATGAAGTACTGGCATTTGATGCACCGGCACATGGGCGAAGTGGCGGCAGACAAATCAATGCCCCGCTCTATAAAAAAATGATCCTCGAAGTCAATAAGCAATACGGACCGGTGCATTCCTTTATGGCCCATTCCTTTGGCGGACTTGGTCTCAGCCTGGCCATGGAAGAGATCAATCATACCCCCTCCCATAAACTGGTATTAATTGCACCCGCTACTGAATCAAAGACCGCCGCTGATACGTTCTTCCGTTTCCTGCAATTGAATCCATCGATCCGTCAGGAGTTTGACCGTCTTATTATCCAAAAAAGCGGATTGAGTATTGAATGGTACTCCATCCGCCGGGCGATGAAAAATATCAGGGCAAGCGTGCTCTGGGTACATGATGAAGATGATGATACCACGCCCCTCTCCGATGCCCTGAAAGTAAAAGAAGATGGCAATGAGAATGTTGAATTCATGATCACCAAAGGACTCGGTCACCGCCGGATCTACCGGGAGAATAAAGTCACCAAAGCGATCATTGACTTCCTCTAACCACTCACCACTCACCACTCACTACTCACTACTCACCATTCACCATTCACCAATTTCCCTTAATTTTCAACCTGCCTGCCGGTAGGCAGGTATTCAATGCTCAATTTTCAATGAACAATTATACCTACCTCGCTCTTGGCGATTCGTATACGATCGGAGAACAGGTTCCGTTTGCGGATAATTATCCCAACCAGGCCGTGCAGTTGCTCCGGAAAAAAGGGGTTGATTTTCACGCCCCCGAAATAGTGGCCCGGACCGGGTGGACCACCGATGAACTGCAATTTGGTATCAATAACCGGCTTTTCAGGTCTTCCTATGATTTTGTGACCCTGCTGATCGGGGTAAATAACCAGTACCGGGGACGTTCCGTGGAGGAATATGAAGAGCAGTTTACCGTTTTGCTGGAACAGGCCCTGGCCTTTGCCGGAAACCGGAAAGAGCGGGTGGCGGTTCTCTCTATTCCTGATTGGGGAATCACCCCTTTTGCCGCTACCAGGGAAGGCGGGAAAATCGCTGAAGAAATTGACCGTTTTAATGAGGTCAACCAGCGGGTTTCCACCGCTGCCGGCATACATTATATATATATTACCGGACTGACCCGCGAAGCTGCCCAGGACGCTTCATTACTGGCTCCGGATGGTTTACATCCGTCGGGAAAAGAGTATCAGCGCTGGGCGGAGAAAGTCGCTGCTTTTTTTTCGAACATAATTAGCTGATTATCTGCTAGTTGAAAGCTACCTATGAAAGCAATAAAATGACTTGTCAGGCGACGATAAAAAATCTTTCGGGAAAAATTTATTATCCTTGTCCTAACTTGCGGCCGCTGAAAGGCGGTTTTTTCGTAAAAGTCAGCCGGAAAAAAAGGCGAAAGACCGATAAAATACAGTATCCCTTATGGCGAAAAATTTACTGATAGTAGAGAGCCCTGCGAAAGCTAAAACGATTGAGAAGATCCTGGGAAAAGACTTCCAGGTGAAGAGTTGTTTCGGCCATATCCGTGACCTCGAAAAGGCCGGTATGGGTATCAATCTCGAGAAAAATTTCGAACCCAGCTATATCGTTCCTGCGGATAAAGAACGCGTTGTGAATGAGTTAAAATCACTGGCCAAAAAATCAGACGAAGTATGGCTTGCAACGGATGAGGACCGTGAGGGGGAAGCCATCAGCTGGCATTTATGCGAGGTACTCGGCCTCGATCCCAAAACCACTAAACGGATTGTATTCCACGAGATCACTAAACCCGCCATTCAGGCAGCAGTACAGAATCCGCGTTTACTCGATATGAACCTGGTAATGGCTCAGCAGGCCCGCCGGATACTTGACCGGATTGTTGGATTTGAGCTCAGTCCGGTACTCTGGCGCAAAATGAGTATGCGGAATAATCTCAGTGCCGGGCGTGTACAGAGTGTGGCGGTACGACTGATTGCTGAGAGGGAAAGAGAAATCAACGCATTTATTCCGGTCAGTACTTTCAAAATCGAAGCCGCATTCACTGCAAAAGATGTAACGGATAAAAATGTAACCTTTACTGCTGAAGGTAAAAAACAGAACAATCCGGAAGATGCAGAAAGCTTTTTGAAAAGCTGTATCGGTGCTACTTATAAAGTAAATGATATTCAGGTGAAGCCGGGCAAACGTTCTCCCGCCCCGCCTTTCACTACCTCTACTCTGCAACAGGAAGCCTCCCGTAAATTAGGATATGGTGTATCCCGTACCATGCAGATCGCCCAGCGGTTGTATGAAAACGGATATATCACCTATATGCGTACCGACAGTCTGAACCTGAGTAATACCGCCCTGGGCGATATCACCAATACGGTTAAAAGCATGTACGGGGAAGAATACCACCAGTTCCGTAAATTCAAAAACAAAAATGACAGTGCCCAGGAAGCGCACGAAGCGATTCGTCCGACCTATATGAGCAACAGCACGGTGCCGGAACCGGAATGGTTACGTCTTTATGAACTGATCTGGAAACGGACCATGGCCTGCCAGATGGCAGATGCTGAACTGGAAAAAACCACGGCGAAAATTGAAATTTCCACCAATAAAGAAGAACTCACGGCCAGTGGAGAAGTATTAAAATTTGACGGTTTCTTAAAAGTATACCGGGAAGATAAAGACGAAGAGGAACTGGAAGAAGAAGCCAACGAAGGCATGTTGCCACCGCTGAGTGTGGGACAGCAATTACCTTTCCGCGACATGAAAGCTACGGAACGTTTCAGTCGTCCCCTGCCCCGTTATACGGAGGCTTCTCTCGTAAAGAAAATGGAGGAACTCGGCATCGGCCGTCCTTCCACCTATGCTCCCACCATTTCCACCATTCTTAAAAGAGGTTATGTGGAGAAGCGGGATAAAGAAGGAACCCGTCGTGATTTCCAGGTGTTCCAGTTGAAGAAAGATGAAGTTACCAAACTGATGGAGCAGGAAAATACCGGGGCGGAGAAATCCAAACTGTTTCCTTCCGATCTGGGCCTGGTAGTGACCGACTTTCTGAAACAGTATTTTGATGATATCATGGATTACAGTTTCACGGCCCGTATTGAAGAAGAGTTTGACGAAGTGGCGGAGGGCAAGATGAAATGGAATAAAATGATTCTTGATTTCTACGATCCATTTAAAAAGGACGTGGATAATACGATTGAAAATGCGGAACGCATTAAAGGGGAACGGGTACTCGGTGTGGATCCGGAGAGCGGCAAGCCGGTGGTATCCCGTATGGGTCGTTTTGGACCGATGATCCAGATTGGTGAAGCCAATGATGAGGAAAAGCCCCGCTTTGCCAAAATTCCGACCGGACAAAGTATTGAGACGATCACGTTTGAAGAAGCCATGAACCTTTTTGGCGCACAGGGTTCCATGGGATTATATGAAGAGAAAGAAGTGTCCGTAAATGTAGGTCGCTTCGGTCCGTATGTTAAATGGGGTGAAGAATTTGTTTCCTTACCCAAAGGAACGGATCTCTCGACCGTTGATCTCGACCGTGCGATCCAGGTCATCAAGGAGAAACAAAAAGCCGATGCACCGGTAGGCACTTATGATAGTAAGCCGATCACCAAGGGCACCGGGCGTTTCGGACCTTATATCAAATGGGACGGCATGTTTATCAATGTGCCGAAACGGTACAATTTTGCCAAACTCAATCAGGCTGAAATGGATGAACTGATTGATGCCAAAGTGAAGAAAGAAGCCAACCGTTATATTCAGCGCTGGCCGGAAGATAAGATTGCTCTGGAGAATGCCCGTTGGGGTCCCATTATCAAATTTGGTAAAAAGATTATCCGCATTCCTAAGAAGGACGATGATACCCGCTATACACCGGAGGAAGCAGCTGCCTTTACAATTGACCAGGTAAAAGCTTTTATTGAGAAGGAAGTACCAGGTGCCTTCAGTAAAAAATCGAAAGGTGGAGCTAAGAAATCAGCGGCGAAAAAATCTGCGACTAAAAAAGCTCCGGCTAAGAAAGCGGCGGTGAAGAAGAAGGCGGCCAAGAAGAAATAAGCGGATTTTAAATGGATGATTTTCATTTTAATTCAGCAGTAAAAGATATCATACGCGAGTCAAGACTAATTGCGCTTGAAACGGGTTATGACTATATATCTACCATGCATTTCTTTCTGGCTGATTGCAGACTCAACAAAACTGATTCGTTGCGGGATTTTTTCTTTCCCAATGAAGCTGATTTCCATGAAGCTTTCCGAAATAGTAATTCAGGAGTCCTTAACCTTGATAACTTAGACCCTGTACTTCCATTAACAAAAGAAGCAGAAAACTGTATCCGCAATTCACAGGTGGAAAGAAACCGATACCATCAAAAGCTTACAATTCCAGCACATTTATTCCTCGCGGCAGCCAATGATAAAACGTCGGTCTTTTCTGAAAACTCGCCGACGATAGAATTACTATATGACAAACTTGTGGCATTTTACCAAAATAAAAAAGTGCTTGAACCCGAGGTTTTTTTAAAACAATCTTTACTTTCTCGGATCAAAGAAGCGCTTTTCAGATAGAAAGAATTTCCTATTTAACTACAGCACTAACTAAACTATTCTTCATGAAACGCTCCTACTGGGAAAAAATGGCCCCGACCTACGGGGACGAAATATTTGACGTGCTGCACAATGACAAGAAGGCCCTGATTCGTTCGGTCATAGAAAGAAATGCAGGAAAAAACAAATCCGTCATCGATATCGGATGTGCTATCGGCAAATGGCTGCCCGTGCTTTCCCCTGCTTTTAAAAAAGTGATTGCGGTGGATATCTCGGCAAGAAATCTTGAAATAGCCGCTTCCTTATATCCTCAATATAAAAATGTGGAGTACCTGCGGGCCGATATGAGTGGAAAAAAAAACAACCTCCCTGCCTGTGATTTTGGCATCTGCATCAATGCCATCCTCACACCGGATAAAAAAGCCCGGGATAAATTCTTCGCTTCCCTCGGCCCCTGTATCAAAAAAGGAGGACGCATTGTACTTACCATCCCTTCTCTCGAATCGCACCTGCTGACCGGAATCGTTCAGCAATACTATAAAGTGGATACCCGCTATTTCCCCAAAGAAAAAAACGGGAAAGAGGCGCTCCGCAAATGGAATAATATCCGCCAGGGTAATGCGGATATCGATGAGGTACCGCATAAACATTACCTCAAAGAAGAACTTCAGTTTTTATTGGCCGAAGCCGGTTTTGTAGCCGAAGAATTCCAGAAAATCGAATACGACTGGAGCACTGAATTTCATCAGCCACCCACATTGAAGGAACCTAAACCTTGGGACTGGATGGTTGTGGGGAGAAAAGTACAAGAACCAAGACACCAAGAAGCCAAAGAATAATCAAGCTACAAGCATCAAATAAGCACCAATCCTTCTTAGAAGAATTGGTGCTTATTTTGCAATATTCCTAATTTAACAACCATCCAAAGGTTCAAATAAATCTTCTTAGTAAGGGCTGTTGACTACTAACTACCGACTACTAACTACTAACTTGAAACTGGTTTCTTAACAGCTGTGGAAAACATTAACGATTCCATATCAGTACCAAATTAGATATTGTGCTGAAATCGCAACCATGGAAACCACCAAAGAGATTTCTGCTTTATTTACCCTGATCGATGATCCGGATGAAGAAGTCTTCGGACTGGTCTCCAATAAGATCGTCGACTTTGGTAAAGTGATCATCCCCAATCTTGAACATCTCTGGGAAACCACACCTGACGAAATAACCCAGCAACGCATCGAATTACTGATCCATCGCTTACATTTTTCAGATCTCACCGAAGATTTTCGTCAATGGTCACTGGCCGGTCATCATGACCTGACGCTTGGTGCCATGCTCACCGCCAAATTTCAATATCCCGATCTGGCCAGTGCCCAGGTGATGCAGGAACTGGAAAAAGTAAGACGGAATATCTGGCTGGAACTGAATAATTACCTCACGCCACTGGAACAGATCAATGTTGTAACCAGCATCCTCTACAGCTATTACGGACTGAAAGGTGGAGAGACGAATTATAAAGAGCCCAATGAATTTTTACTGAACAAAGTGCTGGAAGCTAAAAGAGGGAATCAGGTGGGCAATGGAATTTTGTACCTGGTGCTATGTGAACTGCTGGATATTCCGGTAAAAGCCATCGGCATACCCAAACAGTTTATTGTTGCTTATATGAAGCCCGGTTATTCTGAAGAGAACCTGCTCGATCCCCGCCAGAAAATCGAGTTCTTTATTGACCCCACATCCGGACAGGTCTTTACTCATGCTGATGTTGACAGTTATTTCAAAAGAATCGCGATTGCACCTACCGGTGCAAACTTCAAACCCCGCCGCAACAAAGAAGTCATCGGGTCCTTACTGGAAGAATTCGGAAAGTGTTTTGATAATGATAAGGACCGTTATAAGCAAAAAGAGCTTTTGGATATAATACGGATCATTTCAGAATAAGAACCAAGAAGCCAAGATACCAAGATGCCAAATAAGGCTCAAAATTCAATAATCAAAAAAGCACCAATCTTACTTAGAAAAATTGGTGCTTTTTTGTACTATTTCTAATTCAACAGCAGTCCAAAATTTCAAATTAGTTCCGAAAGAAAGGGCTGTTGACTGCCGACTGCCGACTGCCGACTGCCGACCGCCGACTATAATTCCAGCTCCCATCCTGCCCTGTACTCTCTCTTCACAAACTGATTCGCTTCATCAAAATTCGTCACTTTCATATTCTTTGCATCCCATACGAGCTTTTTGCGGCCAAGGTATTTATCTTCCCATCCTTTGAGTTTGGGATTCT
>JAKQJH010000189.1 GCA_029561255.1 Bacteroidota bacterium | reverse complement strand
AAACGAACTGGTAAACTACCTGCAAAGTATCGGGGTGGAATTCGGGGCCGACCTGAATGCCTATACCGGTTTTGATGAAACCGTGTATATGTTGCCCGTACCAACAGACAAACCCGGACTCGTGGATAAAGGATTACAGATTCTGGAGGACTGGGCGCATAATGCCCTGCTTGATTCCACTGAAATTGAAAAAGAAAGAGGAGTGGTGATTGAAGAATGGCGACTCAGCCGCGGGGCAGATGAGCGTATGTTAAAACAAACCCTGCCGGTCCAGTACCAGGGTTCCCGGTATGCGGAGCGGCTCCCGATCGGGAAACTCGAAACGCTGCAACATTTCACCCATGCTGCGTTGAAGCGGTTTTATACCGATTGGTACCGGCCCGATCTGCAGGCTATCATTGTGGTAGGCGACGTAGATGTAAATGATATGGAACAAAAGATCCGTGAAATTTTTGGTGATATTCCTGCCGCCGGCACACCCCGTAAGCGGGAAAACTTCCCGGTGCCGGATCATGATGAAGTACTGACGGTAGTGGCCAAGGACAAGGAAACCGCCTTCCCTTCTGTGGAAATCCTATATAAAAAAGATCCGCTGCCGGAAACCACCGTGGGCGATTATGTACGTTATATGAACGGTTCATTATTTACCGGCATGCTCAATAACCGGTTCCGCGAACTGACCTTGCAGGCCAATCCGCCCTTTGTGGGTGCCGGATCCTATTATGGCGAAAGTTATGCCCGGTCCAAAAACGCATACCAGTTGTTTGCCAATACCAGTGATACAGGTATGCGCCGTTCACTTTATGTATTAGCGGAAGAAAACAGGCGTATCCTCCTGCATGGTTTCACCCCCTCTGAATTTGACTTGCAGAAAAAACAGATCCTGAGTTATTATGACCGCGTATTCAATGAACGGGAAAAACAGGAATCCTATAATTATGTGGAAGAGTATATCCGCAATTTCCTGGTGGATGAACCAATTCCCGGTATTGAATGGGAATATGATTTTGTAAAACAATATCTCGCTTCGGTAACGCTCCCGGAAGTAAACCAACTGGCCGCCCAATGGATCAGTAATAAAAATATGGTGGTCACGTTGAATGCCCCGGATAAAGAAGGCATCAAAATACCGTCTGCAGAAGAAGTGAAAGCCGTGCTAAGTTCGGTGGAAACGGCAGCGATCAGTCCGTATAAAGAAAAAATACTGGCAAAGAACCTGATGGATGCCAGCCAGCTCAAAGGCGGGAAGATCCTGCGGACGAAAACAGATGAAGAAGTAGGCACTTCTGTACTGGTTCTATCAAATGGAGCCACCGTGGTACTGAAACCGACAACCTTTAAAAATGATGAAATCCTGTTAAGGGCGTTCAGTAAGGGCGGGCATTCCCTGGTCAAAGACGCGGATTATTATTCGGCCATCCATTCCTCCGCTATTATTAATCAGAGTGGTGTGGGTGCCTTCTCGGCGATCGACCTGGGTAATATGCTGAAAGGAAAAAACACATCCGTATCACCCAATATCGGCGGATTAAGCGAGGGCCTTTCCGGCAGTACGATTCCGAAAGAAACCGAAACCATGCTGCAGCTCCTCTACCTCTATTTTACCGCACCAAGAAAAGATGCCGCAGCGTTTGAGTCCTTTAAAACAAGGCAGAAACAACTCTATGCAAATGTGGCGTCCAACCCTGATATTTTCTTCAGCGGAGAAGTACAAAAAATACTGACCAGCAATCATCCCCGTGGCGGAAAAATTCCGACCCCGGAAGATTTTGATAAGATCAACCTGGACCGTAGTTTTCAGATCTATAAAGAACGTTTTGCCAATGCCGGTGATTTTACCTTCATCTTCACCGGTTCATTTAATGAAGAAACAATCCG
>JAKQJH010000186.1 GCA_029561255.1 Bacteroidota bacterium | reverse complement strand
CCTGGGGATGGCGGCCATATTCACAGCAACAAAATTCTTTTTCTTCCGGTCACTGTTGTAATGAATTGCTTTAGCCACTACTTCCTTACCCGTACCGGTTTCCCCATTGATGAGGATATTAATATTGGTCTTTACCGCTTTACCAATCAGGGTGAAAACCTTTTTCAGACTTTCACTTTGACCAATCATGGTTTTCTGAAAGGAGAATTTCTGTCCCAGTTCTTCCCGCAACTGTTCCACTTCTTTCTTCAGCGACTGCGTTTCGCGGATACGGATGATACTGTTCCACAACAAATCCTTGGTGGCCTCATCCTTTACAAGATAATCGTTCACGCCCATCTTGAGCAGGTTAACGGCAACGGCTACCTCTTCCTGGGAACTGATAACTATGACGGGTACCTGCGGACTAATCTCACGTATCCGTTTAAATAAATCATCCCCGGTTATATCCGGCAAGGAAAAATCGATGGTGACCAGGTCCGGCTTGAGATGCATCTTAGCCAGGCAATCCTTCCCTGATTCAAAACGGGTCACTTTATAGTCAGGATTTAAAGAGAGATGGTAATCAAGGATCTCCCCGTACCAGGGATCATCTTCAACCATGTAAATTGTATAGGCACTCATATTAGCTGGATTTTAATCTGCTTGTACTGGTTTTTCAGAAATCTATATCAATGTACAAATTTTGTTTCAATTACAATAATTGGATAAAATTCCAATAAATGGAAATATACGCTGAGCAGAATAATTACAATTGATTGATTTACTAACAGATATCTGTTGGCATCTGCTTTGAAATATCTGAGAAAAACAAACTCTATGCAATTAACCGTAACAACCCCCATGAATCTGAAATCAGCCGGTCAAAAAATCCCGGGATGGCAGCCTACCGATTTTTTAGACAAAAAAGGAATCTGATCGTCAAATAAGTACTTGCACTTATCCCTTGTAGTCATAAATCACTATTTGATAAAAATGATTCATATGATTGATTATCATATATACAATACTATAGACAATCGGATGTTTATAGGTTATTAAAAAAGAATCCTTTCTATCCTGAGAAAAAACTAAATCAAAACGTAAAACTCTAATTATGAAAATTGTAATTGTAGGAAGCGGCTATGTCGGCCTGGTTACCGGCGCTTGCTTTTCAGAAGTTGGTATCAATGTAACCTGTGTGGACATTGACAAAAAGAAAATTGAAAATCTTAATAACGGTATTATCCCCATATATGAACCTGGACTGGAGGATATGATAAACCGGAATGTGAAAAAGCAAAGACTGACATTCACCACAGATATCAAGGAGGCGATTCAGGATTGTGAGGTTGTATTTATCGCGGTTGGTACCCCTCCGGATGAGGATGGCAGTGCCGATCTGAAATATGTACTGTCTGTAGCCCGTGATTGTGGCCGGAATATGAATGATTACCTGCTGATTGTTACAAAAAGTACAGTACCGGTGGGCACTTCTGAAAAAGTGCGGAAAGCGGCACAGGAAGAACTGGATAAAAGAAAAGTGTCCATCGACTTCGATGTGGCTTCCAACCCTGAATTCCTGAAAGAAGGCGCCGCTATTGACGATTTCCTGAAACCGGACCGCATTGTGATCGGGCTCGAATCAACCCGGGCAGAAGAACTGATGAAGTCCCTGTACAAACCTTTTACCCTGAACGGTCACCCCCTGATTTTCATGGATATCACATCCGCTGAAATGACCAAGTACGCCGCTAACTCCATGCTGGCCGCTAAAATCAGTTTCATGAACGATATCGCCAATTTATGCGAGATCGTGGGCGCGGATATCAACCTGGTCAGAAAAGGAATCGGATCCGACTCCCGTATCGGCAACAAATTTATTTACCCGGGTATCGGGTATGGTGGTTCCTGTTTCCCCAAAGACGTACAGGCCCTCATCCGTACCGCCGGTGAATACAATTATGAACTGCGGGTACTCAAAGCCGTGGAAGCGGTGAATAAAGACCAGAAAATGGTAATCTATAATAAGATCATGAACTATTTCGACGGGGATATCCAGGGCAAAACCATTGCCATCTGGGGACTTTCTTTCAAACCGCAGACCGATGATATGCGGGAAGCTCCTTCCCTGGTTATTATTAATATGTTACTCGAAGCCGGTGCCAAGGTGAAAGCTTACGATCCGGTAGCAATGAAAGAAGCCCGTCACCACTTTGGAGAAACCATCTCCTATGTGGAAGATCAGTACGAAGCGCTGATTGATGCAGACTGCCTGGCGATCCTGACCGAGTGGCCTGAATTCCGGGTACCAAATTTTAAAATCATTAAAAAATTACTGAACAATGCGGTCATCTTCGACGGCCGTAATATCTATGACAAGGCTGAAATGAACCGCAACGGTTTCAACTATTATTGTATTGGCGTACAAACCAGCAGTAAACAAAAGACCGAACTCGTATAATCCACCAGGAAGCATTCCTTTCACCGGGAATGCTTCTTTTTAATCTTCTATATGAACCGCAAAAAAATTCTGGTAACCGGCGGCGCCGGTTTCCTCGGCTCTCACCTGTGCGAACGCTTACTGAATGAAGGAAATGAAGTGTATTGCATGGATAACTTTTTCACCGGACAGAAACAGAATATCGTTCACCTGCTGGATAACCCGTATTTTGAACTGATCCGGCATGATGTAACCGCTCCTTTTTTCATAGAGGCCGACGAGATTTATAACCTGGCCTGTCCCGCATCACCCGTCCACTACCAGTACAACCCGATCAAAACCATGAAGACCTCCGTCATGGGAGCCATCAATATGCTGGGACTGGCGAAGCGGATTAAAGCAAAGATTCTCCAGGCTTCCACCAGTGAAGTATATGGCGATCCAAAAATACATCCGCAACCGGAAGCCTACTGGGGCAATGTAAATTGCATAGGTGAACGTTCCTGTTATGACGAAGGGAAAAGGGCGGCTGAAACCCTGTTTATGGATTACCATAAGCAAAACGGAGTCAAT
>JAKQJH010000166.1 GCA_029561255.1 Bacteroidota bacterium | reverse complement strand
GTAACGAAGGATACGCTCCGTTGTCGTGGTCTTACCCGCATCGATGTGAGCGGCAATACCAAAGTTTCGTTGAAATTTTAAATCGGCCATGACTATTTGATTTGTTGTTTTGTTTTTATGATTTTATCGGGTTATGCTTTTATTGGTATAACTGCTTCAGCAGTTATAAGAAACAGCGGTCTTTTCAGGTTGAGAAATCAGCTATAGGTAGTATATCCCGGGTCGGGACAATCAGCTGATATGGTAGTTTAGACTCTCATAGACTGCCACTTGAAGAAAAACCCCGACACCGCAATTCAGAACACAATTGATTTTACCTAATGGCGGCGCAAAGGTAGAGGATTTTCCTGAAATTCAATGCCAGTAAAACTGAGAATATCAACTGTGGAAAAATGAGACAATCTTAATAAAAGTGTTGATTATCAATTAATTAAATCAAATTCAATTATTCCTTCCTTTTTATCCATAAAAAAAGTCCGCTTCTGAGAAGCGGACTTGCTATTAAAAGAAGTTGGTTATTTACTTGTAGTAACTCATTGTCAGCTCGGAACGGCGGTTTTTCTGACGACCGGCAGCTGTTTTGTTATCGGCAACCGGCTTGGTTTCACCATAACCGGTAGCAGTAATACGCCCGGCATCCACCCCTTTACTTACGAGGTAAGCTTTAACCGCTTCGGCACGGGTCTGACTCAGGGTCAGATTTTTTTCATCATTGCCAACATTGTCGGTATGACCATCCACATTCAGGCTCATGGCCGGATTCTCTTTCATAATGGTTACTACCTCATTCAATCCTTTGAAGGATTTAGCCTGCAGTTTTGAACTTCCTGTCAGGAACAGGATATTACTGGCAGCTGTGTTTACTTTTTCTTTCACCGCTTCCGTAATAACCGGGCAGCCATTATTTTCTTTCACACCAGCAACGGTGGGACATTTGTCTTCTTCGTCATTGATACCATCCGCATCTGTATCCGGAACCGGGCAACCCTGATAACGGGCTACACCAGCAACAGTCGGGCACTTATCATCCTCGTCATTGATACCATCTTTATCGGTGTCAGGAACAGGACATCCTTTGTAACGGGCAAGACCTGGAACGGTCGGACATTTATCATCATCATCATTGATACCATCTTTATCCGTATCAGGAACCGGACAACCCTGGTATTTCTCGATACCTTTTACTGTTGGACATTTGTCGAGACTATCAATAATACCATCCATATCGGTATCAGCCGGCGGACGGGGAGGTGCAATAACAACGGGTTCTTTTTTCTTACCCAGGCGACCGGCAAAGCCGATACTGTGCTGGAGATGATAGTTACCGGTCTCCGTAGTTACCGGAACACGGTAGGTAGAAGTAATAAAGAAATGGGCTTCATCCAGCAGGTTTACTTTAAGACCCAAACCGGCAGGGAGGAAAGCACCATAATAACCACGGTATTTGTGTACACCTACCCCAGCAATCAGGTAAGGCTGTACCCAGAATTTTTCGGTGGTCATCTTCAGATTAACTGCAGCATTTCCTTCGAGAAGCAGGCTATTGTCACTGAAATTTTTTCCCGGCATCGGATAACGCAGGAATGATCCGCCAATGGATGCTGCGATATCAATATGGGGTCTGAGTCCCTTAAAATAAGTAACCGCCAGACCGGGAGCCATTTCCCGGACTTTAGCAAAACGCTTGGCGCTGATAACCTGGCTCAGCGAAGTGGTACGAATCCTATCAGGAGTAATAAAGTCGTTTACAAAGAAACTAACACCAATAGCCTTCGGCCTGATTTCATCATCCTGGGCCTTGGCTGTAGGCACGATCAGATACAATGCAATAATAGCAGATAATATCTTCTTCATAAAGAGATAGTTTGGTTTTAATCACGGCAAAAATAACTGGTATGTTTAATATCCTAAAATAAATTATTTAGTTAGTATTCATCGGTTTGGAGGGTCTTTTTTTTGAATTTCCAGAGATTTCTCCGGGTGGGCGGCTTATATCAGACCGGTTTGTCTTATTTACCCTTGAAAAAGCGCTGACGGAGAAATTTGTCCTCCCCATATACATCATCAAAAAATACCAGCGATCCGTTTTGCCCTTCACAGGTTATATAACGGATAAAAACCGGTATCTTATGTTTTAAAGACACATTCCTTTTCTGCTTGTTCCGGAGCCAGGATTTCACTGAATCAATCTTAACTGTGCCCCGGCCGGAAGCCAGTATACTATCACTACTCAGAATATACCAGACCAGTTTATCCCACTCCTGCACCCTGACACAACCATGGCTCAATGACCGCATGGCATTGGCAAACAAGTAGCGCTGGTTGGTATCATGTAAGTAAACAGAATATTTATTATCGAACACAAACTTTATGATTCCCAGTGCATTAGCGTCGCCACTCCCCTGTACTACCCGGTAGGGTATACCCTTCGAGTATTTTGACCAATCCACCGAATACGGATCCACTTCGTTGCCATCCTTGTCCACCAGACTAAACCCCTTTTTAGCCAGATAACCCGGATTTTTTTTGACTGCCGGTAATATCTCTTTCTGTACAATACTTGGCGGCGGCACCCATTGCGGATAAGTAATAATAGTTGAAATCAGGCTGGTCAAAACCGGTGTTCGGGTTTTTGGCTTTCCTGTAATGACTTTTGATCTGATTTTCAATTTATTACTATCTATTACCTCCATATAATTTGCGGATGCGTTAACCCAAATATATCGGGAGGGCATTTTCGCGGGAAGCTGCTTGTATTTATCCATACTGATCGCAATCCGGGCAAATTTTTCCCGGTCGTCTGTGTTCAGCATCCGGACCGTCCCCTCTCCTGCCCGGCCATCAACGGTGATTCCCATTTTTTTCTGGTAGCTTTTTACAGCAGCGGCCAGTTGTGTGGAGTCTGCCGGAATGCTATCGTTGGTCATAAGCCCTTCCTCAAAAAGCCTTTTCTGCAATGCCTGATTGAAACGACTGGAATTTTTCTCCGGGTAAGGAACCGGCGAATAGGTTTGGGTAAAATTGGCCCTGGATAGAAATTCAGGCACTGCGGCTTTCAGTAACTGATAGCCCCTTGCTGTGGGCTCCAAAGCCTGTATCACAGCGGCCATCCCCTGTTTTTTTACAGCACTGATATGCGCCAGGTAAAAACTGTCTGATAGTGTGGAGTCTTTCCGGAGACTGATGCTATCCTGGGGTAGTCTGCCCAATTTTACATCTTTGATCATCCGCGCCAGGGCATCTGTCAGTAGAAGATCAGCCGCCGACCACCAACGTGCATCTTTCCGGTCGCCTTTCCCAAGACTATCCGCAAAAAGGCGATCCCGGATCATCTGCAATTCCTGATAATGATAATCTTCGGGATACAGCCCCAATAACCGTCCCTCTTTTATGAAACGATAAAGTGAATCCGCTTCCGGCAGCCAAAGCTCGCCTGCACTCCAGTAAACATTATTGCTGTCAGCCGTATAAAAGGAACGAAGCAATTCCGGGGAAAATAAACGAACCAGCGTATCTTCTGTACGTCCGCTGTCCCCAACTGCTTTTTGCAGATAGTATTCTATGAGCTGTCGCTCTTTAATTTTGAGCTCTTCCGGACTGGAAGCGACTGTATCGGCAGGTTGTCCATTGCCCGTACAGGCAAGAAAAAAAGTTGCCGATAAAAAATAGACAATCGGGTACAATGTCTTTCTGATCATAAAGGACTGGCGGGTGGCCTGTTTAATGGTTCTGGACTAAAATAGCTGCCCAGGAGTTTTCGTATGCACTACAAAATAGTCAAAGGTTTCAACATTCACCGAATCATTTGATTGATTTTTTTAATTGCCCTGAACCAGCTGACAAGTGCAGGCAAAACCGGCTCCTGAGCGGAAGAAGCGGAAAAAATGGCTTTACCAGTAAAGAAACTAGAGAGTAAGCACTTCTGTTACGGCATCCAGATTGATCGGACCATAAATATGCGGAAAGGTATCCTGTGTGGAGGGCGACCAGTCAAACACAAAACGTGAGGTCAGCCGGTCAGTATCAATAACGAGTTTGACCAGGTTGGCCTGGCCCTCAAAATAACGTTCCAGCACCCCAGCCACCTGGTTTTCCTGAGAACAGTGAATAAACCCTTCAGCACCGAGGGAAGGATGTGTATAAAATCCATTTTGCCTGGCGGCTTCCCAATCCCCGGCGGTGGTTACATGATAAATCACTGGCATTACAATACGCGTTTAATTTTTTGCTCCAGCAGCATACAATCTGCCAGTACAATGGCCGTGACTGCTTCTACAATCACAGGTGCCCGTAAAGCTACACAAAGATCATGACGACCTTTAATGGAAAAATCTTCAGTGGTACCGGTCTCCCAGTTCAGGCTGTTTTGTGTTTTTGAAGTGGAAGAAGTAGGTTTCACGGCAAGGCGGAAAACCAGTTCATTTCCATTACTGATTCCACCTACCACGCCACCGGCATGGTTGGTGCGTGTCTTACCCGTCATATCCTCAATCGCATCATTATGTGCACTGCCATACATTTTTGCCGCGGCAAACCCGGTTCCGAATTCAACTCCACGCACGGCAGGGATGGCAAAAAGAATATGCGCCAGTACTGATTCCAACGAATCAAAATAAGGTTCTCCTAATCCCACTGGCAATCCGGTCACCAGGCATTCCACAATGCCCCCCACCGAATCCTTGGCCTCGATGGCATTCTGTAATCCTTTTTCCGTATCCTTTTCTCCTCCAATTTCGGTCACCTTAGCTTCTATGCGAAGCTCCGGCATTAACTTTTTTGCTATGGCACCAGCCGCCACGAGTCCCGTGGTCAACCGGGCACTGAAATGTCCGCCACCCCGGTAGTCTTCGTGCCCGCCAAATTTCTGATTGGCCACCCAGTCCGCATGACCCGGACGGGGTATACTGCGTTGCTTATTGTAATCCTCACTCCGGGTATTATTATTTTCAAAGAGAATCGTCAGAGGAAAACCGGTCGTCTTATTATTGAAAAGACCACTTTTGAAAATAGGGAAATCAGTTTCCTGACGGGGAGTGGTCCCTTTTTGTATACCCCCTTTTCTTCGTTCAAGATCGGGTAATAAATCTTCCGCCTGCAGGGATAATCCGGCCGGGCAACCATCAATAGTAATCCCAACTGACTCACCATGTGATTCACCAAAAATGGAAATCCGGAAAAGTCGGCCAAATGAATTCACGTGTATAATTTAGAAATTAAAGGACTCAAAGGGTAAAGATACAGTCCCACCCAGTTTTTTCAAGTCGCGGAAAAAATCCGGATAGGATTTTTTCACCGCATTGGCCTGTTCAATAGTTACATCCCCACCTGCCCTTAAGGCTGCGACCGCACAGGCCATCGCGATCCGGTGATCATGCCGTGAATGGACCTTTGCCCCGTTAACCCGGCCATTGCCATATACCCGCATATGATCATCATCGAGCTCGATCCGGACACCCATCTTTTCGAATTCTTCCTGAAGGGTGAGCCCCCGGTTACTTTCCTTATGGGCCAGCCGGCTAACCCCTTTAATGGTTGTCAGGCCCTCACAGTATGCGGCCAGGGCTACCAATGGAGGAAACAGATCCGGACAATCAGTGGCATCAAATGCAAAGCCTTTCATAGCGGTAGGGTGTATCGTGATACCTTTCGCATCAATCGCCAGTCCGGCATTTGCGGACATGAGTGCCTCCAATATGGCTTTATCTGCCTGCGTGGAACCCGGATCAAGCCCCCTGATTGTTACCGGCCCGGCTATTGCTCCGGCGACCAGCAAAAAAGCCCCGCCGCTCCAGTCTCCTTCCACCGTATAATTTATGGGTATGGCCGTTTTTTTTACCACGGGGGCATCTCCGAAGAAAAATTCAGTATAGGATTTATTTACCGGTAAATTCATCCCAAACTGTTTCATCACTTCCAGGGTAAGATCGATATAGGGCCGGCTTTTCAGGTTATTGACTTTTATAGAAACATGACTGGCCCCGGCTGCTGAGTAAGCCATCAGTAAACCCGTCAGGAACTGGGAACTGAGTGAACCATCCACTTCAATGGTTTGTGGCACAAGCGGCCCCTTTAATACAAGCGGAAGTTTCCCTTCCTTGCTTTTTATTGATACGCCCAGTTGTGGCAGTATTTCATCAAAAAAATCCATCGGCCGGGTAAGCAGACTGCCTGTTCCATTAATGGTGACCTGCTTTTTACTCAAAGCCGCCAGCGGGGTAAACATCCGGATGCTGAGTCCGCTCTCTCCGCAACTGATATCTTCCTTTACCGGGTGAATGCCCTTGCTGTGTATAATCAGCAATTCCCCCCGGTCATCAATAGACGCGCCCAGTCGTTCTATGATATCAAGGGCCGCTTTATCATCATTGCTGTGTCCGGGATTATGAATATGGGTTTCCCCTTTATGAAGTAAGGCCGCGGCACAGGCCCGCTGCATCGAACTTTTGGAGGCCGGTGCCTGGATACTGCCGGTTAACCGGGATGGATGGATTGTTACAACCACTTTATAATTTTTGCAGGATCTGTTCCAGCTTTTTTAATGTAATAGATTTCACAACTCCTTTACCGATACGGTCCAGCAGCACATAATTCATTTCAGCCCGCTCCCTTTTTTTGTCCATCTTCAATACCTGGAAGACTTTTTGTTTGTCAAATGCGGCATAAGTAGGCAAATGGTATTTTTCCAGCAGGCTGACCACGCGGTCGGTCTGACGGAAACCGGTCAGTTCTTCGGAAATATGACAGGCATAAGTCATACCAATCGATATGGCCTGGCCATGGAGTAATTCATATTGCGTCTCGAGTGCATGACCCAGTGTATGCCCGAAGTTCAGCAGGCGGCGGTCCGCTTTTTCAAATTCATCTTTCTGCACCACTTTTATTTTGATCAGGGCATTACGTTCCACCAATGCGCAGCTGCTTTTTTGGTTTTTCAGGTAGGTCATCAGGCTGCTGTTCTCCAAAGCGGCAAACATGGTTGCATCTTTGATACAGGCATGTTTGATCACTTCCGCAAAACCATTCTCCCATTCCTGCTGAGGCAATGATTTCAGGAAAATCATATCATGCAGGATAAAAGATGGCTGACGGATAACCCCGACCATATTTTTATACTGTCCCACATCAATCCCATTCTTGCCTCCGATAGAAGCATCCACCAGTCCAAGGACAGATGTCGGGATAAAACCAAAACGGATTCCACGCATATACACCGAAGCAATATAGCCCGTCAGGTCGGTTATGACTCCTCCCCCGATCCCCACCAACGTGGTTTTCCGGTCCGCTTCCATTTCAATCAGGGTTTCCACCACCGCATCCACCGTTGCCTGTACTTTATAGTCTTCCCCGGCTTTCAATACAATTGTATTCCATCCCCTGAATCGTTTTGTATGGGCCTTATAAACATTTTCATCGGTGAGGAGGATCGTGGATTTAGAATCCGTGATCTTCCGGAGCTGACTGATCCCACCGGCAAAATAAAAATCCGTGGAAGAAGCTGAGAATTTGTATTTCCTGTATTTCATTTTCAAATTCAATAAACATTACAAAGTCCGGCTGTCTTTGACTACCGACTACCGACTCCGGACTACCGACTGATTAACTATCCAGCACCTTCTTCTGGTGATTGATACTCTCCATATGCACGGCATCCAGGTAGCGGGTGATAAACTCTTTGCTGAGCCCGATCTTTTCCCCTTTGGCACTGGCTCTTTCAATGATTTCATTCCAGCGGCCGGTCTGCAGGATGGTGATATTATTATCTTTTTTATACTGGCCGATTTGTTCCGCAATTTTCATCCGCTGACCCAGTATCTGCATCATCTCATCATCGAGGTGATTGATCTTCTGACGGAGGGCCTCGAGGGCGGCATGGTATTCTTCAGAATTCACGTCTTCTTTTCTCCAGATAATCTGGTCCAGCATTTCAGCCAGTCGTTCAGGAGTAATCTGCTGTTTGGCATCACTCCAGGCATTGTCAGGGTCAATATGACTTTCAATCATCAGCCCGTCGTAGTCCAGGTCAATGGCCCGCTGCATCACATCCAGCAGAATATCGCGTCGGCCACAGATATGAGAAGGATCATTGATCAGAGGAAGACCAGGGTATTTCAGTTTCATATCAATCGCCAGGTGCCACATTGGGGCATTCCGGAATTCGGAGTTACCATAAGAACTGAAACCACGATGGATCAGTCCGATCTGTTTTACACCGGCACGGGCTACCCGCTCCACGGCTCCACCCCATAATTCGAGATCCGGGTTGATCGGGTTTTTAATCATCACGGGTACATCCACTCCACGGAGGGCATCAGCTACTTCCTGTACACTGAAAGGGTTAACCGTGGTACGGGCGCCAATCCATAATACATCCACATCAAATGTAAGGGCATCCTGTACCTGTTTACCGGTAGCCACTTCTACCGTGGTAGGCAAACCGGTTATTTTTTTGGCCTGTTGCAGCCAGGGCAAACCTTTGGCCCCCACTCCTTCAAACATTCCAGGTTTAGTACGGGGTTTCCAGATTCCTGCACGGAGCATATCCACTTTACCGGTGGCAGCGAGCCGTTGGGCAGTGGCGAGCACCTGTTCTTCAGTTTCCGCACTGCAGGGACCACTGATGATCAGGGGACGTTTGTTCCAGGCAGCCTGTGCTGCCGCATTACTTGTCTGTTCGGTTGTTTGCATTGTTCAAAGTTAGTGCTCCCTGTTCCTATTCGGGTACCGGCAGCCTTTTTTTATTGAATGTTGGTTATTTAATAATTCTTCTGATTTTATTGGCGTCTTCGATGAGTGTCCGGAGCGCTTCCGTTTTATCATCACGGATACTGTCCCGGAACTTTTTCAATTGTTCGATATGTTCATTCAGCACATCCAGGATATTCACTTTATTCTGGAGGAAGATCGGCACCCACATGGCCGGATTACTTTTGGCCAGTCGTACTGTACTTTCAAAACCGGCCGAAGCCAGTTCGAAAATGGCGTTCTCTTCCTTTTCTTTTTCCAGGACGGTATTGGCCAGGGCAAAAGAAGTGATATGTGAAATGTGACTCACATAAGCCGCATGCAGGTCATGGGCTTTTGCTTCCATAACGAGTTGCCGCATTCCAATCTTTGTAAACATATGTTTTACCCATTCCAGCACATCCTCATCTGTTTGTTCCGGATTGCAAAGGATGACCGCTTTGTTTTCATACGCGCCTTTTACCGCCGCGGCCGGACCACTGTACTCAGTGCCCCACATCGGGTGGGTGGCGCAAAACCGGCCCCGCTTCGGATGATTGCTGATCACGTCCACCAGCTGCGATTTAGTTGATCCGAGATCCAGCACCATCTGCTGGTCAATTTTATCCAGCACAGATGGCAATAATAATACCATGCTGTCGACAGGAATTGCTAAAATAATAACATCCGCTGCTGCAATGGCCGCTTCCAGTGGCAGTACTTCATCCACCAGTTCAAGATCAAGCGCCTGGGCTGCATGTTCGGAACTGGATTCCACGCCAATGAGACGGGAACTCAGTTTTTTCTCATGCAGCTGGATGGCCAGGGAGCCCCCGATGAGTCCCACGCCAACGATGGCAATTTTCTTACGCTCCATAATTAGTATTCTCCATTTTAGTTTTAATCCGGTGGATGGCCTCTTCAAATTTCTCCACCGTTGCGCATAGGCTTACCCGTATATATTGATTCCCTCCTTTCCCGAAAATACCGCCGGGTGTAATAAATACATTTGCTCCGTACAGCACTTCATCACTGGCGGCATACCCATCTTTAAAACCGGCCGGAACCCTGGCCCATAAGAATAAACCGGCCTGCTTCCGGGAATACCGGCATCCCAGCAATTGCAATAATTCAATCGCTTTTTCCTTTCGCTGTCTGTATATCGTATTTACCTCTTCCTGCCATTCTTTCCCCAATGAAAGGGCTTTGGCGGCTGCCAGTTGAAGTGGTAAAAACATTCCGCTGTCCATATTGCTTTTGAACCGCAATACTTCATCAATCCGTTCTTTCGCTCCGCAAAGCATGCCCATCCGCCAGCCAGCCATATTGTGCGATTTGCTCAGCGAGTTTAACTCCACGGCTGTTTCTTTTGCACCCTCCACGGATAAGAGACTCAGCGGATCATCATTCAGAATAAAAGAGTATGGATTATCATGCACAATGAGGATCTGGTGCTTTTTACCAAATGCCACCAGTTTTTCAAACAGTTCCTTAGCAGGCAACTGCCCTGTAGGCATCTGTGGGTAATTCACAAACATCAGTTTCACTTTCTTCAGGCCTTTCTTTTCCAATTTGTCAAAATCCGGTTCATAATTATTTTTCTCCCTGAGCGTATAATTAACCGGTTTACCACCGGCCAGTTTAACCGCACTGGTATAGGTTGGATAGCCTGGATCGGGCAACAAAGCTTCATCTCCTTTATTCAGATAAGTCATACAGATATGCATGATTCCTTCTTTACTGCCGATCAGCGGCAATACTTCCGCATCGGGATTAAGCTGCACCCCGTACCAGCGATGATACCAGTCGCTGATGGCCAGCCGCAAAACCATGGACCCTTTGTAGGGCTGGTAAGCATGTACATGAGGCTTCGCGGCTTCTTCCTGCAATACGCGGATTACTTCCGGATGCGGGGGCTGGTCCGGACTGCCGATCCCCAGGTTGATAATATTCTTTCCCTGTTTATTCAGCTCTTCGATCTCCCGCAGTTTCTGCGAGAAATAATACTCCCCGATGCCTTCCAGTCTTTTTGCCACTTTCATAATGATGTAGTTTGTCTATTATTGTGAATTGAACATTGAGCACCTGCCTGCCGGCAAAGGCAGGTTGAATATTGAGCGTTTTGTCTTCTTAGTAGTTCAATGAACAATATTCAACGCTCATTATTCAATGTTCATTTGTAAGAACTATTTCCAAAGCCCACGTTTATATACCCCATACACTTTCACCGCTTCGGTCAGCGGAGCAATTTCCTTCAGCACTTTTTCAAACTGCTCCCGGTTATCAAATTCCATATCCGCATGAAAGGCATATTTGAAATCGGTACCAGGAATAGGAAAACTCTGCAGCTTGCTGAGATTGATACCTCCATCAGCAATACGGGACAATACTTTCACCAGGCTACCCTTGGAATGATCTGTGTGAAAGGTAAGGGAAGCTTTGTCTGCATCTGTCACGGGCAATACGGTTTCCTCCCGCTCCAGCATCAGGAAGCGGGTATAATTATTCTTCATGGTATGGATATTCGGTGCCAGTACGTCCAGTTCATAGAGGTCTGCGGCCAGTTTACTGGCAATGGCCGCCACATGTTTGCTCTTATGCTGGTGAATATTTTTGGCACTCAGCGCCGTATCATCCGTCTCCACGAGTTTCCATTTATACTTATCGAGAAAATCATAACACTGTTGCAGGGCCATAGTATGTGAATGAACTTCCCGGATATCTTCCAGTTGCACTCCGGGATTCACCAGCAGGTTTTGCCGGATTTGCAGATAGATCTCCCCGGCAATTTTAAGGTTGCTCTTTTGCAATAAATTATAATTCGGCAGGATACTTCCGGCAATCGAATTTTCAATGGCCATCACCGCACCATCACTTTCTTTTTTACTGGATGCCACACGCACTACTTCCCGGAATGTGTCGCAGGGGATCACGGCTACTGTTTTCCCATGAAAAAGCCGGGCAGCCACCTGGTGGAAACTTCCTTCATATCCTTGTATCGAAACCTTTTTACTCATATGCTTATTTCTGTTTCATTCGTATAAATCTTTTTCAACTTTCAGACGCCAAGCCTCCCCTTTGGGGAGGTTTGGAGGGGCCTAAAAAACAAGAATCCCGGCCGTTTGGCCGGGATTCTTTATGTTGATGTTTCTTAGTTGTTCAGTTTGTTTTCAACAAAAGCATTCCCGGCCTCTTACTAAAAAAGAAGTAATAAAAATAAGTGCCAAAAAATGATTTCGTCATCGTCATGAAACAAATGTAGGTTTTGCAGCGGGTTTTACCAACAACAATATTAATTTATTTTGAACGGCCGCCGTTCTCCGCGTCGTTCATACGGATTTTACGGCCCCGGTAATTCTTGCCATCGATCGCTTTGATCATTTTCTTGGCCGCCCCGGCTTCAATTTCCACCCAGCTGTTCATCTCTTTCATATCGATACGACCAAGTACATCCTTTTTCAAATCACTCATATCGAGAATGAACTGCAGGAAACTGGCTTTATAGAAACCATCTTTGGTTCCAAGATTTACGAACAGTCGTTGATAAGAACCTCCGCCGCCGCCAAACTTTCTTCCCTGAGTATCGCGTTGCTCAAAACGGGCTGCTCCTCTTTCGCCCCGCTCTGTTTTCTTACCCGCATCCCGCAAATTCAGGTCAGCTGCATTTTCATAATATTTAAGGAAACGGTCAAACTCCAGTGCAGCTACCCGTTGCAGAATTTCTTCTTTCTCCACATGGGCAAATTTCTCTCTTAATATAGGCAGGTAGGTTTCATACTCTCCATGGCTGATATCCGCACCCAGCATTTTATCAATGAAAGAGAAAAACTGTTTGCGGCATACATCCTTTCCGCTCGGAATATCCATTTTATGCACCCGGGTATTCACCAGTTTTTCGATCTGGCGTAACCGGTAAACTTCTTTGGGTGTTACGATAGATACAGACACCCCGCTGTTACCGGCCCGGCCGGTACGGCCGCTGCGGTGAGTATATACTTCCACATCATCCGGTAATTCAAAATTGATTACGTGTGTAATTCCCTGCACATCAATACCACGGGCGGCTACATCGGTGGCGGCCAGCAGTCGCACACTGCGGTCGCGGAACAGCCCCATTACTTTATCCCGTTGCTGCTGCGTCAGGTCACCATGAATGGCATCAATATCATATCCTTCACGGGTCAGTTTCTCGGCGATGTCCTGCGTATCGGCCTTGGTACGGGCAAACACAATTCCATAAATGCCGGGATTAAAATCAATAATCCGCTTCAATACTTCATAGCGGTTATGATGCTGGGTCATATAATAGTGGTGATCAATATTGGCATTCCCCTCGTTCATCTTACCAATGGTAATCTCGAAGGGTTTATCCATATACCGTTTGCTTACCTGGCGAATTTCCGCAGGCATGGTGGCGCTGAATAACCAGGTGCTTTGACGGTTCGGGGTATTCTTCAGAATAAATTCGATATCCTCTTTAAAGCCCATGTTCAGCATTTCATCGGCCTCATCCAATACCACATAATGGATCTGTTCGAGGTTGATCGCTTTACGTTCGATCAGATCAATCAGCCGACCGGGGGTTGCTACCACGATATGGGTGCCCCTTTTCAGGTCACGGATCTGCATACTGATGGAGGTACCGCCATAAACGGCAGTAACAGAAACTGAAACTTTTTTATTCTTGAATTTTTCCAGGTCACTGGTGATCTGGAGACAGAGTTCCCGGGTGGGACATACAATCAGTGCCTGGGGGAAACGGTCTTCTTTTTTAATTAACTGGAGGAGTGGTAATCCGAAAGCAGCCGTTTTACCGGTGCCCGTCTGGGCCAGTCCGATAAAATCCTTGGTTCCCTGGAGCAGAACCGGAATGGCTTTTTCCTGGATCGGGGTGGGCTGGGTAAACCCTAAGGTTTCGATGGAAAGGAGTAATCCTTCCTCAATACCCAGT
>JAKQJH010000115.1 GCA_029561255.1 Bacteroidota bacterium | reverse complement strand
AACCTGCTCAATCCGCAGCAGCAGGTGAAATACGATGAATTTGTACAAAAACTGATGCAAAGAGGCCGGAAAGACAGTGCCGCCAAAAGCAAATAGGATCAGCTATAGATCCGTTCAATTGCATCTTTATATTTCTCTATCACCACTTTCCGTTTCAGGGATAACTTAGGCGTCACTTCACCCGTCTCCACACTCCATTCATTGGGCAGCAGTTCAAATTTTTTCACCTGCTCCACATGATTGAAATATTTATTAAAACTTTCCACCAGGTCTTTATACATCTCCTGCACCTTCGGATCACGGATCACTTCTTCATGCCCGGTTGCATGTATACCATGATGACGGCACCAGTCGAGCAAATTAGGGAATGAGGGTACGATCAATGCACTGACAAATTTCCGGTCCGAACCGACCAGCATCACCTGCTCAATAAAAGGAGATTCCTTCAGCTTGTTTTCAATGGGCAGGGGAGCGACATACTTTCCCCCGCTGGTCTTGAATAATTCTTTTTTGCGATCGGTGATCTTTAAAAAATTATCCGCACTCAGGTCGCCGATATCACCGGAATAAAACCAACCGTCCTGATCTATTACTTCCGCTGTCAGATCCGGCCGTTTGTAATAACCCATCATGATATTCGGTCCCTTACAGAGTATTTCCCCATCCTCCGCAATCTTTACTTCCACACCTCCGATCAGCGGACCTACTGAACCAAAACGACGGCCGCTTTCTTCATAACGATTTACAGCCACCACAGGGGAGGTTTCCGTTAATCCATACCCTTCCATAATGGTGATCTTTGCCGCACTGAATATGCGGATCAGCCGCACCTGGCAGGCTGCCCCACCGGTTACAATACACTTGATATTACCACCTAGTCCTTCCCGCCATTTACTGAAGATGATTTTATTGGCCAGGCCGAGCTTGAAGCCATACATCGGTCCCTGGTCTTTATTGATTTCATATTTCTCCGCCAGTCCATGCGCCCAGAAAAACAATTTACGTTTGGTGCCCGTGAGTTCATTGCCTTTCTGCATGATCTTGTTATACACTTTTTCCAGCAGGCGCGGCACGGTGGTGAACATATGCGGTTGCACTTCTTTCAGGTTGTCGGCAATGGTCTCGAGACTTTCCGCATAATAAATCGAAATACCCCTGAACAGGTAGAGATAAGTGACCATCCGCTCAAATATATGATTGAGAGGTAAGAAGCTCAGTGCCTTCATCTCTTCTCCCGGGGGGAAGCAGGGCATACTGGCATTCACATTGGAAAGAATATTCCGGTGTGAAAGCATTACCCCCTTGGGCGTACCTGTTGTGCCGGAGGTATAAATAATCGTGGCCAGGTCCTCGTAGGTGATTTTATCCGAAACCGGTTTGATTTGTGCAATCAATTCCGGGGTGGCCAGATTCAGTACTTCTTTCCAGTGCAATGCATTGGGCACATGTTCAAACGTATAGATCTCTTTCACACTATGCACTTTTTCCTTCAGGCTATATACTTTCAGGAAGAGTTCCTCATCATTGACGAATACATATTTTACTTGTGCATCATTGAGCACAAATTCCAGTTCATTGACATTGATCGTGGGGTAGATCGGGGTCAGCACGGCACCGATCTGCTGAACAGCCAGATCGAGCATTACCCATTCGGGTCGGTTTTTAGCAAGAATGGCAATCTTATCCCGGCCTTCCGGACTCATATCCCCGCAGCTGACACCCAGGCTCAATAAACCGGCACTGAGCCGGTCCACCGTTTCCTTTACGGAAGCAGTACTGTGTTTTTTCCACTGCCCCCCTTCTTTGCCGGCCAGCATGATGTCCAGCGGGGTGCGTTCCAGGTGATAGTCCAGGCAGTCAAATAGTCTTTTTGGCTCGGTCATGGCAATCGTTGTTTTTATGTAAACACTTGAGGTGTAACGTGGGTTCAATATACTATTTTTTTGAATAGTTG